>CAIMXF010000282.1 GCA_903845345.1 uncultured beta proteobacterium
ACGAGGATGGGCACCTCGTTGTACGGGTTCATCAGGGCGATGTCCTCGGGCTTCGCGAACAGGTCGACATCGCGGATCTCGAAATCCATCCCTTTTTCGAACAGCACGAAGCGGCAGCGGTGCGAGTACGGGTCGGTGGTTCCTGAATACAGCACCATCATGGCGGGGGGCTCCGTCGAAAAATCAAGTCGTCAAAAAACAGTCGACCGGCAAGCCGGTCGGAAGAACTTCAGGGCAGGCGCGAAAGACGCTATTTCACGTCTTTCCAGTACGCCGCATTCAGCCGCCAACAGAAAACCCAGAAGATGCCAAGGAAGACGAGCACCCAGACGCCCAGCCTCACACGGAAACCCTGCGCCGGTTCGCTCATCCATTGCAGGTAGGCAACGAGATCCGCGACGTCGGCGTTGTAATCGGCTGGGCTGCGCGTACCCGGGGTCTCCAGCTTGAGACCCTTGAGCACGTGCTCGACCTGCCCGCCCTCTCCCTTCTCGTCCTCATAAACCGCGCGCTGGGTGCCCTGGAGCTCCCACAGCACGTGCGGCATGCCGACGTTCGGGAAAACGCGATTATTCCATCCCGTGGGCCTCGTCTCGTCCCGATAGAAGGACCTGAGGTACGTATAGACGTAATCCGCACCGGATCCCTTGGCACCGGAGCGCGAGCGGGTGATCACCGACAGGTCGGGCGGGACGATCCCGAAGAAGGCCTTGGCATCCTTCGGATCCAGGGAGGTCTTCATCAGGTCGCCCACCTTGTCGCCGGCGAACAGCAGGTTGGATTTTATCTGATCGTCGGTGAGGCCGATGTCGCGCAGGCGGTTGTAGCGCATGTACGCCGCCTGGTGGCAGTTGAGGCAGTAGTTGACGAACAGCTTCGCACCGTGCTGCAACGCGGCCTGGTCGGTCAGCCGCTCGGTCGGGAACTTGTCCCAGGCGGGGCCGCCTTCCTGGGCGGATGCTGCGCCGCAGAAAGAGAGCGCCACGAAAAGACTGGCGATGAAACGCTTCATGAGGGTGACTTTCTTCATGGCGATCAATGCGCGTGGAAGACGACGCGATCCGGCACGGGCTTGAACGTGCCCATCTGGCTCCACCACGGCATCAGCAGGAAGAAGCCGAAGTAAATCACGGTGCCGACCTGCGAGATGGCGGTCTTGACGGGATCCGGCGGCTCGATGCCGAGGTAGCCCAGGATCAGGAAGGTGACGACGAACACGCCGTAGACCGCCTTGTGCCAGCCCGGCCGGTAGCGGATCGACTTCACGGGGCTCTGGTCCAGCCAAGGCATGAAGAACAGGATCACGACGGAGCCGCCCATCACGAGCACGCCCCAGAACTTGGCGTCGCAGCCCGCCAGCAGCGGGATGTTGGTGCCCTTGAAGGCACCGAAGCCGATCAGGACGACCAGTGAGGCGACGACGATCGCCGCCTTGCCAGCGCTGCCGAACCTGCCCTTCCACACTGCGAGCAGCGCGGCGACGACGACCAGGACGTCGAACACCTTGAGCATGTCGTCGGTGGTGGCGCGCAGCATCGAGTAGAACGGCGTGAAGTACCAGACCGGCGCGATGTGCGGCGGCGTCTTCAGCGAGTCGGCCGGGATGAAGTTGTTGGCCTCGAGGAAGTAGCCGCCCATCTCCGGCGCGAAGAACACGACCGCGCTGAACAGGACGAGGAAGCCGACCACGCCCATCAGGTCGTGCACCGTGTAGTACGGATGGAACGGGATGCCGTCCAGCGGGATGCCGTTCGCGTCCTTGTCCTTCTTGATCTCGATGCCGTCGGGATTGTTGGAGCCGACTTCGTGCAGCGCGATGATGTGCGCGACCACCAGGCCCAGCAGGATCAGCGGGATCGCGATCACGTGGAAGCTGAAGAAGCGGTTGAGCGTGGCGTCGGACACCACGTAGTCGCCGCGGATCATCAGCGAGAGATCGGGGCCGATGAACGAGATCGCGGAGAACAGGTTGACGATCACCTGCGCGCCCCAGTACGACATCTGGCCCCAGGGCAGCAGGTAGCCCATGAA
>CAIMXF010000283.1 GCA_903845345.1 uncultured beta proteobacterium
CCAGCATCTGCAGGAATTCGGCTTCGAGCCGGACGCGCCGACGCTCGCCGAGAAGATGGAGATGCCGGAAGACAAGATCCGCAAGATCATGAAGATCGCCAAAGAGCCGATCTCCATGGAAACGCCGATCGGGGACGATGACGACTCCCACCTGGGCGACTTCATCGAGGACACCAACAACCTCGCGCCGGTGGAAGCCGCGATGCACGCCGGCCTGCGCGACGTCGTCAAGGACATCCTCGACAGCCTGACGCCGCGCGAAGCCAAGGTGCTGCGCATGCGCTTCGGCATCGAGATGTCCACCGACCATACGCTGGAAGAAGTGGGCAAGCAGTTCGACGTCACGCGCGAGCGCATCCGCCAGATCGAGGCGAAGGCGATCCGCAAGCTCAAGCACCCGAGCCGTTCGGACAAGCTGCGCACTTATCTGGACAACCTTTAAACAGCAGACATGACAGCCCCCAGGTCGCTTCGCTCCCTGCCCCCGAGGGGCGCTCAGGCTGCTCCGGACGGCCGGGCGTCGGCCTGAGAAGGAGGCCGCCCGCATGTCCGCCATCCAGCGTCGTGCCGTCGTCTTCGCCGACCTTCGGGGCAGCACGGCGCTGTACGAACTGCTCGGCAACACCGACGCGTCCCAGATCGTCACGGAGACGGTCGACGCGATCTCGCGCCGCGTGCCGGCCACCGGCGGCGTCGTCGTCAAGACGCTGGGCGACGGCCTCATGGCCGTGTTCCCGACAGCCGCGCAGGCCGTCGAGGCCGCCGACCAGATGCACGAGGAGATCGACATCGTGATGCGGCGGCGCGATGCGCTGACCGGCTTCACGGAGGCGCGTCTCCAGTTGCAGGTCTGCATCGCGCTGGGCGAGACGGTGGAGGTCAGCGGCGACTATTTCGGCGACGCCGTCAACGTGGCCGCCCGCCTGCTCGACCACGCCGGAGACAACGAGACGCTGGTCACGGTCGAGGTGCTCAAGGCCCTCCCCCTCGACTCGCGCGACATGTTCCGCAGCCTCGACCTCGTGCGCCTGCGCGGGCGCGTCGAGCCGGTCGAGGTGCACCTGCTGTCGCGCCGCGGCATGGACACCGCACCCACGCTGGTGGGCGGCGGCCCGGGCATGGGCCTCGTCGGTCCCGAAGCCGTCATCCTGACCTGGGGCAACAAGGTCAAGCGCTTCACGGCGGTGAACATGCCCGTCGTGATCGGCCGTGCGGCGGCCTCCGACATGCAGGTCGACGATGCCCGCGTGTCGCGCGCGCACTGCCGCATCGACTGGATCGGCGCCACGTTCCAGCTGTCCGACCTCAGCATCAACGGCACCTTCGTGCGCTTCTCCAGCGAGGACGAGGTCGTGAGCCTGCGCCGCGGCAGCTGCACGCTGCACGGCAGCGGCGAGGTCGGTCTCAGCGGCTCGCCGGAGGATCCGGGTGTCGCCGCGATGCAGTTCGAGGTGCTGCACGCGCCGATCCGCCGCGACGACGAGTACGACCTGCTCAGCCCTGCCCCGTATCCGTCGCGGCGATGAGCGACCAACCGCGCGAGCACGCGCACGACCGTGCCGAGAAGGTGGGCGTGCTGCTGGTCAACCTGGGCACCCCCGACGCGCCCACCACGCCTGCGCTGCGGCGCTATCTGGCGCAGTTCCTGTCCGACCCGCGCGTGGTCGAGATTCCGCGCGCCCTATGGTGGCTGATCCTGCACGGCGTGATCCTGCGGCTGCGACCCGCGCAATCGGCGCGCAAGTACCAGAAGGTGTGGCTGCGCGAGGGATCGCCCCTCGCGGTGTGGACGGCGCGCCAGGCCAACATGCTGCGCAGCTACGTCGGCGAGCGCGGGCCGCTGGTCGAGGTGCGCTGGGCCATGCGCTACGGGCAGCCGGCGATCGCCACCGAACTCGACGCGCTGTGCGCCGACGGCGCCACGCGCATCCTCGTGTTCCCGGCCTACCCGCAGTATTCGGCGGCCACCACTGCCAGCGTGCTCGACGACGTCGCCGACTGGGTCAAGCGCACCCGCCGCGTGCCCGAGCTGCGTTTCGTCAACCACTATCACGACGACCCCGGCTACATCGAGGCGCTCGCCGCGCAGGTGCGCAAGCACTGGCAGCGCGAGGGCCGCGGCCGCAAGCTGGTGATGAGCTTCCACGGCATGCCCAAGCGCACGCTGCTGCTCGGCGATCCGTACCACTGCGAATGCCTGAAGACGGGCCGGCTGCTGGCCGAGAAGCTGCAGCTGGAGGACGGCGACTGGCGCGTGACGTTCCAGAGCCGCTTCGGCCGCGCCGAATGGCTGCAGCCCTACACCGAGCCCACGCTCACGGCGCTGGCCAAGGGCGGCGTCGAGGGCGTCGACGTGATCTGCCCCGGCTTCGCGGCCGACTGTCTCGAGACGCTGGAAGAGATCGCCATCGAGGCGCGCGCGGCCTTCCTGTCGGCCGGCGGCAAGACCTTCCACTACATTCCCTGCCTCAACAACAGCCCCGAAGGCATGCAGGCGATGTCGGGCGTGGCGCTGCGCCACTTGCAGGGCTGGGACACCACCCCCATCTCGAAGGCTGAACAACAAGCCCGCAAGGCCCGCGCGATCGCGCACGGTGCCTCCGAATGACCGATGTCCCGCCACGCCCAGCCGTCCGAAGCTCCTGCCACCGCCGCCGACATGCGGCTCGACAAGTGGCTGTGGGTGGCGCGCTTCTTCAAGACGCGCGGACTGGCGGCCGACGAGGTCGAGAAGGGTCGCGTGCACGTCAACGGCCAGGCGGCCAAGCCGGCGCGTTCGGTGCGCGTCAACGACCTGATCGAGATCCGCCAGCCCGGCTCGGTCCGTGAATTGCTGGTCCTGGGCCTGGGGGCGATGCGGGGGCCGGCAACGGTCGCCCGCACGCTCTACCAGGAGACCGAAGCGAGCATCCGGGCGCAGCAGCAGGCCGTGGAGGCGCGCAGGTTCGGCGTCGAACCGGCCAATGCGCAGGAACTCGGACGCCCGACCAAGCGCGACCGCCGCGACCTCGTCGACTGGCAGCGCTGGAGCGCCTCGGTCGACGACGAGTAGGCCTGTTCGCCGCCGGAGAGTGCCTCCGGCAAAAAAGTTTCGCGCGGCCTCTTGAAACCAGGGGAGCCGCCTCCACGTCCTCGCGCAACGCGATCGCTCAACCCGACAAAGACCATGAATCCGGAAGAACAAAACCCGCAAGCTCCGCTGCAATCGCCGGTCGAGAACGGCGCCGCCAACCAGGACGTGAATCTCGGTGGCGACGCCGCCCGCATCGCCGAGCTCGAGGCCAAGGTGGCCGAGCTGACCGATTCGCACCTGCGCGCCAAGGCCGAGACGGAGAACGCGCGCCGCCGTGCCGACGAGGAAGTGGCCAAGGCGCGCAAGTACGCCATCGAGGGCTTCGCCGACAGCCTGCTGCCCGTCAAGGACAGCCTCGAGGCCGCCATCGCGACGCCGGGCGCCGCCGTGGAGCAGGTGCTCGAAGGCGTGCACGCCACGCTGCGCCAGCTGGTCGCCGCGCTGGAACGCAACAAGGTCAGCCAGATCGCGCCGCCCGCGGGCACCAAGTTCGACCCGCACCAGCACCAGGCGATCTCGATGGTGCCGGCCGAGCAGGAAGCCAACACGGTCGTCGCCGTGCTGCAGAAGGGCTACCTGATCGCCGACCGCGTGCTGCGCCCGGCGCTCGTCACCGTCGCCGCGCCGAAATGACTGAGAAGACGGCTCCGGACGCGCATTCCGGGGGCGAAACGCGGCAAATCACGCATTTCGCCCTTGAATAAGACAGCGCCAGCCGCATCTCGATCACAACACCAAATCCAGCTTCAACAAGCTTCGCAGGAGAATCCAAATGGGACGAATCATCGGCATTGACCTGGGCACCACGAATTCGTGCGTGTCCGTCATGGAAGGCAACACCACCAAGGTGATCGAGAACTCGGAAGGTGCGCGTACCACGCCGTCGATCATCGCCTACCAGGAAGACGGCGAGGTGCTGGTCGGCGCGTCCGCCAAGCGCCAGTCGGTCACCAATCCGAAGAACACCCTGTACGCGGTCAAGCGCCTGATCGGTCGCAAGTTCACCGAGAAGGAAGTGCAGAAGGACATCAACCTGATGCCCTACTCCATCATCGCGGCCGACAACGGCGACGCGTGGGTGGGCGTGCGCGGCAAGAAGCTCGCGCCGCAGCAGGTCAGCGCCGAAGTCCTGCGCAAGATGAAGAAGACGGCCGAGGACTACCTCGGCGAGGAAGTGACCGAGGCGGTCATCACGGTGCCGGCCTACTTCAACGACAGCCAGCGCCAGGCCACCAAGGACGCCGGCCGCATCGCGGGCCTGGACGTCAAGCGCATCATCAACGAACCGACCGCCGCGGCGCTCGCGTTCGGCCTCGACAAGCACGGCAAGGGCGACCGCAAGATCGCCGTCTATGACCTGGGCGGCGGCACGTTCGACATCTCGATCATCGAGATCGCCGACGTCGACGGCGAGATGCAGTTCGAAGTGCTGTCCACCAACGGCGACACGTTCCTGGGCGGCGAGGACTTCGACCAGCGCATCATCGACTTCATCGTCTCCGAGTTCAAGAAGGAACAGGGCGTCGACCTGACCAAGGACGTGCTGGCGCTGCAACGCCTGAAGGA
>CAIMXF010000284.1 GCA_903845345.1 uncultured beta proteobacterium
GCAGCGCCAGCAGCCCGAACAGGCCGTCGGCGAGCAGCCGGTGCCAACCGGTCGCGCGCGCGCCGAAGCCGTCGTCGACCAGGTGGTTGAGCGGGCCGGCGAACGCGATGTCGTCGTTGCCGAACAGGCCGGTGGCGGCCTGCGCCGACAGCAACGCGAGCAGCGCGAACACCGACAGCGCGCCAAGCGGGTTGTGGCCGACGCCGCGCCAGCGCCCGCGCAGGTAGGCCAGCACGCGCGAGGGCGTCGGCGCGAATTGCGTGAAGCGCGACGTCGCCGAGCCCACGATGCCCCACACGATGCGGAACACGAGCAGGCCGACGATGCCCAGCCCCGCGCGCCCGTGCCACGGCATCCAGGCGCCGCCGAGCTCGCCGGTCACCACCGCGGCGGTGACGGCGGCGACCAGCGACCAGTGGAATACCCGCAGCGGCAGGTCCCACAACAGGAAGCGGCGCGCGCCCGCGCGTGAGGCGGGCGCGAGGTCGCCGGCGCCATCGGCGGCGCCGAAGTCGGACAGCAGCTCGGGCGTGGTCATGGCGCGGCTCCGCGGATCATGAACGCGGCGTCGACGCCGCGCCGGAGGCCGCACCCGCCACGCGCGGCGCGCGCGGCACCAGGTGGGCGACCGCGGTGCCGCCCTCGACCTCGTACTCCTCGGCGCCGGTCGCGCCGATCACGTTGAAGCCCTTGGAGGCCAGCAGGTCCGCGGCCGCGCCGGCGCGCTGCGAGTGGTTCGAGACCGTCACGATCTGGCGGTCGCGCGGGAGGTAGGCCAGCTGCTTCTCGAGATCCTTGTTCTGCACGCTGAGGAACACGGGGAAGCTGCCGTACTGGATGAACTCGGCCGGCGTGCGCAGGTCGATGAAGAGCACCGAATCCGGCTTGGCGAGCAGCGCATCGACCTCGTCCCTTCTCAGTCGCTTCGACTTGAACTTCCACGGCTCGTTCAGGTACTGCTGCACGCGCTTGACGGCGGCCGGATCCGACGCGCCGCCCGCGAGGTGGATCGGCGACACGACCGGGGAGGTGTCCTGGGCGGACGAGGACAGGGCGGCACCGGCCAGCAGCGCGGCGATGAGCAGTCGATTGGCGATCATGGGAGAGCTTTCTCTGGAAGTGAAATGTGGATTCGGGCGTGTCGCGAGGGGTCACGCACACCCCGACCTTTCTGCAGCAAGCGTGCCAGCTGCATTCCCCCGCTCGAGCGTCCACGCCCGCTCGATGGCCAGCAGCGCGCGCTGCATTCCGTGCACGACACCGCACGCGGTGCTGCGCGCGCAGCAATCCGGCCGCGCCCTTCGAATGCGCGCCACCACATCGGAAACGTGCGCTCGAAAGCCGATTGCACGGCGGCGCGCGAGTTCGATCACGCAACGCATTTGTTTATCCATTTCCGATGGCACAGCCGCTGCATTGAGAGCCCCGAGTCCTTTTCATTCCAACGACATCGAGGAGTTCCAGTGAGCCGTTCGTTCCTTCGCCGACCACAACAAGAACAAGCCCAGTCCCCCTTCGCCGTCGCCCCCGTGGCCGCCGCGGTCATCGCGCTCACGTTGATGGCCAGCGCCCAGGCGCAGAGCGCGTCATCCGCCGCGCCCGCGGCCAGCGCACCGGACGCGACGAACGAGGCGCCCGCGCTCGACGCCGTCACCGTGCACAGCCGCAACCGCATCGAGCGCCTGCAGGACGTGCCGATCTCGGTGTCGGTCACCACCGGCGCGGAACTCGCCCGGCTGGATGCGTACGGCGTGGACGCGATCGCCAAGCGTGCCTCCAACGTGTCGTGGAACCAGGGCAACCAGCGCACGAGCAGCCTGTCGATCCGCGGCATCGGCAAGATCGGCCAGACCGAGGCGCAGGATCCCAGCGTCGGCGTGATCGTCGATGGCGTCAGCTACGCCTACAACGCGCTGACCTCCAGTTTCGACTTCGTGGACGTCGACACCGTCGAGGTCGCGCGCGGCCCGCAAGGCACGCTGCAAGGCAAGAACGCCAGCGTCGGCAGCATCACCATCAACTACAAGCGGCCGTCGTTCACGCCGACCGCGGACTACACGCTGGCCTTCGACAAGAACAACGGCATCCTGGGCGTCGCGGCCATCGGCGGCCCGGTCATCGACGACCTGCTGGCCTGGCGCGGCACGTTCTCGGTCGACCGCCAGCAAGGCGCGCGCGCCAATGCGTACGACCGCGACCAGACCTACACCAACACCGATCGCGTGTCGGGACGCGTGCAGCTGCTGTTCACGCCCAGCGAGAACTTCAGCGCGCGCGTCGAGGGCGACCTGCAGCCGCGCGCGGGCGAGACGACCAACGGCAACGCGCTGCCGTCGCCGACGCCCAAGACCTATGCGGACGGCGCACCGAATCCGCTGTCCACCGACGCGGCCACGCGGCTGTCGCGCAGCTGGTTCACCAACAACCCGGGCTACAGCCTCGCGGACTACTACGGCAGCATCGACAACGACGCCCAGCATGCGCTCGTCACCGGCAGCAGCGGCCTGAGCACCGAGTTGAACTGGAAGCTGCCGACCGGCCACACGCTGACGTCGATCACGGCCTACCGCTCGTACCACTTCAACGCGGTCAACGACGAAGGCACGCCGTTCGACATCTATCGCAACTCCGGCGGCTTCTGGAACGACTACCACCAGGCCAGCCAGGAGTTGCGGATCAGCTCGCCGGTGGGCGGCTTCGTCGACTACCAGGCCGGGCTCTACGTCCTCAAGGTCAACATCTCGGCCACCTACGCGCGGGCCTGGGGCAACGACGCGGGCGCCTGGTTCGCGAGCAACTCGCAATACGCGACGCTGGACGCGACGCCCGCGGGCCAGTTGCTGATGGAAGACTCGCTGGCCAACCTCTCGATGGCCTACAACGCGCCAGCCGGCCAGCAGACCATCGAGAACAAGAGCGGCGCCGTGTTCGCGCAAGCCAACTGGCACCTGACCAGCGACCTGACGCTGACCACCGGCGCCAGGCTGACGCACGAGAACCGCACCAACGTCAGCAGCTCCTACGTGATCGATCCGGGCAACGGCGTCGACCTCGCGAACTTCGGCAGCAGCGACGCGACGTTGCGCGACGCCGCGGCCGCGAAGTACTTCGGCACCGGACGCACCTACGCCAGCCTGACGGCAGCCGAGCTCGCGCAGGTTTCGGCAGCGCAGGCGATCCGCAAGGCCAACATCGGCGTGCTGTTCGGCAACACCGCGGCCAAGCCCTACCGAGCTAACCAGCCGGCGCTGGTGCTCAGCCCCAGCCTCAAGCTGACGCCCGACGTCACCAGCTACGTGTCGTACCAGCACGGCGAGAAGGCCGGCATCGCGCAACTCGTCAACGGCATCTCCACGCCGGCGGCGGCGGAGAAGACGAACTCGTTCGAACTCGGCCTGAAGTCGGCTCTGCTGGACAAGACGCTGGTCCTCGACGCCGACATCTTCGACACGCTGATCCACAACTACCAGCAGGCCGTGCAGGTGGTCGACCAGTACACCACGGCGCTCAACCAGGCGGCGGGCAACAACACGACCGCCTACACGTCGGCCACCGGCAACGCGCCCAAGGTCGGCGTGTCCGGCCTCGAGGTCGACGGCGTCTACGCGGGCATACCGCGCACGACGCTGCGCTTCTCGGGCGCGTACAACAAGGCGGTCTACAAGGACTTCCCGAACTCCGCGCAACCGGTCGAGAACGGCGACCTCACCGGCGCCTCCACGGCCGCCGGCTTCGTCCATCCGGCCGAGCCGTATCGCAGCGTCAACGGCAAGACGCTGGCCGGCGCGCCGCGCTTCACCTTCAACGTGGGCGCCGACTACACGCAGCCGGTCACGACCGACAAGGACGCGCACGTCAGCGCCAACCTGGCCTACAGCACCAGCTACAACAGCGACGTCTCGTTGTCGCGGTACGCCGTCGTCGGATCACAGGCGCTGGTCGACCTCGCGGTGGGCACCGGCAGGCACGACAAGAGCTTCGACGTCAGCGTGATCGTGAAGAACCTGTTCGACAACAAGACGCCGCAGGCGCGCAGCTGGAACAGCGTCACGCCGGGAAATCCGCGCACCTGGGGCCTCCAGTTCACCGGCCGGCTCTGACGCCCGCCTGCTTCGGTCGCACCAGCCGCCGCGGCGCAGTGCTTCCGAAACAGCAGCGCAAGGCCCGAAGTTGTCTCGAAAGCATCGCTTCCGGCCTCGCGGCACCCCGAAAAACTGGCGCGCCATTTGCGTAGGGAACGCCTATCCCCACCGGCCGGAGCGACCCCACGAGGGTCGTCCTGGCGCCACCGCAAAGCGCCCCTTCCCACGGCATGTTCGTTCTCTCATCGACACCGAGTCGCCTCATGAACAAATCACTTACCGCCGCACTTCTCTCGCTCGGATTCGTTTCGCTCGGGTTCGTGGCGGCCAGCTCGCCGGCCGCCGACGCCCCCGGCCTGCCGGCGCTGCCGGCCGCGCATCCGCCCTTGCCTGCCGGGGCCACGGCCGCCGGCATCCTGGCCGCCGCCACGCCCGCCAGCGCCGCGATCGCGCGCGCCTGGGCGTACACGCCGGTGAGCAAGCCCGCGCTGCCCGCCGTCAAGGCCAAGGCCTGGGTGCGCACGCCGCTCGACGCGTTCGTGCTGGCCAAGCTCGAGTCCAAGGGCCTCGCGCCCTCGCCCGACGCCGACCGCGCGACCTTCATCCGCCGCGCGACGCTGGACGCGTGGGGCCTGATCCCGACGCCCGAGGACGTCGCCGCCTTCGTCAACGACAAGTCGCCCAAGGCCTACGAGAAGCTGGTCGACCGCCTGCTCGCCTCGCCGCACTACGGCGAACGCCAGGGCCGCCGGTGGCTGGACCTGACGCGCTACGCCGACTCCGACGGCTACAACGCCGACGGCACGCGCCCCAACATCTGGCGCTATCGCGACTACGTCATCGACGCGTTCAACCAGGACAAGCCGTTCGACCAGTTCGTCAAGGAACAGATCGCCGGCGACGAGCTCTGGCCCGACCGCAACGAGGCGTTGATCGCCACCGGCTTCCTGCGCAACTTCCCCGACGAGATCAACGCGCGCGACCTCAACCTGAAGAAGCAGGAGGTCGCCAACGACCTGACCGACACCGTCAGTTCGGTGTTCCTGGGCACCACGCTCGGCTGCGCGCAGTGCCACGACCACAAGTTCGACAAGATCTCGCAGAAGGAGTACTACCAGTTCCAGGCCTTCTTCGTGAACGCCAGCTGGAACGACGACGTCAAGGCCGTCGAGGGCCCGGCGCGCGCCGAGTACCTGGTGCAGGAGGCCAAGTGGGAAGAGGCGACGAAGAGCATCCGCGACCAGCAGGACGCGCTGCTCAAGCCCGTCATCGAGAAGCTGGAGAGCGATCGCCTGTCCGGCTTCGTGCCCGAGACGCGCGCGTCCATCACCAAGCCCGAAGCCGAACGCGACGCCTACGACCGCTGGATCTACCATCGCACTCTGTGGACCTTGTCGGGCCGCGTGCGCAACGCGGTGGCCACGCTCAAGCGCAAGGACAAGGACGC
>CAIMXF010000285.1 GCA_903845345.1 uncultured beta proteobacterium
ACGACGCGGTGCGCGTCGCCTACCTGTGGGTGGGCACGCCCGCGGGCGCCAACTCGGGGGTCGTGGTGCAGGTGGCCGAGACCTTCGACAAGCGCTCGCGCCTGGCCACGGAGATCATCAAGGGCGTGATCCTGCCGCAGTTCGTGATCCTGCCGCTGGCGGTGCTGCTCGTGTGGTTCGCCCTGGCGCGCGGCATCGCGCCGCTCAACCTGCTGCAGCAGCGCATCCGCCGGCGCCAGAGCCAGGACCTGAGCCCGATCGACGAGCACGACGTGCCCGAGGAAGTCGCGCCGCTCGTGCGGTCGATCAACGACCTGCTGTCGCGGCTGGACCAGACGATGGGCTCGCAGAAGCACTTCCTGGCCGATGCCGCGCACCAGATGAAGACGCCGCTGGCCGGGTTGCGCATGCAGGCCGAGCTCGCGCAGCGCGAGATCGACGCCGGCGGCGATCCGCAGTCCATCAAGCGCTCGCTCAAGCAGATCGCGCGCTCGAGCCAGAGCGCGGCACATCTCGTCAACCAGCTGCTGGCGATGGCGCGCGCCGAAGACACCGAACAGGCGCGCCGCCTGCAGGACGTGCACATCGTCAAGCTGGCGCGCGAGGTGGTGCGCGACTTCGTGCCGCGCGCGATGGACAAGCGCATCGACCTCGGCTACGAAGGCCCCGACGTCGACCCGGCCACGCCGCGCATCGTCGGCCAGCCGATGCTGGTGCGCGAGCTGATCCGCAACCTCGTCGACAACGCGCTGCAATACACGCCCGCCGGCGGCACCGTCACCGTGCGGCTGATGCCCGATCCGTACGGCCAGGTGATCGTGCTGCAGGTCGAGGACACCGGCCCCGGCATCCCGGAGGACGAACGCGAGCAGGTGTTCCAGCCGTTCTACCGCGCGCTCGGCACCGACGTCGACGGCAGCGGGCTGGGGCTGGCGATCGTCAAGGAGATCGCGGACAAGCACGGGGCGACGGTGTCGATCGCGGCGGCGCGCGCCGTAGCGCCGGGCGGCGACGAGACGCCCGGCGCGTTGTTCGTGGTGCGATTCCCCTGCCAGCCCGCGCCGGCAGCCTGAACGTCAGGTCTGCACGGATCGCCGGTTGCGCGCGATCGACGTCAGGAAGCCGAGTCCCAGCCCCAGCGTCACCATCGCCGTGCCGCCATAGCTGACGAACGGCAGCGGCACGCCCACCACCGGCAGGATGCCGCTGACCATGCCCATGTTGACGAACGCGTAGGTGAAGAAGCTGAGCGTGATCGAGCCGGCGAGCAGGCGCGTGAAGACCGAGGGCGCGTCGGCCGCGATCGCCAGGCCGCGGAAGATCAGCAGCGTGAAGCCGAACAGCAACAGCAGCGCGCCCAGCATGCCGAATTCCTCGGAGAACGCGGCGAAGATGAAGTCGGTCGTGCGCTCGGGAATGAACTCGAGGTGGGTCTGCGTGCCGCTCATGAAGCCCTTGCCCGTGACGCCGCCCGAGCCGATCGCGATCATGCCCTGGATGATGTGGAAGCCCTTGCCGAGCGGGTCGGTGGTGGGGTCGAGCAGCGTGCAGATGCGGTGCTTCTGGTAGTCGCGCATCAGCGGCCAGACGACCTCGTCCTGGCAGATGCGGTCCTCGCTCCACACCACCGCGACGATGCCGATGATGGCCAGCAGCAGCACCGGCAGGATCAGCTTCCAGGACAGCCCGGCGAAGAAGATCACGTAAAGCCCGGCCGACAGGATCAGGATCGCCGTGCCGAGGTCCGGCTGCTTGGCCACGAGCGCCACGGGCACCAGCAGGATCAGCCCGGCGATGGCGAAGTCGAGCGCGCGCAGCTGGCCTTCGCGCTTCTGGAACCACCACGCCAGCATCAGCGGCATCGCGAGCTTCATGATCTCGCTGGGCTGGATCTGCACGCCCACGTTGAGCCAGCGCTGCGCGCCCTTCTTGGTGATGCCGAACAGCGCGGTGGCCACCAGCAGCGCCAGGCCGATCGTGTAGATCGGCACGGCCACGCGCATCAGGTTCTGCGGCGAGATCTGCGCGGCCACGAACAGCACGAGGAAGGCCAGCGCCATGTTGCGCGCGTGCTCCGTGAAGCGCGTGCCGTAGTCGTAGCCGGCCGAGTACATCGTCACCAGGCCGATCGCGCAGATCAGCAGCACGGCGATCATCAGCGTGAGATCGAAGCCGAGCAGCACCGGACGCAGGCGCTGCCACAGCGTGGGACGTTCGACGACGGCGATCATGGTCTGCGCCTCCCTGCGCCCGAACTCGGCGTCCACGCCACCGACGCGCGCCGCGCCGGAGCCGACGCGCCCGACGCCGCCACCGCGACGGCCCCGCTGCCGGCGTTGGCGAGCGCAGCGGAGAACGCGGCCGCGCGCGCCGCGCTGGCGG
>CAIMXF010000286.1 GCA_903845345.1 uncultured beta proteobacterium
GGCGTTGGAGCCGGTGTCGGTGCTGGCGTGGGCGCCGGTGTTGGCGCCGGTGTTGGCGCAGGCGTCGGAGCGGGGGTCGGAGCCGGCGTTGGCCCGGGCGTCGGTGCGGGCGTCGGCGTCGGGCTCGGCGTCGGCGATGAGCCATCGCCCGAGCCGCCGCCGCAGCCGGCGAGGATGGCCGCGAACGCGGCGCTGACGAACAGCGGCACGCTGGCACGAGTCGATGGGGTCATGGTCTGGAGATGCCGTGGAATCGGCGCCCAGCATAGGCGAGGCGACGTCGTCCGCGGTGTGCCCGCAGGTAACGTCTTCGACGAACTGTCGGGCTACTTCTGGCCGTCGATGCGGATCCAGGTGGTCTTGAGCTCGGTGTACTTGTCGAACGCGTGCAGCGACTTGTCGCGCCCGTTGCCGCTCTGCTTGTAGCCGCCGAACGGCACGGTGATGTCGTCCTCGTCGTACGAGTTGACGTGCACGGTGCCGGCGCGCAGGCCGCGCGCGACGCGGTGCGCGCGGTTGATGTTGTCGCTCCACACGCTGGCCTGCAGGCCGTAGCTGGAGCCGTTGGCCAGCGCGATCGCCTCGTCCTCGGTCCTGAAACGGATCACCGCCATCACCGGCCCGAAGATCTCTTCCTGCGCGATGCGCATGTCGTTGGTGACGTTGTCGAACACGGTGGGCTCGACGTAGTAGCCGCCGGTCTCGGCCCGCACCTGCCTGCCGCCGCTGACCACGCGCGCGCCCTGCGCGTGGCCGGCCTCGATGTAGCCGAGCACCGTCTTCAGCTGGGTGTCGTCGACGAGCGCGCCCATCTCGGTGTTCGCGTCCAGCGGATCGGCCGGCGCGTACTTCGGCGCCTCGGTCCTGAGCGTGGCGATGAACTCGTCGGCGACCCGGTCGTGCACCAGCACGCGCGAGGGCGCGTTGCACGACTCGCCCTGGTTGAAGAACATGCCGCCCGACACCGTCTTCGCGGCACGCGCCACGTCGGCGTAGTCGTCGAACACGACGAAGGCCGACTTGCCGCCCAGCTCGTTGTAGACGCGCTTCAGGTTGGACTTGCCGGCGTACTCGTACATGCGGCGGCCCACGCGGGTCGAGCCGGTGAAGCCGATCGCGTCGACCTCCATGTGCAGCGCCAGCGCCTCGCCGGCCTCGTGGCCGTAGCCCGGCACGACGTTGAACACGCCGGGCGGCAGCCCGGCCTCTAGCGCGAGCTCGGCCAGGCGCAGTGCGGTCAGCGGGCTCTTCTCGCTGGGCTTGAGCACGACCGAGTTGCCGGCGGCCAGCGCCGGGCCCAGCTTCCACGCGGCCATGATCATCGGGTAGTTCCACGGCACGATCACGCCGATCACGCCCATGGGCTCGCGCGTGACGAGCGCGAGCGCGCTCGCGGCCGTGGGGGCGATCTCGTCGTAGATCTTGTCGACGGCCTCGGCATACCACGCGATGCAGCGCGCGCAGGCGGGCACGTCGACCGCCAGCGAGTACTGGATGGGCTTGCCCATGTCCAGCGTCTCGAGCAGCGCGAGTTCTTCCTTCGCGGCCAGGATCAGCTCGGCGAATTTCTGCAGCACCTTCTTGCGCGCGGCCGGCGCCTTGCCCGCCCAGCGGCCGTCCTCGAACGCGGCGCGCGCGGAGCGCACGGCGGTGTCGACGTCGGCGGCGAGGCCGCGCGCGATCGGGCCCAGCAGGCGGGCGTCGATCGGCGAGTGCTTGGCGAAGGTCTCGCCGGTCTGCGTGTGGCGGCGCACGCCGTCGACCAGCATGCGGCCGTCGATCTTCAGCGCGGTGGCGCGCTCGCCCCAGTTGGAAGTGGTGGTGCTCATTGTTGTCTCCTGGAAGAAGCGGCCGGGCCGGCTCGTGGCCGGCCCGACTGGAGCGCCGCGACGAGTGGTCGCCGAACGCCGGGGTCTCGAGTATGCGGCGGGTCGCCGCGGATGTCAGAACGTGTACGTCGCGCCCACGGTGATCATCGGGCCGACCGCGCCGTCCTGGTGGTACGACGGGTTGTACGGCGCGCCGCCCTGCTCGGCGCCGTTGCCCGGCGAGCCGAAGGTCTGCAGGTCGTACGGCGCCTTCTTGTTGAGCAGGTTGGTGACGCCGGCGTGCAGCTGCAGGTGGTCGTCCCAGTTGTAGCGCGCCACGACGTTGAGTTCGGTGAACGAGCCCACGTGGCAGAACTGCGACGGCACGTTGCCGTTCGGGAACACGCTCGACAGCGCGGTGGCGCAGTCGGGGATGCCTTCGCTCGGGTCGGTGACGCTGTAGTGCGAGATGTAGTTGACCGTGCCCTCGATCTCGAACGGACCCTTGTCCCACGTCAGCGAGAACGCGCCGCGCGTGCGCGGGGTGCCGGTGTCTTCCGAGACGAACGCCGGGCCGTGCGTGCCGGCCAGGTGGTACGTCACGCCCTGCGCGGTGAGGTCGTACGCGATCATGTAGCTGACCTGCACCTCGGCCTTCAGGTGGCCGGCCTCGTGCAGGTCGTACTTGCCGACCACGTCGAGGTCGACGCCCGAGGTCGTCGTCGTGTTCGCGTTGATGAACGGGTACGTGTCGTACAGGATGTTCTGCGACGAGTCGCGATAGATGGTCGTGCCCAGGGCCGCCGCATCGTCCAGGCCGGTCTGTCCGAGCTGCCCGACCGAGATGATCTGGTTGCGGATCGTGATGTGGTAATAGTCGAGCGTCGCGGAATACGTCTTGTTCGGCTCGAAGATGGTGCCCAGCGTGAACGAGGTCGACTTCTCCGGCTTCAGGTGCGGCGCCGACAGCTGCAGCTCCTGCAGCGCGATGTTGCAGGGGTCGAGCATGCCGGCGGGCAGGTTCGGCTGCACCACGCCGTTCGGGCAGTAGACCGGATCGTGCAGGTTGCCCACGAAGCCCGACGTGGAGCCGGCGTCGCCGACCTCCGCCGGATTCGGCGCGCGGAAGCCCTTGCTGAACGTGCCGCGCAGCGTGAACTCCTGCACCGGCGTGAACTTGAAGCCGGCCTTGGGCGTGGCCGACGTGCCGGTGTTGTCGTAGTGGTCGACGCGGCCGGCGACGTCGAGTTCGAGCTGCTTGGTGACCGGCGCGACGACTTCGGCATACGCGGCGCTGACGGTCTGCTTGCCTTCGGCGAACGAGTAGATGCCGATCGCCTGCGAGCCGTTGACGAAGGACGGCGGGAACAGTTCGTGCAGCTGGCGGTGCGTGAAGTCGGCGCCGATGCTCAGGCCCAGCGGGCCGCCCGGCAGGTCGGCCAGCGTGGTGCCGGCGCGTGCGCTGACGAAGTACAGGTCGTTGGTCGACGTGGACGAGGCGCCCGGCGCGACCGTGTTCAGCACCGCCTGCGAATTGGTGCCGTCGACGAGGTAGCTGGCGTCGTTGAGCGCGTCCTGCAGCGCCGGGAAGTCGATGTAGTGATAGAAGCTCGCCTTCGTGGCGGCGCGGGTGTAGCCGGCCGAGCCGTTGAGGTCCCAGTCGCCGATCGAGCCGGCCAGTTCGGCGACGGCGCGGTAGGACGTCGTCACCGTCGTCTGCTCGAGGGGGCCGATGTCGCGGAAGTCGTAGACGAGCGCGGCCGTGTCGCCGGTGGTGTTGCCCGGATAGGTCGACGGCACGGTCAGCACGAACGGGAAGCTGTCGGGGAACGCGGGCGTCGGCGCGGAGCCGGGTCCGAAGTGGAACAGATTGAGCCCGCCGCCGTTGCCGCCGATGCCCACGCCGGTGGCCGCCGCGTTGTTGAACAGGCCGACCTGGTGCGCCTCGCTGCGCAGCATCGAGCCCTGGAAGTTGGCCTGCCAGTCGCCGGCCAGGTTCTTCGTGTAGCGGCCCATCACGTCGAAGTTGGTCGTCGACGGCGACAGCGTCTGGTACGGGTTCTTGTAGCCGCACTGTTCGGCGTCGGCCTGCGCCTGGGTGCAGCCGGGGAAGTAGGTGTTGTTGCCGTTGGCATCGATGAGGTAGCCCGTGCCGCTGCCCGAACCGCTCGACGCGCCCGAGGGTGCGCCGCCGGTGCCGGCGAGGATGCCGGGCGAGGCGAGCGCGCCCGTGCCCTGCGAGAGGTCGTTGCCGCCGTACGGCGTCCAGTCGGTGCGCGCCAGGTATGGCCGGTTCTTGAGCAGGATCGAGTTGGCGTGGCGCACCTCGACCGACAGGTAGGCGTTCTGCCCGTCCTTGGTCAGGTCGCCGATGCCGCCGGTGATGCTCGCGTGCTGCGTCGCGCCGTCGCCGTGGCTGCTCATGCCGGTCTCGGCGCTCATCGTCAGGCCGGTGAACTGTTTCTTCAGGATCACGTTGACGACGCCGGCGATGGCGTCGGAGCCGTAGACCGCCGACGCGCCGTCCTTGAGCACCTCGATGCGCTCGATCGCGTCGATGGGGATCGACGAGATGTCGACGAAGTCGCGCTCGCCGTCGTCGGGCATCGGGTACGAGGCCATGCGGTGGCCGTCGATCAGCACCAGCGTGGCGCCCACCGTGAGGCCGCGCAGCGCGACGCCGCTGCCGCCGGCCGCGAAGGCGCTCGGCGCGGACTGCGACAGCGAGCCCATGTTGTTGGCCGTGATGTTGTGCAGCACGTCGCCGACGCTGGTGTAGCCGGAATTCTTGATGTCCTGCGCCGTCATCACCTGCACGGGGCTGGGCGTCTCGGTGTCGGTGCGGCGTACGTTGGAACCGGTGACCGTCACGGTCTGCGTCGCCGGGCTCGCGGACGGCGCCTCCTGCGCGAGCACGGCACCATGGATCAGCCAGACGGGCAACGCCACGACGAGCGTCGCCGGACGCCATTTCGCAAGACTTCTGAGGGAACTGGACATGATGATTCCTCCGGGTTTTGGGTAACTTCGAGTCGATGAACCAGTGAGCACGGTCGCGGGACGCCGGCACCTGGATGCGGCGCGCCCCCGCGGCTTTCAGGAATCGTCGCGATAGGCCGCGCTGGTCTCGGCGGCGCGCCGGCGCTCGTTGCGCGCGACCAGGATGCTGGCGAGCGCCACGCCGATGGCGACCACCACGATGATCACGGTGGCCACGGCGTTGACGCTCGGGTCGAGCCCGAGGCGGGCGCGCGAGAAGATCACCAGCGGCATCGTGGTCGCCCCGGGCCCGCTGAGGAAGGCCGAGACGACGACGTCGTCCAGCGACAGGCTGAACGTGAGCAGCCAGCCCGACAGCAGCGACTGCGCGATCATCGGCAGCGTCACCAGCGTGAACACCTGCCACGGGCGCGCGCCGAGGTCCATCGCGGCTTCCTCGAGCTGCGGGTTGAGCGTCTGCAGCCGCGCCTTGACGACGACCGTCGCGTACGACATGCCCATCATCAGGTGGCCCAGCCAGATCGTGACGAGGCCGCGCTCGGGAAAGCCGATCGCGTGCTGGATCGCGACGAGCATCAGCAACAGCGACAGCCCCTGGATCACCTCGGGCATCACCAGCGGCGCGCTGACCATGCCGGAGAAGAACGTGCGGCCGAAGAAGCGCTTGTACTTGACGAGCGAGAACGCGGCCATCGTGCCCAGCACGATCGAGCCGGTGGCCGACAGCAGCGCGATCTTGAACGACAGCCAGAGTCCGTTGATGATCTCCGAGTCGTCGGCCAGCTTCGCGTACCACTCGAGCGAGAAGCCGCCCCAGTGCGAGGGCAGGCGCGAATGGTTGAACGAGAAGACGACCAGCGCCACCATCGGCAGGTAGAGGAACAGGAAGCCGAGGACCAGCCAGGTGCGGCCGAACCCCTTGGCAAAGCCGGTGGAGAAGAGGGCGCGCCGGCTCATTTGGCGGCCTCCTCGGCCTGCGCCTGGTAGCGGTTGAACAGCGCCAGCGGCACGACGATCAGCAGCACCAGCACCACCGCGATGGTGGAGGCCACCGGCGGGTCGTTGTTGCTGAAGTTCTCGTCCCAGATGACGCGGCCGATCATCAGCGTGGTCGGTCCGCCGAGCAGCTCGGGCGTCACGTACTCGCCCACGCAGGGAATGAACACGAGCATCGAGCCGGCGATGATGCCCGCCTTGGACAGCGGCACCGTCACGCGCCAGAACGCGACCCAGGGCGTGGCGCCGAGGTCGGACGCGGCCTCGAGCAGGCGCAGGTCCATCTTCGACAGGTTCGCGTACAGCGGCAGGATCATGAACGGCAGGTACGTGTAGGTCATGCCGATCAGCAGCGAGAACGTCGTGTGCATCAGCTGCCCGGGCGTCTCGATCAGCCCGAGCTGGAACAGCACGGTGTCCAGGTGCGTGCCGATGATCGCGTCGGCCACCCAGCCGCCATCGTCGAGCAGTCCCTTCCAGGCGTAGACGCGCAGCAGGAACGACGTCCAGAACGGCAGCATCACCAGCATCAGCAGCAGCGGCTGCAGCGTGGCCTTGGCGCGCGCCATGAAGTAGGCGAACGGATAGCCGATGAACAGGCAGCACAGCGTCGTCACGAGCGCGTATTTCAGGCTGGCGAGGTAGGCGTTGCGGTACAGGCTGTCGGTGGCGACCAGCACGTAGTTGGTGAACTTGACGGCCAGCTTGACGGCGCCGTCGGAGTACGTGACGAGATCCTCCACGCGGATGTCGCCCATCTCGGAGACCGAGTACTTGGCGACGATGATGAACGGCGCCAGGAAGAACAGCAGCAGCCAGCCGTACGGGATGCCGATGACGAGGCTGCGGCCGCGCCACCAGGGCGTGCCGCTTCGATGTTGGCGAGTCGGTTCCATCTGCCGTCTCCTTCAGTGCGTCAGCACCACGTGCGCCTGCGGCGACCACGTCGCCCAGACGGTGTCGCCGCGCTGGAACTGGTCGTCGCGCTGGCGCTCGGTGTTGGCCATGCTCACGGCCAGCACCTGGCCGCTGGCGAGCTTGACGCGGTAGACCGAGCTCGCGCCGAAGTACGACAGCTCCTGGATCGTGCCCGCGACCGCGTTGAAGTCGTCGGCCGGCCTGTCCCGCTGCAGCACGATCTTCTCGGGCCGCAGCGCGACGCTGACGGCCATGCCCAGCGTGCCGGTGATGCCGTGGCCGACGTAGTGGCGGCAGTCCGCGCAGTCGATCACGACGTGGTCGGGCTCGTCGACCGTGACCTTGCCGTCCATCAGGTTGACGTTGCCGATGAAGTCCGCGACGAAGCGGGTGGCGGGCGTCTCGTAGATGTCGGCCGGCGAGCCCACCTGCAGGAAGCGGCCCTCGCTCATCACGGCGATGCGCGTGGTCATCGTCATCGCCTCTTCCTGGTCGTGCGTCACCATCACGCAGGTCACGCCCACCTCGTGGATGATGTTGACCAGCTCGATCTGCGTCTCCTCGCGCAGCTTCTTGTCGAGGGCGCCGAGCGGCTCGTCCAGCAGCAGCAGCTGCGGCTGCTTGGCCAGGCTGCGCGCCAGCGCGACGCGCTGCTGCTGGCCGCCCGACAATTGGTGCGGCTTGCGCTTGCCGAACTTGCCCAGCTGCACGAGCTTGAGCATCGCCTCGACGCGCTCGGCCACCTTGTCCCTGGACAGGCCTTCGCGGCGCAGGCCGAAGGCGATGTTGTCCCAAACGGTCAGGTGCGGGAACA
>CAIMXF010000287.1 GCA_903845345.1 uncultured beta proteobacterium
CAGCCCGTTGTCGGACTCCGTCGCGCCACCGCCGCTGTAGATCGTGACGGTGTTGCTGGAGGCGTAGTCGGCCTGTCCGCGGCCGACATCGGTGGTGAAGAGGTAGATGCCCGTGTTGATGGGCTGGTCGGCCAGGGCGGCCAGTGGCGCGAGCAAAGCCAGGCCGAAGGAAAGTGCGTGCTTCATGGATGCCTCGAGGATGCGGGTGGTGGGCTTGGCGACCGCGAGCGCGGCCGTTGCACACAGTCTCGGAGCCGCCTCCCGTCCGCGTCCTTAAGGCGATCTAAAGCCTGCGACGACGTCCCTTGAACAGGGGGGCAGGGCTTTTCGGCTCATCGAGCCAGTCCACGTTGAACGCCAGCCGCGTTGGCCGTGACATCACGACCCGATTCCTGCTCGCCCTCCGGCGCGCCAGGAAGGGCCGGCAGACGCTTCCCGGCGCTCGCGAAATCCCCGTTCGTCTCAGAACTCGGCCGGCCTGCGCGACGCGACGCCCGCGGCACGCTCCATCGCCATGCCCACCTGCGCGATCGTGCCTTCGTCGAACAGCCGGCCGATCAGCGTGACGCCGTGCGGCACCTGGCGCGGCGGGTCGAAGCGGGGCAGCGGATGCGCCGGGTCGGGCGCCCAGTCGCTGCGGGCCTGGTCGACGCTCACGAAGCCCGTGCGCAGCGTGAGCGACGGATGGCCGGTCTGGTTGGAGATCGTCAGCATGTCGTCGCGCAGCGACGGCACCAGCAGCAGGTCGACCTCGGCCATCACGCGCGCCATCTCGAGCGCCACCTGGCGGCGCAGCCGGTCGGCCTGCACCAGGTCGACGGCCGACAGGAAGCGCGACTGTCGGAACGTGTTGGGCCAGGCGTCGGGCACCTGCATCTTCAGCTGGTCGACGAGGCCCCTGGACACCCACTCCTCGAACGCCGCCGCGGCCTCGGCGAACAGGATCACGTCCAGCGTGTCGTAAGGCCAGTCGGGCAACGCGACCTCCGTCGGCACCAGGCCCAGCGACTTCAGCATCGCGAGCGCGGCGCGATCGACGTCGGTGGCCGGATCCTCGTTCATCCACGCGGGCACGTAGCCGACCTTCAGGCCCTTGACGGCGGCGCCGGCGGTGAAGTCGAGATGCGACGGCACGCTCGCGACGTCGCCCGCGTCGGGGCCGGTGATGGCGGCGAGCACCAGCATGGCGTCCTCGACGCTGCGCGTCATGGGGCCGAGCTTGTCCAGCGACCAGCACAGCGTCATCGCGCCGGTGCGCGCCACGCGTCCATACGTGGGACGCAGGCCGGTCACGCCGCAGCGCATGCTGGGGCTGACGATGCTGCCGCCCGTCTCGCTCCCGACCGAGAACGCGACCAGCGCCGCCGCCGTGGCCGCGCCCGGGCCGGCGCTGGAGCCGGACGCGCCTTCCTGCGGCAGCCACGGGTTCATCGTCTGGCCGCCGAACCAGACGTCGTTGAGCGCGAGCGCGCCCAGGCTCAGCTTGCCCAGCAGCACCGCGCCAGCCGCGTCGAGCCGCGCGACGACCGCCGCGTCCGCGACGGGCACGCGATCGCGCAGCGGCTCGGCGCCCCACGTGGTGCGGATGCCGGCGGTGTCGAGCAGGTCCTTCACGCCGTACGGCATGCCGTGCAGCGGGCCGCGATAGTGTCCCGCCGCGATCTCGGCATCGGCCTGGCGGGCCCGCGCGAGCGCGTGGTCGGCGGTGACGGTGATGAAGGCGCGCAGGCGCGGGTCGAATCGGTGGATGCGGTCGAGATACAGGCGCGTCAGGCGTTCGGACGTCAGCGCCCGCGATTCGATCCAGCGCGAGAGCGACGTGACCGGTGCGTAGGCGATGTCCTCGTCGTGCGCGGGCAGCGCACCGACCGGCCCGGCCGAGCGCAAGAAGCGATCGCGCGCCGGGATGCTGGCATGGACGGCCTGCGCGGGGTTCCACACCGAGGCCGGCGCGAGCGCATCGGGCAGCGCCAATGCGTGCGGGCCGACGCGCCGCGCCGCCAGCGGCGCCATGGCCGAGGGCCAGCTCGCGGCGGCCACGTCGCGCTGGGTCGGCGTCAACGTGACCTGCATCAGCTTCTCGCTCTCGGCGAAGGTCTGCGCCGAGACGGCCGGCCCGGTGGCCGGGGCGCTGCCGAACGTGGGCGGCGCACCGGGCGGCGGTGCGGGGGCGTCCTGGGCGCGCAGGGTGGCGGCCACGCCCATCAGGCCGATCGGGGTCTTGGTGAGGAATTGGCGTCGCGACTTCATGGGAGTGTGGGAGCGCAGGCAGGCGGGAACGCCGCGGTCGGCGGCACGAGGAGCAGGCGGGTGGATGCGGCGAGAGTATGCATCGCGCCGTCGAGGCACACGACGGTCAGGGATCAGCGGATCGCCAGGATGCTTCTGGCGTCCATCCGCGATTCGACCGCGGCTCGATACTTCGCAGCGAGCCGCGTGACTTCCTGACTCGGTGGCGGAACGGGATAGCCGTCATGGGCCGGATCGCACCGTCCGATCAAGGCGCACCCCGCCAGTCGTTCGAAATCGCTCATGGGTGCGCCAGCATAAATCGGCCCCAGCGCTGTCTCGAGTGCGATGTACCTGTCCAGACCGCCCGGCGAGTCGGGGTCCATCGCGCCCAACAAGGCAAAGAACGCTGCTTGCGCGAGCACGGGATCACCGCCGTAGAGCGCCTTCGTGATCAGTTCTGCCTGCTCGCTGCTCCATCGAGATTCCCGGTCCGACGCGAGTGCCCCGAGCCGTCCCAGCACGCTTTGATTGGCCACCGCGGCCGCGCGAAGGTCGTCCTGGAGGGGCTGGCGATCGCTCAGGTGAGCCACGGCCTTCACGCCGGCGCACCGCGCGGCCAGCGCATCGGAGGCCTGCTTCTTCAGAGATGCGAGCGCCGCCGCAGCGGCCGAACTGGCGGAAGGATCCTGTTCCCGATTGCCGGCGTCCGCCTGTTGCAGGGCCGCGCGCGCATTGAGCTGCACGCAGGCGAACAGCAGGTAGAGCGCCCATTGCTTCTCGTCATCGGTCCCGCTGGCGTGGATCCTGTCGATGGTGGCCATGAGGTTCGGCGAGTCGAAGATCCGCCTGCGCGCGTCCGTGAGCGGCTGCGTGGTGACCGCGCGTGCGACGGCTACCGGTGCCGGACGCGACGCAGGTGCCTGCAACGGGTGGACGGGCGGCGGCGAAGTCGCGGTCTGCTGTACGCGCTCTTCGGACACCGGCGTGCCGGTCGGCGCGAGTGCCCATTTGCAGAAGCAGAACACGACCAAGATGGCCGCGGTCGCCAAGAGGATGAGCCGTTTCATGTCACCTGGATTTTCGGTCGATGCCCCGGTGCGGAGTGCTCGCACGTCGGGTCAAGCCGCCGTTCCGGCGGCAAGCAAGTATGCTGTACGGCTGTTCGACATCGATGACCCGACATGCCCGTCATGACGCCCTACGGTGCAAGGCATCCCCACGCCGGGCCCGGCAAGGAAAGCGCGAGCGCGACGGCCGCGCGTCTCGTGCAATCGGTGTTGGGCCAGGCGAGCGGCACGGCCGCGGACGGCGGCCTCGCCGCGCTGTGTTCGCAGCTCAAGAGCCTGGACGTGGCGGCCTGGCAGGAGACCGCCGACGCGCTCGTGCGCGGCGGTCGCTACGCGCTCGCCGCGCGGCTGCTCGAACGCGCGTTGCAGCGGCATCCCGGACGCGTCGAACTCGAGATGCGCCAGGGCGAGGCCTGGCAGCTGGCGAACGAGGGCGAGCGCGCGTTGCGCGTGCTGGAAGGCCTGGCGCAGAAGCATCCCGCCGACGCGGCCGTCGCGTTCTCGCTGGCCCACGTGCTGCGCGAACAGGGGCGCTACGACGCCGCGGCGGAGCAGGTCGCGCGCTGCGCGCGCCAGGCGCTCCCCGACGCCGTGCGGGTCGCGCGCTGCGCCCGGTTCGCGATGCAGTGCCAGCGCGACGAGCTCGCGCAGTCGCTGTGCGAGGAGGCGTTGACGGCCGGCGTGACGGATGCGCGCGTGCTCGCGCTGGCCGGCCGGACCGCGCTGGTGCTCGGCGACTTCGAGCGTGCCCGGGCTCGCCTGCTCGAAGCCATCGATCGCGGCGTCAACGGCAACGAGTCCTTCGTCGGACTGCTGCTGTCGATGGCGCAGCGCTATGGCGACGCGGACCATCCCGATTTCGCGTTGTTCGAGCGGATGCTGCGCGATCCGGCGCTGCTGCCGCCCGCGCGCGGCGCGACGCTGCTGGCGCTGGGCAAGGCGTGCGACGACGTCGGCGACGTGCCCGGCGCGGTGCGCGCGCTGCGCGAGGGCAATGCCTTGCTGCGCACGGCGCGCCCCTGGGCGCGCGCCGACTGGGAGCGCTCGGTCGAACGCCAGCTCGCGGCCGCTCCGCTCGTTGCCGCCGCGCAGGTCGACGCGTCGTTCAATCCGGTGTTCATCGTCGGCATGCCGCGCACCGGCACCACGCTGATCGCCGAGCGCCTCGGGCGCGACCCGCGCGTGTGCAATCGCGACGAATCGGCGTGGCTGCCCCAGGTGGCGGCGCTGCTGGAGGCCGATGCGTCGCCGGATCGCCTCGCGCAGGCGGCGCGCCTGTACCGCACGCATCTTCGCCAGGACGACGCGCCCGCGCGCTGGCACGTCGACAAGAACCCGCTGAACTTCCGCCACCTCGGCACCGCCGCCGCGCTGTTGCCGAACCTGCGCGTGATCTGGTGCCGGCGCGGCCCGCGCGACACGGCGCTGTCGATCTGGAGCCACTTCTTCGGCAACCCGGACAACGGCTACGCGCGCGACTTCGACGACATCGCCCTGGCCACGCGCGACTGCGATCGATTGATGCGGCACTGGTCCGCGCAAGCCGGCCTGCCGGTGCTCGCGGTCGACTACGAAGACACGGTCGCGAACCCCGAGGCCGTGCTGGCGCGCGTGCGCGAGTTCGTCGGGATGGCGGACGCCGATGCGCCGGCCACGGACGCGTGCCGGCGTCAGTCCATCGTCACCGCGAGCACCTGGCAGGCGCGCCAGCCGATCTACCGCCACGCGGTCGAGCGCTGGCGCGGCTATGCGCCGCACCTGCCCGAGCTGCTTCAGGCGTTTCCCGACTGATCCGGATCGGTCGCCAGGCGCGAGAAGATGTCGAAGTCGCCGGGCTGGCCGCGCACCATCCGGAAGCCGCGCAGCCGGCCTTCGTGGCGAAATCCGCAACGCGCGAGCACGCGCACGGACGGCTCGTTGCCGACCAGCACGGTCGCTTGCAGGCGATGCAGGTTCAGCGTCGCGAACGACCACGCTGCGACCGTCGCGCAGAGCCGGGTTGCGAGTCCGCGGCCCCAATGGCTCGGCGCGAAGTCGTAGGCGATTTCGGCGCTGCGGTTGATGTCCGAACGCGTGTGCAGCCCGATGGTTCCGACCAGTCGCCCGCTCGACTGATCCACGACGGCCATCCGCATCGATGAAGCCGGCGCGTCGTCCAGGTAGGGTTCCATCGTCACCCGGAGATCGTCGACGCAGCGCAGGTTCCAGCTGGTGCGCTCGAAGACCTCGGGCAGGCGCAGGTAGTCGAACCAGGCCTCGCAATCGCTCGGCTCGATCTGGCGCAGCGCGATGCCGTCGACGCCGCTGGCGGGCGGGTTGGCGATTCTCATGGGCGGATCGTGCGGCGCCTCAATCCTCGAACACGCCGTTGCGTCCGGCCAGCGTCACCACCACGTGCGCCGGCGCGAAGCGCTCGCCGTGCGCCTGCGCGAGCTCGGTGGCGCGCGCGACGAAGCGGCGCGCGCCCATCGCGTTGATGAACTGCAGCGCGCCGCCCTGGAACGGCGCGAAGCCCCAGCCGAAGATCGAGCCGATGTTGGCGTCGGCCACCGAGCGCAGCACGCCTTCCTCGACGCAGCGCGCGGCCTCGTTGGCCTGCACGAACATCAGGCGGTCGATCAGCTCGCGCTGCGTGGGCTGCTGCGGGGCCACCGGGAACAACTCGGCCAGGCCCGGCCACAGGCTGCGGCCGGCGTCGGTCCAGTCGTAGAAGCCGAGGTTGGCCTTGCGGCCGATGCGGCCCAGCTCGCACATCTGGCGCAGCACCGATTCGCCGGGATGCTCGGCGTAGGGCTTGCCTTCGGCGGCAAGATCCTTGCGGGTCTGGTCGGCCACGTGCAGCGCCAGCGTCAGCGAGACCTCGTCCTGCAGCGCCAGCGGCGGCATCGGCATGCCGGCCTGCAGGCCCGCGGCCTCGATGTGGCGCGGGTGCACGCCTTCCTTGAGCAGCGCCAGGCCTTCCATCACGTAGGTGGCGAACACGCGGCTCGTGTAGAAGCCGCGCGAGTCGTTGACGACGATGGGCGTCTTGCCGATCTGGCGCACGAAGTCGAACGCGAGCGCCAGCGTGGCGTCGTCGGTCTGCTGGCCCATGATGATCTCGACCAGCGGCATCTTGTCGACCGGCGAGAAGAAGTGCAGGCCGATGAACTGCGCCGGCCGCACGCTGGCCTGCGCGAGGCTGGTGATCGGCAGCGTGGAGGTGTTGGACGCGAACACCGCGTCCGGCGCCAGCAGCGCCTCGGTGCGGTGCGTCACCTCGGCCTTGATGGCGCGATCCTCGAAGACGGCCTCGACGACCAGGTCGCAGCCGGCGAGGTCGTCGAAGTTCACGGTGGGCGTGATGCGGGCGAGCATGGCGTCGCGCTGCTCGGGCGTCGTGCGGCCCTTCTTCACGGCCTTGTCCAGCAGGTCCTGCGACACCAGGCGGCCGCGCACGGCGTTGTCGGGCGAGGTGTCGAGCAGCATCACGGCGATGCCGGCCTTGGCGGCCACGTAGGCGATGCCCGCACCCATCATGCCGGCGCCGACGATGCCCAGGCGCCCGACCAGCCGCGGCGGAAGGCCCGCAGGCCGCGACGCGCCTTTCTCGATCGCCTGCAGCTGGTACCACAGCGTGCCGATCATGTTGCGCGATTCGGGCGACACCGAGCAGGCCGCGAAGTAGCGCGACTCGATCTCCAGCGCCGCGTCGAAGCCGACGACGCCGCCTTCGAACACGCACGACAGGATGTGCGTGACCGCGGGATAGTTGCCGTAGCTCTTGGCCGACACCATGGACGGCGCGATCGAGAACAGCTGCGCCGCGGCCGGCGTGCGCGAGTCGCCGCCGGGATAGCGGAACTTCGGCGTGTCCCACGGCTGCCTGGGCGACGGGTTCGCGAGGATCCAGGCGCGCGCCTTCGCGTGCAGGTCGTCCGCCGAAGTCGCCAGTTCGTCGACCAGTCCCGACTTCAACGCCTGCGCCGCGCGGATGTCGCTGCCTTCGCCCATCCACTGCAGTGCCTGCTGCATGCCGACGAGCCGCGGCATGCGCTGCGTGCCGCCGCCGCCGGGCAGCAGCCCGAGCTTGACCTCGGGCAGGCCCAGCCGCGCCTTGCCGTCGTCGAGCACGATGCGGTGATGGCAGGCCATCGCGATCTCCAGGCCGCCGCCCAGGCACTTGCCGTTGATCGCCGCGACCACGGGCTTGCCAGCCAGTTCCATCCTGCGCAGGATCTTCTTGAAGCGCATCGATTCGTCGAAGGCCTGCTGCGCCGTCGACAGCAGGCGCAGTCGGTCGACGTCGGCGCCGGCGAGGAAGTCCTTCTTGCCGGAGGCGAGGATCAGGCCCTTGATCGACGCGTCGGTCGCCAGGCGTTCGATGAGGGCCGCGAGCGGTTCGGCGAGTTCGTCGTCGAGCACGTTCATCGAACGGCCCGGGGAGTTCATCGTGGCGGTGGCGATGCCGTCCGCATCCACGACGACGCTGAGAGCTTCATTCATGTTGTCAGATCCTCTCGATGACCGTCGCGATGCCCATGCCGCCGCCCACGCACAGCGTCGCGCAGCCGAGCGACTGGTCGCGGCGCTCGAGTTCGTCGAGCAGGGTGCCGAGGATGATGCAGCCCGTCGCGCCGAGCGGATGGCCCATCGCGATCGCGCCGCCGTTGACGTTGACGCGATCCAGCGCCACGCCGAGGTCGCGCGCCGTCTTCATCGGCACCGCGGCGAAGGCCTCGTTGATTTCCCACAGGTCGATGTCGCCCGCCTGCAGGCCGGCCTTGGCGAGCGCCTTGCGGCACGCGGGCGTCGGGCCGGTGAGCATGATGGTGGGCTCGGAGCCGACGACGGCCACGCTGCGGATGCGCGCGCGGGCGCGCGGCCCCGCGCGCTCGCCCGCCTCGCGCGAGCCGATCAGCATCAGCGCGGCGCCATCGACGATGCCCGACGCGTTGCCGGCGTGGTGCACGTGCGCGATCTTCTCGACCGTCGTGTACTTGCGCAGCGCGGTCGCGTCGAAGCCCATCGCGCCCATCGCGGCGAACGACGGTTCGAGCTTGCCCATCGCTTCCATGGTGGCGTTGGCGCGGATCGTCTCGTCCTCGGCGAGCATGAGCAGGCCGGCGATGTCGTGCACCGGCACGATCGACTTGGTGAAGCGACCCTCCGCGCGCGCTGCCGCGGCGCGTCGATGCGATTGCAGCGCGTAGGCATCGAGATCATTGCGAGAGAAGCCTTCCCGCGTCGCGATCAGGTCGGCGCTGATGCCCTGCGGGATGAACGCGACGCCCTGGTTGATGCGCGGATCCATGAACCACGCGCCGCCGTCCGAGCCCATCGTCCAGCGGCTCATCGACTCGATGCCGCCGGCCACGACCAGGTCCTCGAAGCCGCTCGCGACCTTGGCCGCGGCCAGGTTGACGGCCTCCAGGCCGGACGCGCAGAAGCGCGACAGCGTGACGCCGGCCACCGACTCGGCCCAGCCGGCGTCGAGCACCGCGGTGCGCGCGATATCGGCGCCTTGCTCGCCGACCGGCGTGACGCAGCCGAGCACGACGTCGTCGACGATGGCCGTGTCGAGATCGAGCCGCTGCTGCAGCGACTGCAACAGGCCGCGCAGCAGCCACACCGGCGTCGCCTGGTGCAGGCTGCCGTCCTTCTTGCCCTTGCCGCGCGGGGTGCGGACGTGGTCGTAGATCAGTGCGTCGGTCATGACGTCATTTCCCGAGGCCACGCTTGACGGTGGCGTTGATGATTCGCAGTTCGGCCAGCGACGCATCGATGTGCGCGCGCTTCTGTTCCAGCTCGGCGATGGCCTGGGTGGTCTTGTCTAGCACGTACTTCATCTGCACGGTGCGGCCTTCGCCGTGCGCGCCGTAGAGGTCGAGGTAGTGCTTGATCTCCGCGAGCGACGAGCCGATGGCCTTGGCGCGCAGGATCAGCGACAGCCGCGCCCGGTCGCGCCGCGTGTACACCCGCGTGCCGTTGACGCGGCGCGGCGCGAGCAGCCCCTTGTCCTCGTAGAAGCGGAGTGCGCGCGGCGAGATCGCGAACGCCTTGCAGAGTTCGCTGATGCCGTACAGCTGGCCGGCGTCGTCGCTGCGATGGTCGGCGACGACCTCGTCGGCGGTCTGCGCGCGCACCACGCCGCGCGCGGCCTTCGAAGCCTGCGGATCCACGGAGCGACCTCTCAGACGATGCGTTGCAGCTTCAGCGCGACGCTCATGTCGCCCGACACCTTGAACTTGCCCATCATGAAGCCGGTGGTGGGCTCGAGCTCGCCCGACAGCAGGTCGCCCAGCGTGGCCAGCGTCAGCGCGACCGTGCAGTCGGCCACGAGCGACGCGTCGTTGGACAGCGTGTTGGGCACCTTGGTGGCGTCGATCACGACGGCGCCGTCGGCGCCGCAGTCGAACTTCAGCACGGCGCCCAGGCCGCAGTCGGTGCCGACCTTGGCGCGCAGTTGTTCGGTGGCGGTCTGGATGTCCATGGGAATTCCTGAGGGCAAATGGTGGCCGGATGGCGGGCGTCGGCTCCGCAGGGAATGCCAGACGATCGCGGCCATGCTATGCCCTGGACGTGACGAAGCCATCAGAGTAATTCCCGATACGACATGAGGTTGACGTTAACGTAACCCTGAAGCCTAATGCGGCACGTGCCACCGCACCTGCGCGGCGGGCCACCATTTCCGGACTCGAACGTGTCTTCATGACGACAGCCTCTCCCGTTTCGACCGCCTCCGCTGTTCCCGCTTCGCGCTATCGCAGCGTGTTCGCCGCGGGGCTGTTCGCCGGCCAGCGCATCTGGGTCACCGGCGGCGGCTCGGGCATCGGCCGGGCGGTGGCGCACGAGCTGGCGGCGCTCGGCGCCGACGTCGTCATCAGCGGCCGCAGCACCGACAAGCTCGAGCGCGTGGCCGCCGAGATCGCCGAGGACGGCGGCCGCTGCACCTGGCGCGCGTTCGACATCCGTGACGACGAGGCCGTCAAGTCCAACGTCGCCGACGTGGTCGCCCGGGAAGGCGTCGTGCACGGCCTGGTCAACAACGCCGGCGGCCAGTTCCCCGCGCCGATGATGGCCATCAGCAAGCGCGGCTTCGAGGCCGTGGTCGCCAACAACCTGACCGGCGGCTTCCTGATGATGCGCGAGCTGTTCCTGCAGAGCTTCCAGGCCAACGGCGGTGCCATCGTCAACATGACGGCGGACTTCCGCAACGGCATGCCCGGCATGGCGCATTCGGGCGCGGCGCGCGCGGGCATGAGCAACCTCACGATGACGGCGTCGTTCGAATGGGCGTCGTTCGGCGTGCGCGTCAACGCGGTCGCGCCGGGCTGGATCGCGTCGAGCGGCATGGACACCTACGGCGGCGCGATGAAGGCGATGATCCCCAAGCTGAAGCGCCACGTGCCGCTGCGCCGGCTCGGGCTCGAGGCCGAGGTCAGCGCGGCCATCGTGTTCCTGCTGTCGCCGGCGGCGTCGTTCATCACGGGCGTCACGCTGCAGATCGACGGCGGCGCGTCGCTGGGCTCGCCGCTGTTCCCGTCGGTCGACCACGACAGGTCGGTGCCGTTCGACGGCTTTCACCGAGCGGTCACGCCCGACGTGCTGCAGCAAGACAAGCCGGACGCCGCCTGATGCCCGCGATCGCCAGCAAGGTCGATGGGAAGTCCGCGGCGTTCGCGGCCAACGCGGCGCGCATGGCCGAGAAGCTGGCCGAGGTGCGCAGGCTCGAACAGCAGGTCATCGCCGAGAGCGCCTCCAGGCGCGAGAAGTTCGAGCAGCGCGGCCAGCTGCTGCCGCGCGAGCGCGTCGCGCAGCTGCTCGATCGCGGCAGCGGCTTCCTGGAGCTGTCGCCGCTGGCCGGACTCGGCATGCATGACGACGACGGTCGCAAGTCGGTGCAGGGCGGCGGCTCCATCGTCGGCATCGGGCTGGTCGCCGGCAAGCGCGTGGTGATCTCGGCGAGCGACAGCGCGTTGAAGGGCGGCACCGTCTCGCCGATGGGCCTGCGCAAGGCCTTGCGCGCGCAGCAGGTGGCGCTCGAGAACAGGCTGCCGCTGATCTACCTGGTGGAGTCGGGCGGCGCGAACCTGATGTACCAGAGCGAGATGTTCGTCGAGGGCGGGCGCAGCTTCGCCAACCAGGCGCGGCTGTCGGCGGCGGGCATTCCGCAGATCGCCGTCGTGCACGGTTCGTCGACCGCCGGCGGCGCCTACCTGCCCGGGTTGTCGGACTACGTGGTGCTGGTGCGCGGGCGCTCGAGCATCTATCTCGCCGGACCGCCGCTGGTCAAGGCCGCGATCGGCGAGGACGTCTCCGACGACGAGCTCGGCGGCGCGCAGACGCACGCCGAGGTGACCGGCCTCGGCGAGTACCTCGGCGAGAACGACGCCCACGCGATCGCGATCGCGCGCGAGCTGTTGGACAAGCTGCAATGGGACCTCGCGCCGCCGGCCGGCACGAGCGTCGAGCCGCTGTTCGGCGCCGACGAGCTGCTGGGCATCGTGCCTGCCGACGAGCGCGAGCCCTACGACGTGCGCGAGGTCATCGCGCGCCTGGTCGACGGCTCCGACTTCCTCGAGTTCAAGCCCGGCTTCGGAGCGGACACGCTGTGCGGCCATGCGCGCGTGGACGGCCAGGCCGTCGGCATCCTCGGCAACAACGGGCCGATCCAGCCGAACGGCGCCAACAAGGCGGCCCAGTTCATCCAGCTGTGCGACCAGACCGGCACGCCGCTCGTGTTCCTGCAGAACACCACCGGCTACATGGTGGGCTCCGCGGCCGAGCGGGGCGGCGCGATCAAGCACGGCGCGAAGATGATCCAGGCGGTTGCCAACGCGCGGGTGCCGAAATTCACCTTCGTGATCGGCGGGTCGTTCGGCGCCGGCAACTACGGCATGTGCGGCCGCGGGTTCGATCCGCGCTTCATCTTCAGCTGGCCCAACGCGCGCACCGCGGTGATGGGCGGCGCGCAGGCCGGCAAGGTGATGGAGATCGTCGGCGCCGCCAAGCTCGCGCGCGCCGGCACGCCGGCCAACGCCGAGGCGCTGGCCGCGATGGGCAACCAGCTGCGCGACCGCATCGACCGCGAATCGCACGTGCTGTTCGGCACCGCGCGCCTGTGGGACGACGGGATCGTCGACCCGCGCGACACGCGCCGCGTGCTGGCGCTGGCGCTGGCGCTCGCGCGCGAGGCCGAGGCGCGCAGGCTTCACGGCAACGCCTTTGGCGTGGCGCGTTTTTGAACACAACGAGACAAGTCCCATGAAATTCACCACCGAACACAAGGCGCTCGCCGAGACCGTCACCCGCTTCGTGCAGAAGGAGCTGAACCCGTTCGTGCCGAAGTGGGAGGCCGACGAGCAATATCCGGCGCACGAGGTCCTCAAGAAGCTGGGCGACCTCGGCCTGCTGGGCCTGAAGTATCCCGAGGAGTTCGGCGGTGCCGGCCTCGACTTCAGCTACTCGATGGTGATGGCCGAGGCGCTCGGCGAATGCACCTGCGGCGGCGTGCCGATGTCGATCGGCGTGCACACCGACATGTGCACGCCCGCGCTCGCGCGCTTCGGCTCCGACGAGCTGCGCCGCGAGTTCCTCGCGCCCTCGATCGCCGGCGACGTGCTCGGCTGCGTCGCGGTGAGCGAGCCCGGCGGCGGCTCCGACGTCGCCGCGCTGAAGACCACCGCGCGCAAGGACGGCGGCGACTACGTCATCGACGGCAGCAAGATGTGGATCACCAACGGCCTGCAGGCCGACTGGTGCTGCCTGCTGGCCAATACCAGCGACGGCCCGGTGCACAGGAACAAGAGCCTGATCGTCGTGCCGATGAACCTGCCGGGGATCACGAAGCAGAAGATCCACAAGATCGGCATGGACTCCTCCGACACCGCGCTGCTGTTCTTCGACGGCGTGCGCGTGCCGCAGCGCTACCTGATCGGCCAGGAAGGCATGGGCTTCGCCTTCCAGATGATGCAGTTCCAGGAAGAGCGCCTGTGGGGCGCGGCCTCGTCGCTGCGCAGCCTCGACCGCCTGATCGACCTGACGGTCGACTACACGCGCGAACGCAAGGCCTTCGGCAAGAGCATCCTCGACAACCAGGTGGTGCACTTCCGCCTCGCCGAGCTGCGCACCGAGGTCGCCGCGCTGCGCGCGCTCACGTACCAGGCCTGCGAGCAGTACATTTCGGGCAAGGACGTGACCAAGCTTGCGTCCATGGCCAAGCTCAAGTGCGGGCGCCTGAGCCGCGAGGTGGCCGACAGCTGCCTGCAGTACTGGGGCGGCATGGGCTTCACGCGCGACAACCCGATCTCGCAGGCTTTCCGCGACTCGCGCCTGATCTCGATCGGCGGCGGCGCCGACGAGGTGATGCTGGGCATCATCTGCAAGCTCGAAGGCACGCTGCCGAAATGACGTCCCTCGCGTCCGTCACGTCGCTGCCTGCCGCGGCGAAGCCCGGATCGGCTCGGGTGGTGACCCTTGCTGCCCGCGAGCCTGGAGAAACCCAGTGTCCACACTGACCACCCTGATCGTGCGCGCGGATCGCGGCGTGCTGCACGTGACGCTCAATCGGCCGGCCGCGCGCAACGCGATGTCGCTGCAGATGGTCGACGAGCTGCGTAGCGTGCTCGCCGATGCAGAAGCCGGCGGCGACGTCCGCGCGATCGTGCTGCGCGGCGCGGGCGGCCATTTCTGCGCCGGTGCCGACCTGCAGGACATGGCCCAGGCGCGGGTGCGCGAGATGTCCGGCGACACCGACGCGATCGCCACCGTCAACGCCCGCTTCGGCGCGCTGTGCGGCGCGTTCGCGCGCACGGGCCTTGCGACCGTCGCCGTGCTCGAAGGCACCGCGATGGGCGGCGGCCTGGGCCTGGCCTGCGTCGTCGATGTCGCGCTGGCCGGCGAGGGCGCGCAGCTGCGCCTGCCCGAGACCTCGCTGGGCGTCGTGCCGGCGCAGATCGCGGCCTTCCTGGTCGAGCGCGTCGGGGCGTCGCAGGCGCGGCGCCTGGCGGTGACCGGCGGCAGGCTGAGCGCGGCGCAGGCGGTGGCGATCGGCCTGGTGCATGAAGTGCATGCGGACGGCGCGCCGCTCGAGGCCGCGCTGCAGTCGACGCTCGCGCAGATCCTGCGCTGCGCGCCCGGCGCCATCGCGGCCACGAAAACGCTGATGGCCCGCGCGCTGCACACGCCGGCCGCCGACCTGGTCGACGACGCCGCCCGCCTGTTCGCGCAGGCCGCACGCGGGCCCGAGGGCGTCGAGGGGATGACGGCCTTCCTGCAGAAGCGTTCGCCGTCGTGGGCCCCGCAATGAGCTTCGCCAAGATCCTGATCGCCAACCGCGGCGAGATCGCCTGCCGCGTGATCCGCACGGCGCGCGCGCTCGGCTATCGCACCGTCGCGGTCTTCAGCGAGCCCGACGCTGCGTCGCCGCACGTCGCGCTGGCCGACGAGGCGGTCGCGCTCGGCGGCCAGTCCGCGGCCGACTCGTACCTGCGCGTCGACGCCGTCGTCGCCACGGCCCTGCGCACCGGCGCGGACGCGATCCATCCCGGCTACGGCTTCCTGTCCGAGCGCGCCGACTTCGCGCAGGCCTGCGTCGATGCCGGCCTCGTGTTCATCGGCCCGCCGGCGTCGGCGATCACCGCGATGGGCGACAAGGCCGGGGCGAAGCGCCGCATGCTGGCCGCGGGCGTGCCCTGCGTGCCGGGCTATCTCGGCGAAGACCCGTCGGACGCCGCGTTCGCCGGGCAGGCCGACCTGCTGGGGTATCCGCTGCTCGTCAAGGCCGTGGCCGGCGGCGGCGGGCGCGGCATGCGGCTGGTGCACGCCGCGAGCGAACTCGCCGAGGCGCTCGCGGGCGCGCGGCGCGAGGCGACGTCGGCGTTCGGCGACGGCACGCTGATGCTGGAGCGCCTGGTCACCGACGGCCGCCACATCGAGATCCAGGTGTTCGCCGACGCGCACGGCCACGTCATCCATCTCGGCGAGCGCGACTGCAGCGCGCAGCGCCGGCGCCAGAAGGTGATCGAGGAATCGCCGTCGCCGTTCGTCGACGTCGCGATGCGCGAGGCCATGGGCCGCGACGCCGTCGCCGCGGCCCGGGCCGTGGGCTACGTCGGCGCGGGCACCATCGAGTTCATCGTCGACGACCAGCGCCGGCACTACTTCCTCGAGATGAACACGCGCCTGCAGGTCGAGCATCCGGTCACCGAGTGCGTGACCGGGCTCGACCTCGTCGAATGGCAGCTGCGCGTCGCCGCGGGCGAGCCGCTGCCGCTGCGCCAGGACGAGATCCGCTGGACGGGCCACGCCGTCGAGGCGCGCCTCTACGCGGAAGATCCGTACGACAACTTCGCGCCGCAGACCGGACGCATTGCGTACTGGCGCCCCGCGCGCGCGTCCCGTGCCGGCGCGCGCATCGACGACGGCATCGTCGAGGGCGGCACCGTCTCGCCGTTCTACGACGCGATGGTGGCCAAGGTCATCGTGCACGGCCGCGATCGCCCCGATGCGCTGCGACGGCTCGCCGCCGCGCTGGAGGACACGCCGCTGCTGGGCCTGCGCAACAACGGCCGCTACCTGCGCGACCTCGCGCGCCACCCGGAGTTCGTCGCCGGCGCCGTCACCACGAGACGCCTCGACGACTGGGCCGCGCAGCACGCGCCCATCAACATCGCGCCCGAGCCCGACGACGAGGACTGGGCCGTCACCGCCGCGCTGCGCATGCAGCCGCCCGCGAACGCGCCGACCAGCGGCCCCGTGGCCGCGAGCGTGGCCTCGCGCCGCATCGCGCTCGCCTGCGCGGGCGTGACGCGTGCGCTGGCGGTCGAGGGCGCGCGGGTGCGCGTCGGCGAGCGCGTCATCGAAGTGACGCTCGAGGCGGCCGACGGCGACGGCTGGCGCACGGTCGACGTCGATGGCCGACGTCGTCGGCGCCTGCTCGTCGACGACGGGCAGCGCGTGCACGTCGTGCGCGACGCGGCCGTCCACGTGTTCGAGGAACCCTCGCCGTTCCCGCAGCCCGATGCGACGGCCGCGGCCCGCGTCGCGCGCGCGCCGGTCGCGGGCGTGGTCGCGCAGGTGGCCGTCGAGGTCGGCCAGCGCGTCGTGGCCGGACAGCCGCTGGTGTGCGTCGAGGCGATGAAGATGGAGATGTGGCTCAACGCCGCGGCCGATGGCGTCGTGAGCGCGGTGCGCGTCGCCTTGCGCGACACGGTGGCGTCGGGCGCGGTGCTGGTCGAGCTCGATCTCGACGCGAAGGAGACGACATGAACGAAGCGATCCTCACCTGCGCGCTCACGGGCGTGCTCACCGATCCGACGCAGCATCCGGTGCCCGTCACGGCGGCGCAGATGGCCGCCGAGGCGCGCGACGCGTTCAACGCGGGCGCGTCCATCATGCACGTGCACATCCGCCGGCAGGAAGACGGGCAGGGGCACCTGCCGTCGTGGGATCCGGAGGTGGCCGCCGAAGTCTGCGACGCGATCCGCGCGGCCTGCCCGGGCGTGATCATCAACCTCACCACGGGCGTGATCGGCAAGGACATCAGCGGCCCGGTCGCGTGCATCGCGCGCGTGAAGCCCGAGATCGCGGCGTGCAACGCGGGCAGCCTCAACTACCTCAAGCTGCGCTCCGACGGTCGCTGGGCGTGGCCGCCGATGGTGTTCGACAACCCGGTCGCCAAGGTGCAGCAGTTCCTGGACGCGATGGAGGCCGCGGGCGCGCATCCCGAGTTCGAGTGCTTCGACGTCGGCATCGTGCGGTCGGTGGGCATGTACCTGAGGTCGGGCATGTTCAAGCCGACGATGGGCACGCCCGAATACAACCTGGTGATGGGCGTCGCCTCCGGCATGCCCTGCGACGCCGACCTGCTCGCGCTGCTGCCTCGCTGGATCGCGCCCGGCGCGGTCTGGCAGGCCACGCTGATCGGCCGCGAGGAGATCTGGCCCGTGCACCAGAAGACGGCCGAGCTCGGCGGCATGCTGCGCACCGGTCTCGAGGACAGCTTCTACCTGCCCGGCGGCGAACGCGCGAGCGGCAACGGGCCGATGATCGCCGCGCTGGCGCAGTGCGCGCAGCGCGCGGGACGTCCGATCGCGTCGCCCGCGCGAGTGCGCGAGTTGCTGGGACTCACCGCGCGCTAGCGTGCCATCGACGTCGCGAAGATGGTGGCGGCGCGGCGAGGGGGATCGTCGCGCGGCAGGCGCTGACCGTCCGTCGCGAGCGGCCCGGTCGGCGTCGTTCAGCGGCTGCGGGCGCGTCCCGACGACAGTCGGCGAGCGACGTGGAACAGGTCCGACGTCGGCTCCGCCTTGCAAAGCGCGAGGATGCGCGGCTGCAGTTCGTCGTAGGCGGGCACCTCGACGTCGGACGTGCCGTCCAGCGCGGTCGCCACCGACGCGATGCCCGACAGGTAGCCCTGCGCCCAGGTCAGCAGCGGCATGCGGTCGGCCACGGCCGGGCTCGACAGGCGGCTGACCACGACGGTGCAGCGCATCAGCCCCGGTCCCGAGGGCACTTCCAGCGCGGACGCCGATGGGCTCGACAGCGCGCAGAGTGCCGCCATTGCCGAGAGCATGCAGGGAAGACTTCTCATGATCGCATCTCCAGATTGCCAGCTGCGAGCACGATGCTCACCAACATGTCCGAAGCTTCGCATGGCGCCCGGGTCGCCAGTCCGGCGAGCAGGGTCGCATTCGCGGTGCTGTTCGATCAAGGTTCGCGGCGGGATCGAAGCCACCGTGGACGTCGGGGCGTCAGGGAAAGCTCGAGCGCTTTGCGCTTGACGGCGAACCGACAATCCCGCGTGCCGTGCCGCCTTGAGCCAGGCTGTGCACGCCGAAGCAGCGGCGCCGCTGGAAAAGTGGCCGCGCGGCCTGGCCGCTGACAGGACGATCGATCCCTTCCCTGCAGTTGCCGCCCCCACGAGCTTCGGCTTTGGAGCAATCTCCATGAGAAAGTACCTGGCGCTGTCTCTCACTAAAGAGCGTCACCTGCCACGGCAATGCATGAACATCGCGCCTGACTCGCAGCCCTGGCAAATGACCACGAGCGCCTCACTCACAAGCTCCGCCTTCAATCCCTTTGAGCGGCCGATTCGCCGCTTCGGATCCGCCTCTATCGATACCCGCAACGGGCCGCGAGCCACCCCATCCGCGCGTCCCTGGACTATGCTTGGAGCACTCGCCTCAGGAGACTCACCATGATCGCAATCGCAGGCGGCCTTCTCGCCGCATTGGGCATCCTCGCCGGCGCGCTGCTCGCCGCCGCGCCATTCGGGCTGGTGGCGGACGCGCCGGGCGTGTCGCTGTGGATCCTGTTCCCGCTGCTGACGATGGTGGGCTGGTTCATGCTCGTCGTCAGCGACCTGGATCCGCTGCGCGGCACGGCCACGCGCTGGGTGGCGACGCCGCTGCTCGTGTTGGCGCTGCTGGCGGCGGTCGGGCTGGTGGTCGGCGGCGCCGGGCTGGTGGCCGTGCGGGGCATGACGGGCATGCTGTCGCTGTGCTACGTGCTCATCGTGGGCGGCGTGCTGGGCGCGACGGGCACGGCCGCGTACAGCCGCAAGGCGGGGCCGCCGCCGACGTTCTGACGCTGGGGCCCGTAACGAAAAGGCCGCCCGCGGGCGGCCTGGCCTGGCTACTTGCGCAGGCGCCGTATCCACTTGTCCAGCAGGTCGCGGCCTTCCGCGGGCAGCGAGACCCACATGCCGCCGCACATCATGTCCTGGCCCTTGACGACGACGTAGGTCGTCTTGATGGTGCCGCTGACCGGCGTGATCTTGCCGACCTCGTGCAGGCCCGGCACGCCCACCGCGAAGTTCAGCACCGAGTTCGGCGGGATGTTCTGGTCGGTCACCAGTCCGACGCCGCTCTCCGACAGGTCGCGCACGCGCAGCTCGAGCACCTTGCCGTTGGGCAACTGCACGCGCGCGGGCCAGGACACCTTGACGCGCTGCTCCTTGCGGCCGTCGGCGGCCGAGGTGCCGGGCAGGGGTGAGGTCGGCAGGACCGGCGAGGGCGGCGCGGGAGCGTCGAACAGGGCGTCGACGTCTTCGGGAGGGGTCGTCATGGGATGGCGCGGGGGCGATCAGGCTGCTTCTTGAGGTTCGGCCGTCTCGGCGGAGCGTTCGAGCGGGTCGGTGTGGAACTGCATTCTGGCAAGTTTCGCGTAGAGGCCGTCGCGCTGCATCAATTCCTGATGGTTTCCCTCTTCGATGATGCGGCCTTGTTCCATCACGATGATGCGGTCGGCCTTCTGGACGGTGGCCAGCCGGTGCGCGATGACCAGCGTGGTGCGGTCGGCCATCGCGGCCTCGAGCGCGGCCTGCACCATGCGTTCGCTCTCGGCGTCGAGCGCGCTGGTGGCCTCGTCGAGCAGCAGCAGCGGCGGGTTCTTCAGCATCGCGCGCGCGATCGCGATGCGCTGGCGCTGGCCGCCCGACAAGCGCACGCCGCGCTCGCCGAGGAAGGTCTGGTAGCCCTCGGGCAGGCGCTGGATGAACTCGTCGGCGAACGCGGCGCGCGCGGCGGCGATCACCTCGTCGTCGGTGGCATCGGGCCGGCCGTAGCGGATGTTCTCCATCGCGTTGGCCGAGAACACGGTCGAGTCCTGCGGCACGATGCCGATGCGCGAGCGCAGCTCGTGGAGCGAGGTGGCGCGCACGTCGACGCCGTCGAGCGTCACCGCGCCGCCATCGGTGTCGTAGAAGCGCAGCAACAGCTGGAACACCGTGCTCTTGCCCGCGCCGCTGGGGCCCACCAGCGCCACCGTCTCGCCCGGCTTGACGCGCAGCGAGTAGTCGGCCAGCGCCGCGTGCTGCGGGCGCGACGGGTAGTGGAACTGCACGTGGCTCAGCTCGACGGAGGAGCCCGAGCGCGCGGGCGGCAGCGTGAGCGGCGCGGCCGGGTCGACCACGGGCGACACCGCGGCCAGCAGCTCCATCAGGCGCTCGGTGGCGCCCGCGGCGCGCAGCAGGTCGCCGTAGACCTCGGACAGCACCGCCACGCTGCTGACCAGCAGCATCACGTAGACCACCGTCTCGCCGAGATGGCCGGCCGTGATGCGCCCGCCGAGCACCGCCTGGGTGCCCTGGTACAGGCCCCACAGCAGCGCCCCGAAGGTGGCGCTGATGATGAAGGCGACCAGGAACGAGCGCATGCGCGTGCGCTTCTTCGCGGTGTCGAACGCGTTCTCCGTCGACACCTCGAAGCGCCCCGCCTCGCGGCCTTCCTGCGTGTAGCTCTGCACGACGGGGATCGCGTTGAGCACCTCGGCGGCGATCGCGCTGGAGTCGGCCACGCGATCCTGGCTGGCCCGGCTCAGCTTGCGCACGCGGCGGCCGAAGGCCATCGTCGGCGCGACCACCAGGATCAGGATGCCCAGCACCTGCGTCATCACATACGGGTTGGTGACGATCAGCATCACCATCGCGCCGGCGCCCATCACGGCGTTGCGCAGGCCCATCGACAGGCTGGAGCCGACCACCTGCTGCACCAGCGTGGTGTCGGTGGTCAGGCGCGACAGCACCTCGCCGGTGGCGTTGGTCTCGAAGAACGCGGGGCTCTGACGGACGACGTGGCGGTAGACGGCGTTGCGCAGGTCGGCGGTGATGCGCTCGCCCAGCCACGTCACCGAATAGAAGCGCAGCGCCGAGAACACGCCCAGCGCCACGCCCACGGCGAACAGCTCGAGGAAGTGGTCGCGCAGGGCCATCAGGCGCTCGCCGTTGGCCGCGGCCGACGCCGCGCCCGCGGCGGACACGCCCAGCCCGCCGTCGATGAGCTTGCGCAGCGCGACCGGGAACGCGAGCGTGGTGAGCGACGCGGCCACGAGGAACACGATCGCCGCGACGATGCGCCAGCGATACGGTCGCAGGAACGGAAGGAGGCCAGACAGCGAGCGCGGGGTCGCCGCCTTCGCGCGTTGGGATGCTGAGGTCATGGGGGCCAGTCTACGAGGTGACTGTTACTTGGGACTTTTTTGTGCGAGACAAAGGGTATTCCCCCACACAATTAAAGCCTATTCAATCATTGTCAATGCATTGACTGCCTAAGCAAGTATATTCCTGCCCATGTCATCCACCAACGATCCCCTCCCACGGGCCGATTTCTACTCTGCCGAGGGCTACACCCAGGAAGAGAGCGTCGGGGCCGTGCTCAAGGGCGTCATCGGGTCCATCACGCACCAGGTCGACCGCCGCCTGGTCGACCACGACCTGACGCACGCCCAGTGGGTGCCGTTGTTCAAGCTGGCCCACGGCGAATGCGGCACCGTGGCCGAACTCGCCCGCACGCTGCAGAGCGACCCGGGCGCGATGACGCGCGCGCTGGACCGCCTCGAAGCCAAGGGCCTGGTCGCCCGCGTGCGCTCGAGCGAGGACCGGCGCGTGGTGAACCTGGAACTGACCGAGGCCGGCCGCGAAGTGGCCGCCGTCGTCCCCGCCGTGCTGGCCGAGGTGCTCAACCTCCACCTCGCCGGCTTCTCCAAGGAAGAGTGGCGCGCCCTGCTGAGCATGCTCAAGCGCATGCGCGCCAACGGCGATGCCCTGCGCGCCGCCCCTGCCAACAATTCAGCGACCCCGGACTGAAAGACTCCCATGCCTTGCGCCAATCGACAACAACAATGCCCGCGCCGTGCGGGCGAGACGCCGAAGACCGGCGAATCTCAGCCGTCGGCCAAGCCCTCGCGCAAAGGCGCGCAACGGGGCCTGACCATCGACATGCCGCGCGTGCTGTCGACCAGCACGCTGGCGCTGGCCGTCGCCTCGGCGGCGGTGCTGATGCTGGCCGGCTGCGCCGACTTCGGCCACCCCTCGGCGCCGGTCGCCCGGCGCACGCCGGACTCGCTGGGCCTGTCGGCCAGCCAGCAGACGACCGCGGTCGATGCGCAGTGGTGGCACCAGTTCGGTGACGCCCAGCTCGACAGGCTGGTCGCCAAGGCACTCGACGGTTCGCCGAACCTGGGCGCGGCCCGGGCGCGCGTCACGCGTGCGCAGTCGGTCGCCGAGGCGGTGCACGGCAGCGAACTGCCGCAGGTCGGCTTCACCGGATCGGTCTCGCGCGAGCTGCTCTCGAAGAACGGCATCTTCCCGCCGCCGTACGCCGGCACCATCTTCAACCAGTCCGACCTGACAATGGGCCTGACTTGGGATGCCGACCTGTTCGGCGGCCAGAAGCGCGAGCTCGAAAGCGCGCTGGGCCAGGCGCGCGCCGCCCAGGCCGATGCGGACGTCGCCGCGCAGCAGATCGCGGCCCAGGTCGTGCGCACGTATTTCACGCTCGCGCGCCTCGAGAGCCAGCGCGTGGTCGTGCAGCGCACCTACGACCAGCGCAAGCAGATGCTGTCGCTGATCAACCAGCGTGTCGGCGCCGGCCTCGACACCATCGTCGAACAGAAGCAGGGCGAGGGCGCGCTGCCCGACACCCTGGCCCAGATCGAATCGCTCGACGAGCAGATCGACCTGACGCGCCACATGCTGGCCGCGCTCACCGCGCAGCCGATGGATTCGCTCGCCACGCTGGCGCCCACCCTGGACCAGCTGCACGCGTCGGCCCAGCCGCCGGTGCTCGGCGCCGACCTGATCGCGCGACGTCCGGACGTCGCCGCGGCGCTCGCGCGCGTCGAGGCTGCGACCCAGGAAGTCGCCGCCCAGCGCACCAAGTTCTACCCGGACCTCAACTTCTCCGCGGGCTTCGGGCTGGATTCGATCCACCTCGACAAGCTCGTCGAGCTGCCCAGCAAGGCCTGGAACTTCGGCCCTGCGGTGCACCTGCCCATCTTCGAAGGCGGCCAGCTGCGCGCCCAGCTGAAGGGCAAGGGCGCCGACCGCGACGCCGCGATCCAGGCCTACAACCAGCAGGTGATCGACGCCGTGCGCGAAGCGGCCGACGCCGCCACGTCCGCGGCCTCGATCGGCCGCCAGCTGGCGCTGCAGCGCCAGGCGCTGGAAGCCTCGACCGCCAGCTACGATTACTCGCAGTCGCGCTACGGCCAGGGCCTGGGCAACCTGCTGATCGTGCTGAACTCCGAGACCCAGATGCTCAACGAGCGCCGCCTCGAGGTCGACCTCGAGTACCGCGCCCTCGACGTCCAGGCCCAGCTGATGAAGGCCCTCGGGGGCGGCTGGACGGCCGGCACCGCCACCGCATCGCCCGCTGCTGCCGCCGCGTCCGCACCGACGACCGCGACCGCCAAGAACGACAACCTCACGCCCGCCTAAGACCATCATGAACGCACCTGCCAACAACAACGCCGCTCCCGCCACCACCGAGCCGGCCGGCAACCCGAAGCGCCGCATCGCGCTGACCTCGATCGCGGTGGCCGTGCTCGTGATCGGCGGCGGCTACGGCATCTACTACTGGCTGACCGGCCGCCATTCCGAGTCCACCGACAACGCCTACGTGCAGGCCAACGTCGTGCAGATCACGGCGCAGGCCGCCGGCACCGTCACGGCGATCCAGGCCGACGACACCGACTTCGTCAAGGCCGGCCAGCTGCTGGTCAAGCTCGATCCGGCCGACGCGCGCGTCGCGCTGGACCAGGCCGAGGCCGCGCTGGCCCAGACGGTGCGCGAGACGCGCATCCTGTTCGCCAACAACTCCACCCTGCAGGCCCAGATCGACGCTCGCGCCGCCGACGCCACGCGCGCCAAGGCCGACCTCGACAAGGCGCAGGACGACGTCAACCGTCGCCAGCCGCTGGTGCAGAGCGGCGCCGTCGGCAAGGAAGAATTCAGCCATGCGACCGACCAGCTGTCGGCTGCCAGGAGCGCGTACATCGCCGCGAAGTCGGCGCTCGACGCCGCCAGGGAGCAGCTGAACTCCAACCAGTCGCAGACCGAAGGCACCAGCGTCGCCGACCACCCGAACGTGCTGCGCGCCGCCGCCAAGGTGCGCGAGGCCTGGCTCGCCGTGCAGCGCGCCGACATCCCGGCGCCGGTTTCCGGCACGGTCGCGCGCCGCAGCGTGCAGGTCGGCCAGCGCGTGTCGGCCGGCGTGCCGCTGATGTCGGTCGTCACGCTCGACAATCCCTGGGTCGACGCCAACTTCAAGGAAGGCCAGCTCGAGCGCCTGCGCATCGGCCAGCCCGCCACGCTCGAAGCCGACGTCTACGGCAAGCACGTGGTCTTCCACGGCAAGGTCGAGGGCCTGGGCGCCGGTACCGGCGCGGCGTTCTCGCTGCTGCCCGCGCAGAACGCCACCGGCAACTGGATCAAGGTCGTGCAGCGCGTGCCGGTGCGCATCTCGCTCGATCCGAAGGAGGTCGCGCAGAACCCGCTGCGCGTGGGCCTGTCGATGAACGTCACCGTCAACGTGGCCGACGAGAGCGGCACCTCGGTCGACAACACGCCGCGCACGCAGGCGCAGGGCGCGGTCGCATCGACGACGGTGTTCGACTCGCTGTCGCATGATGCCGACGCCGAGGTCGCGCGCATCATCGCGGCCAACGGCGGCGGCCGCATGAAGGTGCAGGCCACGGCCGCGCCGCAGGCCGCCTCCGCGCCGACGGCCTCGGCCAGCGGTGCCGACCAGAAGGTCGCCTCGGCAGGCACGAAGCACCACCACCACAAGCAATCCTGACAGCCGCCCGGTCGCCACCCGGCGGCCGCTTCGCAGTCCACCGGACGGAGAACTCCCCATGGCATCACCCGCTCCGGCGGCTCGCCCACCTGCGCTCGCGCCCCTGAAGGGCACGGCGCTCGTGATGGGCACGTTGTCGCTGTCGCTGGCGACGTTCATGAACGTGCTCGACTCGTCGATCGCGAACGTGTCGCTGCCGTCGATCTCGGGCGACCTGGGCGTCAGCATCTCGCAGGGCACCTGGGTCATCACGAGCTTCGGCGTCGCCAACGCGATCTCGGTGCCGCTCACCGGCTGGCTGACGCAGCGCTTCGGCGCCGTCAAGCTCTTCACGATGAGCGTGATCATGTTCGTGATCGCGTCGATCCTGTGCGGCCTCGCGCCGTCGATCGAGCTGCTGATCGCATTCCGCGTGCTGCAGGGTTTCGTGGCCGGGCCGATGATCCCGCTGTCGCAGACGCTGCTGCTGTCGACCTATCCACCGCAGAAGGCCGGCTCCGCGCTGGCGCTGTGGGGGGTGACGACGCTGGTCGCGCCGGTGGCCGGGCCGCTGCTGGGCGGCTACATCACCGACAACTGGACCTGGCCCTGGATCTTCTACATCAACATCCCCGTGGGCATCTTCGCCGCGGGCGTGACGTGGAGCATCTACAAGAAGCGCGAGACGCCCATCGTCAAGCGGCCCATCGACGGCATCGGCCTGGCCATGCTCGTGCTGTGGGTCGGCTCTCTGCAGATCATGCTGGACAAGGGCAAGGAGCTCGACTGGTTCAACTCGAGCACCATCGTCACGCTGGCCATCATCGTGGTGATCGCGTTCGCGGTGTTCGTCGCGTGGGAACTCACCGACGCCCACCCGGTGGTCGACATCCGGCTGTTCGCGCGGCGCAACTTCCTGTTCGGCGCGGGGACGCTGGCCATCGCCTATGGCCTGTTCTTCGGCAACGTGGTGCTGCTGCCGTTGTGGCTGCAGCAGTACATGGGCTACACCGCGACCGCAGCCGGCATGGCGCTGGCGCCGGTGGGCGTGCTCGCGATCCTGCTGACGCCGGTGGTGGGCAAGAACGTGGCGAAGTGGGATCCGCGCTGGATGGCCACGGGCGCGTTCATCCTGTTCGCGGTGGTGCTGTGGATGCGCGCGAACTTCACGTCGGAGACCGACTTCCGCACCATCCTGATCCCGACGTTCATCCAGGGCGGCGCGATGGCGTTCTTCTTCATCCCGCTGACGACGATCACGCTCGCGGGCCTGCCGCCCGAGCGCATCCCCGCCGCGGCGGGCCTGTCGAACTTCGTGCGGATCATGTTCGGCGCGATGGGCACGTCGATCGCGACGACGCTGTGGGACAACCGCGCCACGCTGCACCACGCGCGCCTGGTCGAACAGATGGGCCTGGACGGCAGCGCGCTCAACGGCGCGACCACCGCGCTGAACCAGGCCGGCATCGCCGGGCCGGGCGCGTACGCGAGCATCAACCGGCTGGTCGACGTTCAGGCCTTCACGTGGGCCGCCGACGACATCTTCATCGGCTCGGCCGTCACGTTCCTGTTCCTGATCGTCACGATCTGGTTCACGCGCCGTCCGCCGAAGATCGCGGGTGCGCCGTCCGTGGACGCGGGCGGGGCGCACTGAGCGCCTGCCGAAACGGCAAGGGCCGCGAGATGCGGCCCCTTTTTATTGGCCCCGCGGCGCGCTCGGATCCGGACGTCGTTCCCGGTCCGGGGGGCCGGACTCCAGCGCGCCGGCGGCGGCGGTGCCGGTGGACATGGCTTCCCGGGCTTCTCCTTACGCCGGCGACGCCATCTCCGCGGAGCGATGCACCTCGAGTATCGCGCGTCCGTCCGCGGCCGCCTGCGCCAGCGTGGCCGGCAGCGACGAGGCCTCCAGCGGCAGCGACCCGTCGATGCTGTGGATGCGCGTGGCGCAGTCGCGGCCCTGGTTCTTCGAGTGGTACATCGCGGCGTCGACCAGCGCGAAGGCGGTGTCGAACGTGTGGCCCGGCGTCGTGCCCACCAGCGGGAACACCGCGAAGCCGATCGACGCGGAGACGGCGATCTCGTGGCCGTCGACGATCACCGGGTGCTCGACGAACGCCTTCATGAGGCGCTGCGCGAGCACGACGGCCTCGCCCGCCGGCATCGTGTCGACCATCACCAGGAACTCCTCGCCGCCCCAGCGCACGACCAGGTCGCGCTCGCGCAGCACGGCCTCGAGGCGGCGCGCGATCGCGACGAGCACGGCGTCGCCGGCGGCGTGGCCGTGGCGGTCGTTGATGGCCTTGAAGTGGTCGACGTCGATCAGGAACAGCGCGCCCTCGAACAGCTCGCCGGCTTCGGCGACGCGCGCCTGCAGGTGCGCCCGGTTGGCCAGGCCGGTCAGCGGATCGTGTTCGACCTGCAGCATCAGGGCGTCGTTGCGGATGGCGAGCTGGCGGTTGCGCTCGGCCTGGCGGCGCGCGATGAAGCCGATCGCCAGCACCAGCAGCACGCCGACCGCGGCCGCGCCGCCCCATTCGAGCGCGCGGCGCGCCTGCAGCCGGTCGCTCTCGTCCTTGATCAGCTTCTGCACCTCCTGCATGTCGCGGTCGTAGCGCGTGTCGCTCTTGGCCTTGAGCAGTTGCTGTTCGCGCGTGTACAGCTCGAGCGCGCCGGCGCGGTCGCCGGCGTGCGCGAGCGCGGGCGCGAGGTCGCGCAACGCCTCGATGCGGGCGTTCGGGCCGGTCTCGCGGTCGTAGCGCGCGAGCGTCTCGCGCAGCTTGACCTTGGCATCGGCGATGCGGCCCATCGCCAGCAGCGCCAGCGTCTCGTCCTGCAGCCGCTCGCGATCCAGGGCGGGCTCGTTGTGCCTGGCGAGGAAGTCCCCGGCGCGCCCGATCGCGGCGAGCGCGGCGGCGGGATGGTCCAGGCGCAGCTCGGCGGTGCTGAGCGAGAGCTGGTACTGGGTCTCGCGGCGCGCCAGCCCGGCGGCATGCGAGATCGCGATCGCCTCGAGCACGGCGTCGCGGCTGGCCTCGTACTGCTCGCGGTCGTCCAGCACCTCGGCCATGAACGACTTCACGTAGGCCCGCAGCGCCGGATCGGACTCCTGCTGCGCGAGCGCCTGCGCGCGGGCGATCAGCCGCTCCGCCAGCTCTGCATCGTCGTCGCCCTGGGCCAGGAACGCGAGGATCGAGGTGGCCTTGATCTCGAGCGCGCGGTTGTCGTCCTGCAGCGCGGCGTCGAGCGCCGTGTGCAGGTAGATCGCGGCGGCGCCGGCGTTGCGCTCGCCGTGCGCACCGTAGCCGGCGAACAGCAGGGCGTAGAACCAGTTGAAGCGGTCGCACTGCGCCGCCATGGCCGGATCCCGGGACTCGCAGAACGGCGAATAGCCAGCGACCGCGGCGCGGGCCTCGACGTTGCCGTTCTCCTCCTGCCGGCCCTCGAACTCGAGGTTGGCGGCGATCAGGTGCGCGTCGGCCTCGGCAATCGGGCCGGCCGTGGCGGCCAGCGCGCGCAGGGCCTGCGTGTGTCGGCCACTTCGCTGGGCATGTAGTTGTCGGCGGCGACCAGGCCGAAGCCGACCAGCAGGGCGCGCGTGTTGTCGGGCGTGGCCGGCGTGGCGGCTTGCAGGGCGCGCAGTCCGGCGTCGGCGCCTTGCGGATCCTCGAAGCCCTGCACGACCAGCCGGTCGATGGCCTTGGTCAGGTCGGAGGCCGACGCGGCCGTCGCGAGCAGCAGCAGGCCTGCGGCGGCGCAGGCGCGGGCGGCCGCTCGCAGCGCGGCGCGGCGAGCAGGCGCATCGTGGCGCCGGAAGCATTCCCTGGTCATCGGTCTTGTCGTCGCGGTTGTCGTCGAACCGAGGCGTGGCGCCTCGATCCGCTTCCATCGGCTCGCGACGGCACGCTTCCAGGCACGTACCGGTGCTTTCGCACGAACCGCTCCCTTTCGTGCGCAAATACGACCGGTGGCCGGGTGCGAAAGCACGCACCGCAGGGTCGCAAGACCGCCCGCGTCGGGGGGGGCGTCGGGTGGGTCAGGCCTCGACCTGCAGCCCCGGCGCGCCGTCGCTCATGCGGCCGATGACGGCGACGTCTTCGAAGCCGCCGTCGCGGAAGCACGCCAGCACCTCGTCCACCGACTCCGGCGCGCACGCCACGAGCAGGCCGCCCGAGGTCTGCGGGTCGGTGAGCAGGTCGCGCGCGACCTCCGGCAGCGCCGTGCTCAGTCGCACCTCGGCGCCATAGCCGGCCCAGTTGCGGCCCGAGGCCCCGGTGACGAAGCCGTCGCGCGCCAGGGCGTCGACGCCGGCGATCAGCGGCACGGCCGACCAGTCGACATGCGCGCGCAACCCGGCACCGCGCGCCATCTCCAGCGCGTGGCCGGCCAGGCCGAAGCCGGTGACGTCGGTGATCGCATGCACGCCGTCCAGCTCGGCCAGCCGGCTGCCGGGCTTGTTCAGGCGCGTGGCGTTGGCGATGAGGCGGCCGTACCCGGCCTCGTCGAGCCGGCCTTTCTTCAGCGCGGCCGACAGCACGCCCACGCCCAGCGGCTTGCCCAGCACCAGGACGTCGCCGGCGCGCGCGTCGGCGTTGCGGCGCACGCGGTCGGGATGCACCAGGCCCATCACGACGAGACCGTAGATCGGCTCGACGGAGTCGATCGTGTGGCCGCCCGCGATCGGGATGCCCGCGTCGGCGCAGACCGCGTTGCCGCCGGCCAGCACGCGTGCGATGACCTCGACCGGCAACTGCGCGATCGGCATCGCCACGATGGCCAGCGCCATGATCGGCGTGCCGCCCATCGCGTAGACGTCGCTGATCGCGTTGGTGGCCGCGATGCGCCCGAAGTCGAACGGATCGTCGACGATGGGCATGAAGAAGTCGGTCGTCGCGATCAGCGCCTGCGAGTCGTTCAACTTCCAGACGGCGGCGTCGTCGGCGGTCTCGATGCCCACCATCAGCTGCGGCGGCAGGAAGCCGGGCGCGCTGGCTCTCAGGATGTCGGACAGCACCCCCGGCGCGATCTTGCAGCCGCAGCCGCCGCCGTGCGAGAAGCTGGTGAGTCGGAGCGGGGCAGCGAGCGGAGCGTTCATGGGGCAAGTACGGAGGCGGCGGGAACGCCGACTGTAGCGACTCCCCGGGCAGAATGGGCGACCCAACCGGCGCCGAGGGTCGCCGGCCTTCATCACTACAGGATCTCCATGACCATTTCCCGCCAACGCCGCAGGTTCGTCCAATCGCTCGCCGCACTCTCGCTGGGCGCCGGCGCGCTGCTCGGCGCCGCTGCCGCGCACGCGCAGGCCAACGTGCTGCGCGTCTCCGCGATTCCCGACGAGGCGCCTTCCGAGCTGCAGAAGAAGTTCAAGCCGCTGGGCGAGTACCTCAAGGCGAAGACGGGCATGGACGTCGAGTTCACGCCGGTGACCGACTACGCCGCGGTCGTCGAGGGCCTGGCCGCGAAGAAGATCGACCTGGCCTGGCTGGGCGGCTTCACCTTCGTGCAGGCCAGGCTGCGCACCGACGGCCAGGCGGTGCCCATCGTGCAGCGCGCCGAGGACGAGAAGTTCACCAGCAAATTCATCGTGCCGGTCGACAGCCCGATCCGGACCGTGGCCGACCTGAAGGGCCACACCTTCGCGTTCGGCGCGCCGTCGTCGACCTCGGGCAGCCTGATGCCGCGCTTCTTCCTGCAGCAGCAGGGCATCGTGCCGGAGCGCGACTTCAAGACCGTCGCGTTCTCGGGCGCGCACGACGCCACCGTCGCCTTCGTCGCCTCCGGCCGCGCCGATGCGGGCGCGCTCAACACCTCGGTGCTGGACAAGCTCGTCGAGGAGAAGAACCCGAACGCGATGAAGGTGCGCGTGCTCGCCACGACGCCGCCGTTCTTCGACTACAACTGGACCGTGCGCCCCGGCATGGATCCCGTGCTGGTGAAGAAGCTGACCGACGCCTTCCTCGCGCTCGATCCGGCCAGGCCGGCCGACAAGGCGATCCTCGACCTGCAGCGCGCGTCGCGGTTCATCCCGACCAAGGCGTCGAACTACGACGGCATCGAGGCCGCGGGCAAGTCGGCCGGGCTGATCAAGTGACCGCGCGCGGCAACGCTGCATGAGCCTGCGTCTGGCCAAGGTCGGTGTCGTCCACGCGAACGGGCGCCGCGCGCTCGCGGCGGTCGACCTCGCCGTCGCCAAGGGCGAGCGGCTTGCGCTGATCGGCCCGTCGGGCGCCGGCAAGACGACCCTGCTGCGCGTGGCCGCGGCGGCGCTGCGGCCCACCGAGGGGCGCGTCGCGCTGCTCGAGGACGATCCCTGGACGCTCGCGCCGCGCGCGTTGCGCACGCTGCGCGCGCGCATCGGCTTCGTGCACCAGGCGCCGCCGATCCCTCCGCGGCTGCGCGTGGTCACCGCCGTGCTGGCCGGACGGCTCGGCCAGTGGGGCCTGGGCCGCGCGCTGCGGTCGTGGCTGCTGCCCGGCGACGCGGCGGGCGCGCGTGACGCGCTCGCGCGCGTGGGACTGGCCGAGCGGGTGTTCGAGCGTTGCGACCAGCTGTCGGGCGGCCAGCTGCAGCGCGTGGCGGTCGCGCGCACCCTGTACCAGGCGCCCGCGCTGCTGCTGGCCGACGAGCCGGTGTCCGCGCTCGACGCCACCACCGCCGACGCCGTGCTGCGCGAGCTCGTCGCCTACAGCCAGGCGGCCGGCGCCACCTTCGTCGCGTCGTTGCACGCCGTCGACCTCGCGCTGCGCTGGTTTCCGCGCATCGTGGGCGTGCGCGACGGCGCGGTGATGTTCGACCTGCCGCCCGCCGAGGTCACGCCCGAGCGGCTCGCGGCGCTTTACGCGGGCGACTCCGGGCCGGCGAACGAAGCGCCAGCGGCCGAGGCGGCGCATCGGGCGACGCCGCCGCTCGCGTCGGCATGACGACCGCATCGCCGCGACTGCGCGATCCGCTCGCCGGGCGGCGCTTCGCGTGGAGCGTCACGGCGCTCGTGTTGCTGTGGCCGCTGTTGCGGCTCGCCGAGTTCCATCCGTCGGTGCTGTTCGACCCGAGGAACTCCAGCGTGATCGGCAGCTTCGTGCGCGGTTTCCTGCCGCCGGCGACCTCGTCCGACTTCCTGCACGACCTGCTCGCCGCCACGCTGCAGACGCTGGCCATCGCGACCGCGGGCATCGCGCTGGCCTTCGCGATCGCGGTGCCGCTGGCGTTCGTCGCCACGCGGTCGTTGTCGGTCGCGGCGATCGGGCCGGCGGACGGCCGCTGGCGCGGGCGGGCGCTGCGCCGCGGCATGCGCCTGCTGACGATGGTGCTGCGCTCGCTGCCGGAGATCGTGTGGGCGCTGATGTTCGTGCGCGCGCTGGGGCTCGGGCCGGCCGCGGGCGTGCTGGCGCTGGCGATCACGTATGGCGGGATGCTGGCCAAGGTGTATGCGGAGATCCTCGAATCCACGGATGCGCGGCCCGCACGCGCGCTGCTGCAGGCCGGCAGCGGCCGCGCCGCCGCGCTGTGCTTCGGGCTGCTGCCGCTGGCGGCCGAGGAGCTGGTGTCGTACACCGTCTATCGCTGGGAATGCGCGGTGCGGGCGGCGGTCGTGATGGGCTTCGTCGGCGCCGGCGGCCTGGGCCAGTTGATGGACCAGGCGCTGAAGGGCTTCGACCCCGGCCAGGCAAGCAGCATCTCGCTGGTGTTCGTGGCGCTCGTGATGCTGGCCGACGCGATCAGCGTGGTGCTGCGCAAGGTGCTGGCGTGACGACGATGCGCGCGAACCGCCTCGGCGGGCTGGCTTGCCTGGCCGCGATCCTCGTGGCCGTCGCCGCCAGCTTTCGCTACCTCGGCGCCGACTTCCATGGCGTGGTCGAAGAGGAAGGGCGCCGCGCGATGGCGCGTTTCGTCCTGGAGTTCTTTCCGCCAGACGTGTCGCCGCAGTTCCTGCGCAAGATCGGCTTCGCGTCCCTGCAGACGCTCGCGGTCTCGCTGCTGGGCACGGCCATCCCGATGATCATCGGCGGACTGCTCGCGCTGCCCGCCGCCGGCCGCCTCGGCTGGCCGGCGAAATGGCTCGCGCGCTCGCTGCTCAACGCGCTGCGCAGCATGCCCGAACTCGTCTGGGCCGCGTTGATGGTGCTGGCCGCCGGCATCGGCCCGTTCGCGGGCACGCTGGCCCTGACGCTGCACACCACCGGCGTGCTCGGGCGCCTGTTCGCCGAAAGCCTGGAGAACGCATCGCCGGTTGCGGAAACCTCGCTGCGCGACCTCGGCGCCGGGCCCGTCGCGCGCTTCGTGTACGGCACCTTGCCGCTGATCGCGCCGCAATGCCTGGGCTACGTGCTGTACCGCTGGGAGATGAACATCCGGATGTCGACGATCCTCGGCTTCGTCGGCGGCGGCGGGCTGGGGCAACTGCTGTACTTCCACCTGTCGCTGCTGCAGATGGCGCAGTCGTCGACGGTGTTGGTCGCGATGATCGTCCTGGTGCTGCTCGACGACGCCCTGAGCGGCTGGGCGCGCCGGGCGCTGAGCGCCCAGGCGCATTGACCGCACAATGGCCACCATGAGTTCCCCTCACGAGATTCCGCCCGTCGACACCGCGTCGCTGGCCCCGCTGCCGTTCGACCGGTACGCGCTGATCATCGACGCGCGCTCGCCGCACGAGTTCGCCGAGGATCACGTGCCCGGCGCGGTCAACCTGCCGGTGGTCGACGATGCCGAGTTCGCCGAGGTCGGCATCCAGTACAAGACCGATCCGCACGCCGCCTACCTGATCGGCGCGCAGCACTCGTTCCGCAATCTCGCCAGGCACACGGCCGATCTCATCTCGCGCTACAAGCCGGACGACCGCTTCCTCGTCTACTGTTTCCGCGGCGGCAAGCGCAGCGCGCTGTGGGCCGCCAACCTGCGCCTGATCGGCTTCACGGTCGACGTGGTGCCCGGCGGCTGGAAGCGCTACCGCGGCTGGGTGCGCGAGTCGCTCGCCACGCTGCCGCAGCGCCTGCACTATCGCGTCGTCTGCGGTCCCACCAACTGCGGCAAGACGCGCCTGCTGCACGAGCTCGCGCGCCAGGGCGAGCAGGTGCTCGATCTCGAGGGCCTGGCCGTCCACAAGGGCTCGCTGCTGGGCGACGTGCCCGGCCAGCCGCAGCCCACGCAGAAGACCTTCGACAGCCGCGTGCTGGACGTGCTGCGACGCTTCGACCGGGCGCGGCCGGTGTGGGTCGAGGCCGAGAGCAGGAAGGTCGGCCGGCTGCTGGTGCCCGAGGAACTCACCGCCGCGATGCGCCGTGCGCCGACGCTTCACGTCAGCGCCACCATGCCCGAACGCGTGCGCCTGTGCCGCGAGGACTACGCGCACTTCGCCGCCGATCCGCGCGCCATGGTCGCGAAGCTGCAGTCGCTCAAGCCGCTGGTCGGCGGCGAGGAGCTCGCGCTGTGGCGCAAGCTCGCCGACGAAGGCCGCGTCGACGAGTTGTTCGAGCGCCTGATGACGCAGCACTACGATCCGGCCTACCTGCGTTCCACCACGCGCGAGTTCGGGCCGGGCGAAGCCGCCGACCGGCTCGCGCTGGAATCGCTGCGGCACGACGCGCTCGCCGCGACCGCCCGTCAACTCATCGCCTCGCGCGCCCGGGAGTAATCGATGTTCCTCGTCATGAAGTTCGCCTGCCTCGTCGTCTATGCGCTGGGCATCGCCGGCGTGGTCGGCCTGGTCCACGGACCGCTGGCCAGCGCCGGCGAGATCCTGTCCATCGTGCTGCTGGGCGTGCACGCGCTGGAGCTGCTGTTCGCGTTCAGGTTCCTGCATCGCCACAAGGGCTCGATGGGCGCGAGCGTGCTGCTCGCGCTGCTGTTCGGCCTGCTGCACTGGGCGCCGCTCGCGCGCCAGCCCAAGGCCTGAGGCGATGGGCGCGCTCTCGGGCTTGCGCGTCGTCGAGATCGCCGGTCTCGGCCCGGCGCCGTTCTGCGGCATGCTGCTGGCCGACATGGGCGCCGACGTCGTGCTCGTCGAACGCGCCGGCGGCAGGGGCGGCGATACGCTGTCCTTGGGCAGGAACGCGATCGTCAATCGCGGCAAGCGCTCGGTCGCGCTCGACCTGAAGGATCCGGCGGCCGTCGACGCGGTGCTGCGGCTCGTCGACGGCGCCGACGCGTTGATCGAGGGCATGCGTCCGGGCGTGATGGAGCGCCTGGGCCTCGGCCCCGACGCGTGCCTCGCGCGCAACCCGCGGCTGGTCTACGGCCGCATGACCGGCTGGGGCCAGGACGGCCCGCTCGCGCAGGCCGCGGGGCACGACATCAACTACATCGCGCTGTCGGGCGCGCTGTGGTTCTCCGGCACGCCCGGCGAGCCGCCGATGGCGCCGCCGACGCTGGTGGGCGACCTCGGCGGCGGCGCGCTGTATCTCGCGATGGGCGTGCTGGCGGCCTTGCTGTCGGCGCGGCAGACGGGCGTCGGCCAGGTGATCGACGCGGCCATCGTCGACGGCAGCGCCAACCTGATGAACCTGCTGCTGTCGGCGCACGCCGCCGGCCAGCAGCCGTTCGAGCGCGGCCGCGGGCTGCTCGACGGCCCGCACTGGTACGGCAGCTACGCCTGCGCCGACGGGCTGTTCGTGAGCGTGGGCGCGCTGGAGCCGCAGTTCAACGCGCTGCTGTTCGAGACGCTGGGCCTGGCCGACGACCCCGACTTCCGCAACGCCTACGACGCCCGCCGCTGGCCGCGCCTGCGCACGCGCCTGGCCGCGCTGTTGGCGACGCAGCCGCGCGCGCACTGGGTCGCGCTGCTCGAAGGCAGCGACGCCTGCTTCGCGCCCGTCCTTGCGCCGGACGAGGCGATGGCGCATCCGCACCTGGCCGCGCGCGGCGTGTATGCGCGGCACGACGGCGTGCTGCAGGCCGCGCCGGCGCCGCGCTTCTCGGCGACGCCATCCGCCACGCCGGGCGGCGTGCCGGCGCGCGGCGAGCATGGCGCGCAGATCCTGCACGAGGCGGGACTCGACGCCGACGCGATCTCCCGCTTGACGGGAAGCTGAAGCCGCGGCGGCGCGCGGGCTGCCAATTCGGTCGCGAAGTCCGCCCTCCGGGTGCGGTGTTCCGTGTTTCAATTCCGGCATGACCGTGCCGCAGCAGGTGGAGAGCGACGACTACGCGCAAGGCATGCGCGGGCGGCGTCTCGTGCAGATCGCGCGGCTCGTGATGGCCGCGGAGGCGGCCACGGCCGTGCTCTACGTATCGCATGGCGACTGGCCGGTGGTCGGCGCGCTGGCGGCGGGCGCGCTGCTGGCGGCCGCATGCCTGGTGCTGTCGCGCCGCGGCCACGCGAATTTCGGCGGCGCGATCCTGCTGGGCTCGTTGACGCTGCTGTCGTCGACGCTGATGTGGATCTCGGAGGGCCTGCACGACGTCGCGCTGATGGCCTACCCGGTCATCCTGATCATGGCCGGCCTGCTCGGCGCCAAGCGCTATTTCTTCATCCTGCTGGCCTGCATGCTGGGCTTCGTGGCATGGCTGTCGCTGGCCACGTACGCGTGGCACACGCGTGTCGACGGCATGCCGAGCGGCGGCGGCTCGATCTGGCGCGACACCACCGTGATCCTGCTGGTGAGCGCCGCGGCCGTGTGGATCGTGATCGACGACATGCAGACCGCGCTGGCGCGCCTGCGCGAGCAGATCGGCAAGTTCAACGAGTCGCAGGCGCACCTGGCCTATCTCGCCAAGCACGACGTGCTGACCGGGCTGCCCAATCGCGCGCTGGGCCACGACCGCATCGAGCAGGCGCTGCGCCAGGCCGCGCGGCGCAAGGACGTGCTGGCGCTGCTGTTCGTCGACCTCGACAACTTCAAGTCGGTCAACGACATGCTGGGCCACAGCACGGGCGACGAATTCCTCAAGGAGGTCGCGCTGCGGCTCACGCAGGCGGTGCGCAAGTCGGACGTGGTGTCGCGCCATGGCGGCGACGAGTTCCTGATCGGGCTCGTCGACATCGCCTCCGCGGACGACGCCTCCAACGTGGCGACCGCCATCCTCGCAAGCCTGGCGCAGCCGTTCTTCGTCAAGGACACCGAGCTCTCGTGCACCGGCTCGATCGGCATCGCGCTCTATCCGCAGGATGGCGCCGACTACGACACGCTGCTGCGCCAGTCCGACATCGCGATGTATTCGGCCAAGGAGTCGGGCCGCAACGCGTGGCGCTTCTTCGACGTCGCGATGCAGGCCCACCTGCAGCAAGGCCTGCTGCTGGTCGCCGGCCTGCGCGGCGCGCTCGCGCGGCACGAGTTCGAGCTGCACTACCAGCCGGTGATCGACCTCGTCAGCGGCCGGCTGCTGGGCGCCGAGGCGCTGGTCCGCTGGCGCCGGCCCGACTGCGGGCTCGTGATGCCGGGCATGTTCATCGACGCGGCCGAGCGCTCGGGCCTGATCGTCGACATCGGCGCGTGGGTGCTGGAGGAGGCCTGCCGGCAACTGGTCGAATGGCAGCAGTCGGGCTGTGGCGAGTTCACGATGGCGGTCAACCTGTCGGTGGTGCAGTTTCGCCGCGGCAACGTCGACGAGGTGGTGCAGGGCGTGCTCGAGCGCACCGGGCTGCGCGCCGGCTGCCTCGAGCTCGAGCTCACCGAATCGACCCTGGTCGACGACGCCGACACCTTCATCCTGGCGCTGCAGCGGCTGAAGGCGCTGGGCGTGCGGCTGTCGATCGACGACTTCGGCACCGGTTACTCCAACCTGTCGTACCTGCAGCGCTTCTCGGTCGACAAGCTCAAGGTCGACCGCTCGTTCATCGTGCGGCTGGACAACTCGCCGCAGGATCGCGCGATCGTCGACGCCATCGTGCAGATCGCGCGCAGCCTCGACCTGGTCGTCACGGCCGAAGGCATCGAGGACGCGTCGGTGGTGCAGGCGCTCATCGAGATGGGCTGCGCGCAAGGGCAGGGCTACCTGTTCGGCAAGCCGCAGCCGGCCGCCGAGTTCGAGCGCCTGCTGCAATTGCCGGACAGCCCGCACGCGCGACGCCGGCGCGAGCAGGACGGCGCCTTCCTGCCGACGGGCGCGGGCTCGCTGAACTGACGGGGCGGACGTGGCGGTCAACCGGCCCGCCGGCCTGTCCGTTGGCTGGGTGGGACTGCGGCCTGCCGACCCGGCGTCCCGACCCTAGGCACAATGCGACGATGCAACTGGCTTCCCGACCCTTCCGCCGTTTCTCGGCCTCCGCCGCGCGCCTCGCCCTGGCGCTGTCCGGCCTCGCGATCGCCGGCTCCGCCGCGGCCACCGACGCCGAGGACGAGGCGTTCTACCAGCGCGCGTCCAACTGCGCCGCCGCGATGCAGTTCGACCAGTTCGCGCTCGTCGCGCGCGCGCGCTCCGGCGACACCACCGTGCGCCCCGCGCTGTTCGAGCTGACCAAGCTGGGCTTCGCCTACGTCGGCGAGGCCTACCTGAAAGGCCTGCGCGACCCGCGCGGCAGCGACATGCTCAAGGCCGCCACCGCCGCCCAGAAGGACTGGCCCGCCGCGCGCCACGCGGCGCTGGTTGCCGAATGCCGCGTCGAGGCGCAGAAGGTCTACGACAACTCCGGCATGTGGCGCATGCTGGTCGACAACAAGGCCAACAAGCGGGTCGACCGCTTCCTGTCGATGCCGCCGCTGCCGGCGGCGTCGGCGGCGAGCGCGGGCAAGTAGCTGTGTCGTACGGCGTGGCGAGCCGGGTGCGGCTGGCGAGCCAGTGCGCCGATTGCGGTGGCGAACTCGTCCGGCGTCCGGGTCGCGCCGCACCGAGCGATGGTCGCTGAACGGCCACTAGGAGTCGGCCGCGGACGGCAGGTATCTGGTCAGCTATCGTCGGGTCGTTAGCCACAAGGAACACCATGCGCTACTCTATTCGTCAGCCATTCATGTACATCCAGACCAACAGCTTTGGCCCGAACACTCAGCGCATCGTGATCCCGGTCGACAACATCGCAGTGCGCGACGAAGGCGCGTTCATCTACCTCGATCACCCCGCCGGCGCGGTCGCCTTGACGCCTGATCTATTCAAGAAATACCTCGGTGAAGACACCATAGTCAGGCTCGTCTGACCGCTATCCTCGGCGCATGTGTTTCATGGAGAGGTCACCATGAGTTGGTTTGCATTAGCCTATGTCGTTCCTGTCGGCCTGTTGGCGTGGATCGCCTTCGACGTAAGTGCCGGGGTACGACATCTGCGCGATATCCACACGGCTCTTCAAGCCCTGCAAGTAGAAGCGAGCGCAACTGAGTGGCATGCGCTCGAAGCAGTGCGAGCGCTTGAACAACTCAGAAAAATTAGCTAGTCAAGGCGATCCCGATCTGCCGGGCCAGCGCCTCTGCGACATGTCTCCCAGAGCAGACCATTGAGCGACTGCTATTTGCCGTCGAATTCAGCTCAGCCAAGGTCGCAGATGGGTCG
>CAIMXF010000288.1 GCA_903845345.1 uncultured beta proteobacterium
CGCCTCCTGGTTCGATGCGACAGGCTTGCGGGAGATGGGCAGGCGCGGGCGGAACGCGCGGGCGCGCGGGTCGAAGGCGTCGCGCACGCCGTCGGCGAACAGGTTGACCGCCAGCACCAGCGCGACCATGAAGCCGAACGCCGCGGCGAAGCTCCACCACACCACCGGGTCGAGGCTCATCTCCTTGCGCGCCAGGTTGAGCATGCCGCCGAAGCTGTTCATCGACGGGTCGACCCCGACGCCCACGTAGGACAGCACGGCCTCGTAGAGGATCAGCGACGAGAAGTCGAGCACCGTGACGATCAGCATCAGGTGGGCGACGTTGGGGAAGACGTGGCGCGCCATGATGCGCCACGGCCCGACGCCGAACGCGTCGGCAGCCTGCACGTAGTCGAGCTCGCGCAGCTTCATGGTCTCGGCGCGCAACAGCCGGCACAGGCCGGCCCAGCCGGTCAGGCCCAGCACCGTGCACAGCAGGAACAGCTTGACGTCGGCGCGCTCGACGCCGGTCTCGAACATGTCGGGGTGCTTGTCGAGGAACACCTGCACCATGAGCACGCACGCGGCGATCAGCAGGATGTTGGGCACCGACGAGAGCACCGTGTAGATGTACTGGATCACCTCGTCGACCCAGCCGCGGAAGTAGCCGGCCATGATGCCCAGCACCACGGCCAGCGGCAGCGTGGCGATGGTCGACAGCGCGCCGATGACGAACGCGGTGCGGATGCTCTTGAGCGCCTGGTAGAGCACGTCGTTGCCGGTGGTGTCGGTGCCGAACACGTGGTACGCGCCCATCAGCGAGATCACGATGCCGCTGAGCGTGGCGACGGTCACCAGCGTCCACAGCGCCGCGCGCCACGGGATCTCGCCCTCGTTGCGCCAGACGCTCGCGGCCGTGTCGACGACCCCCGCGCGACGCACGCGCGCGAGCAGCGCGAACAGCCCGAGCGCCACCGCCGCGGCCAGCGCCAGGCCCAGCATGAGGCCGCTGAAGCCGCGCGAGAGCAGGTCGCTGGCCCACTGGTGCTCGGGATCGGACAGGTGCGCGCCGCCATGCTTCAGACGCGGCGCCATGCGCACGAGGCGGCCGTTGACGGACACGGTGTCCAGGCTCAGGCCCACGTAGTCGAGCGGTCGCGAATAGCTGGTCTCGCGCGAGTCGATGAGATCCTGCAACGCGAGGTCCAGCAGCGAATGCGCCTGCACCTCGTACTGCACAGAGCCCGCCGCGGCGCCCGCACCGGCGGACAGGCGCCCGCGGTAGTGAATGCTGTCGGCCAGCGTCAGCAGCATGCACAGCCCGATCACCAGCGCCGAGCACATCGCCGGCGCATCGCGGAACACGCGGCGCCAGCTCGCCCTCAGGCCGGGCGAGCGCGCGACCGCCGCGCCATAGACGATGCAGAACACCACCATCGCCCACACGGTGATGTCCGTCCAGAGGAATACGAACTTGAACATGCGCTCTCAGCCCAGGCGAACCCGGGGATCGACCCAGGTGTAGGCGACGTCGATCAGCACGAACGTCGCGATGTACAGCAGCGAGCCGACGAACACCATCGTGCGCACGACGGCGAAGTCCTGCTTGGTGATCGCATCGATCACGTAGGCACCCAGGCCCGGCAGGCCGAAGAAGCTCTCGAACACGAGGCTGCCCAGGAATACGTAGGGCAGGTATGAGCCCGCGCTGGTGACGATGGGCAGCAGCGCGTTGCGCAGCACGTGGCGGAACAGCACCACGGTCTCGGACAGGCCCTTGGCGCGCGCGGTGCGCACGTAGTCCTTGCCGATCTCCTCGAGGAACATCGCGCGGTACAGGCGCGCCTCGGTGCCCAGGCGCGACAGCAGCGACAGCACGATCGGCAGCACCAGGAACTTGACGACGTCCCAGCCCGGCACGTAGCCGGAGATCGGCGCGATGCGCAGCACGCGCGAGAACAGGAACTGGCCGACGATGATGTAGAACAGGCTGGAGATCGACAGCATCAGCACGCAGGCGACGACGCCCCAGAAGTCGAGCCGCGTATGCCTGAACATCACCAGCAGCAGCGCGAACGCCGTGCTCGCGATCACCTGCAGCACGAACAGCGGCATCGCCAGCTGCACGCTGACCCACATGCGGCGCGCCACCTCGGGGCCGATGTCGCCGGCGCTCTCGGAATCGGCGCGGCCGAAGCGCAGCTCGAACAGCGAGACCGAGCGCTCCCAGAAGATCGTGTCGGTGTAGCGCTCCGAGCCGTTCTTCGCGTCGTTGACGTACAGCGGCTTGTCGTAGCCGCGCTCGATCTTCCAGCGGTCGATCAGGTCCTGCGTGACGTGCTTGCCGCCGATGTTCAGCCGCGCCATGTCGTCGGGCGTGTTGATCGTGAAGAACAGGAAGAACGTGAGCAGGTTGACGCCCAGCAGGATGAGCGCGCCGTAGAGGAATCGGCGGACGAGATAGGAAAACATCGGGGCGATTCTTTCAGGCGGCGAGCAGTTCGCCGCGCGCGTTCATGCGTTCGCGGCGCTTGAACGCGCGCATCGCCAGCATCAGCAGTCCGGCCAACGCCAGCGTGAGGGCGACCATCGGCCACCAGACCGGCTGGTTCCACGCGGCCTGGGCACGGCGGCGCTCGTCCACGTCGAGCCGCAGGTAGCGGCCATGGTCGCGCACCAGGATCGCGGGCTTGGAGTTGTAGACCCAATGCTGCACGGCGGCCGAGGCGTACGGGAAATAGCCCCAGGACCAGGGCGCGTCCTTGCGCAGGATGTCCACCATCTGGTCGATCAGCGCCTGCTTTTCCGGGCCGTCGGGCAGGCTCTTCATGCGCGTGAACAGCGCGTCGTACGCGGGGTTCTGGTAATTGGACTGGTTCTCGCCGTCCGACACGCTCTTCGAGTTCGGGCCGTAGAACAGGATCAGGAAGTTCTCGGCGTCGGGGTAGTCCGCGTTCCAGCCCGTCCAGAAGACCTGGTGCTTGCCCTTGCGGATCTTTTCCTGGAACTGGTTGTTGTCGGTCGCGCGCACCTCGAGCTGGATGTCGAGCTTGGAGAACTGGCGCACGACCCAGTCGATCTCGCTCTTGCGCTCCGGCGTGGGCAGCGCGTAGTAGTCGTAGTTCAGCACCAGCGGGCGGCCCGTGACGGCGTCGCGGCCGTCCGGGTAGCCGGCCTCGACCATGAGCTGCCTGGCCTCCTCGATCGAGCGCCGCACCGGGATGCCGTTGACCACCCGATGCGTCACCGGGTTGGTGCCTTCGGGCGTCTTCTCGCGCGAGCCGAAGATGCCGTTGGGGATCGGTCCCATCGCCGTCGCGCCGGCGCGCTGCGGAAAGACCTTGGCGAATTCTTCCCAGTCGATCGCGATGGAGATGGCCTCGCGCAGCTTGCGATGGCGCTCGTCTTCCTGCGGCGTGGCGCCCTTGCCGATCACCGGGTCGATCATGTTGAAGCCGATCGTGTAGCTGTTGACGTCGTCGAAGCGGTCGAGGCGAAAGCCCTTGGCGTCGTAGTCCTTGCGGATGTCCTCGGAGTTCTGCTTCTCGACGATGTACTCGAGGCCCTTGTCCGTGCGCTCGAACACTTCGAGGTCGTAGTAGCCCTGGCGGAACTTGGCGCGCTGGGGCACCTGCTCGCGCTCGCCCACGATCACGATCTTGTCGACGAAGGGCGTCTTCTTGCCGCAGTCGTCCAGCAGCCCGGCTTCCTTGTCGCCCGGCGCGCCCTCGCACGGATACGGCTCGCCGCGGTAGTTCGGGTTGCGCACCATCACCTGCAGCCGATCCTGGTGGTATTCGGACAGCATGAACGGGCCGGTGCCCACCGGCCAGATGTCGTAGGTCAGGCCCGCCGCGGCCATGCCCGGCTGCGCGTAGAACTCCTCGGCCTCCCACGGCACGGGCGCGAGGAAGGTCATCGCCATCCAGTAGCTCCACTGCGGATAGCGGCCCTTGATGCGCACGCGGAAGGTGTACTTGTCCGGCGCCGTCGCGCCGGCCAGCGGGAACTTGCGGAAGTCCAGGAACGGGCGATCGAGGCTGGCCGGATCGAGGCCCGCGCGCAGGCGCGCATCCTCGCGCCTGATCGTGTCGGCGTAGTCCTTCAGGCCGAGAACGTACTCGGAGAAGATCCCGTAGATCGGCGTGGTGATGCGCGGCGTGGCGTGGCGCTTGAGCGCGTAGACGAAGTCGTCGGCCACCAGTTCGCGCGTGCCCGTCTTCTCGAACTCCCACGGCGACGAGCGCCCGCGCAGTTCGCCCGGCTTCAGGTGGTGGTACAGGAAGTTGCCCTCGGCATCCCTGGCGAACGCCGGATGCGGCTGGAACAGGATGCCGTGCTTGATGTGGACGTCGTAGACGCTCTCGGCGACCTGGTCGCTCGGCGCGTCGTCGGGCAGCGGCTTGCCGTCCTTGTCGAGGAAGCGCGGCTTGGCGACATCCTCGGCGGCCTTGCCGATCAGCGTGTACGGACGCTTCAGGTAGTGGTACCCGTAGGGCGGCTCGTAGATCTGGTACGTGAAGGTGGTGTCGTTGGCCCAGTACGACGCGACCGAGTCCATGTGGCGCGGCGAGCCCTCCTGCATCGCGCTGAAGATCGTGTTCTGGCTGGCCGCGCCGCTTTCCCAGGGGCTGTTGTCACAACCGGCCAGCGACAC
>CAIMXF010000289.1 GCA_903845345.1 uncultured beta proteobacterium
ACGAACTGCGTCGTCATCACCTTGGACAGGTCGACGTCGCCCGCCTTGTACAGGCCGGCGCGCACCATCTTGTCGTAGAAGTCCTTCACGCGCTCGGGCTTCATCGCGCCGATGCCCAGCGTCTGCGCGTCGCCGGAGTCGACGATGCCCATCTCCTTCATCAGCGCCAGGCTCTGGGCGATGAGGTCGTCGGTCATCTCGGGGTTGTCCTGCTTGATGAGCGCGTCGGCGGCCTTGCGGTCGCCGTACAGGTAGTTGTTCCAGCCGATGATGGACGCCTCGACGAAGCGCTTGACGAGGTCGGGCTTGTTCCTGACGGTGTCGGTGCGCGCCTCGATGGTGGTGGAGTAGGTGCTGTAGCCGTGGTCGGCGAGCAGGAACACCTGGGGCTTGAAGCCGCCGGCCCGGGCGATGGTGATCGGTTCTTCCACCGCGTAGCCTTGCTGCACGCTGCGCTTGTCGGCGAGGAAGGGCGCGACGTTGTAGTTGTACGGGCGCAGCGACTCGTCCTTGAACGCGTAGTCGGCCTTGAGCCATTGCCACCACGAGAACTGCGCGTCCTTGGCGAGGAAGACGACCGGCGCCTTGGCCAGATCCTCGAACTTCGCGTAGCCGCCGTCCGGATGCGCGATGAGCGCCTGCGGATCCTTCTGGAACATCGCCGCGACCGCGATGACCGGGATGCCGTTCTTGACGTTGTCGAAGCTGTGCAGCAGGTTGCCGGTCATCAGGAAGTCGATGCGCCCGGCAGGCAGCAGCGGTCGGTTGTTGACCTGCGGGCCGCCCTGGCGGATCTCGACGTCGAGCCCGAACCGCTTGTAGGTGCCGTCGGCCACGGCCTGGTAGAAGCCGCCGTGCGCGGCCTGCGCCTTCCAGTTGGTGGCGAACACCACCTTGTCGAGGGCGTGCGCGGCGACGCTCGCGACGAGCAGCGTCGCCGCGAGGGCGAACTTGGAGACGATGAGGCGCATGTCAGGTTCCCGGTCGAAAGACGCGCGCCATCATACGGCCACGGTCGGGCACGCGAAGGCCAATTCCCTGCCGCGCAGCGCCCGCGGCCCCGGTCGCCGACAATGGGGCATGACGTTCACGGACAGCCCCGACACCCGCCTCACGACCCTGCCCAACGGCGTGCGTGTGGTCACGATCCACATGCCCTGGCTCGCCAGCGCCAGCGCCAGCGTGTTCGTGCGCACCGGCTCGGGCCACGAGAGCGCACGGCTGTCGGGCATCAGCCACGTCGTCGAGCACATGGCCTTCAAGGGCACGACCACGCGCGACGCCGCCAGGATCAACATCGACGCCGAACGCCTGGGCGCCGAGGTCAACGCGCACACCGACAAGGACCACACCGCCTACCACCTGAGCGGCATGGCGCGCGACGCCGCCGAGTTCGTGCGCATGCTGGGCGACATCGTGCGCCGGCCGACGTTCCCCGCGGCCGAACTCGAGCGCGAGCGCCAGGTGATCCTGCAGGAATATCTGGAAGACGAGGAAGACCCGATGTCGACCGCGTTCCGCCAGTTCGACAAGCTCTGCTACGGCGCGCACCCGATGGCGCAGGCGGTGATCGGCACGCGCCGCAACATCGAGCGCTTCACGCGCGACGACCTGCTGGCCTACGTCGAGCAGCAGTACAGCGGCGCCAACGTGGTCGTGGGCGTGGCGGGCAACGTCGACCACGACGCCATCGTGCGCGAGGCCGAGGCCGCGTTCGGCGACATGCCCGCCGGCACGCCGCACGCGATGGACGCGCCCACGTGGCTGGGCGGCGTGAAGGCCAACCGGCTCGCCGGCTGCAGCCAGAGCCACGTGGTGCTGGGCTATCCGGTCGCGTCGTTGAAGGACGACGAGCCGGCCGCCAGCGTCGCCGCCGCGCTGTTCGGCGAGGGCATGAGCTCGCCGCTGATGAACGAGATCCGCGAGCGCCGCGGCCTCGTCTACTACGCCGCCTGCTCGGCCGACATCATGGAGGCCTGCGGGCAGTTCGTCATCGAGGCGTCGACCACGCCGGACAAGGTCGACGAGCTGCTGCGCGAGACGCACCGCCTGCTGCAGGCGCATGCCGCGTCGGTCGGCGCGATCGACCTCGAGCGCGCCCGCAACCAGATCGCCGTGCGCCGGGTGCGCGCGCAGGAACGCCCGGTACGCCGCGTCGAGGACGCCGCGCTCGACCTGTTCGTGCACGGCCGCGTGCGCTCGCCCGAGGAGCTGCGTGCGCGCGTCGAAGGCGTGTCGGCCGACCAGGTGCGCGAGACCTTCGCCCGCATGCTCGCGGCGCCGCCGGTGCTCGCGCTGGCCGGCAAGCTGGGTGCCCTGACGGGCGAGCGGCTGCGCGAGCTGGTGTCCGCGCCGGTGCCGCGCGGCCGTGCGGCCTCCGGCCTGCGCCGCGGCGCGGCCGTGCACTGAGCCGGCCACGCCACCTTACATTCCGTCCTGCCATGCACACCATTTCCGCCGAACTCATCCAACGCACCATCGCGCTCCTGGGCGAGGGCGAACGCCGCGACACCGAGATCGAGATCGGCGTCGCCCGCTTCGCGCCCGACAAGCTCGCCGCGCGCCGCCTGATCGACTGGATTCCCGAGGCGTTCGGCTACGCGCTGCTGCCGCACGTGGGCGAGATGACCTTGCCCACCACGTTCACGGCCAAGGCCAAGGACGGCACCTGGCGCGAGTTCGCGTTCGACCGCGAACCGGTCTTCGGTCAGGCCGTGCAGGTCGCCAACCAGATGTACCGCGACAACCCGCGCGGCGTGTTCTCCACCGTCGCCAAGCGCAGCACGATGCTGGCGCCCGTCAACGACTTGCTCAACACGGGCCGCTCGGTCAAGGGCGTGAAGGTCGACGGCCCGGTCATCGCGGCCATCCCGGCCGAGTTCTACGATCCGGGCGTCAAGGCCGCCAAGCCCGCGGGCGGGTTCCTGCGCAAGCTGCTGGGCTGACTCGGCTCAAGCCAGGCGTTCGCTCTCGTGCCAGCGCTGCAGCAGCGCACGGCTCAGCGCGCCCGTCAGCAGGTACAACGCGACGCCGGTCAGCGCGACGAGCGTCAGCGCCGCAAACATCTTCGGGATCTCGGTGCGGAATGCCGACTCGAGGATGCGCGAGGCCAGGCCGGTGTCGCGGCCCGCGGCGCCGGCCGCGAATTCGCCGCCCACCTCGCCGATCAGCGCGAGGCCGCCCGCGATGCGCAGGCCGGTCATGAATGACGGCAACGCCGCCGGCACGAGCAGGTAACGCAACGTCTGCCAGCGGCTCGCGCGCTGCAGCGCGAACAGGTCGCGCAGGTTGGCATCGACGCTGCGCAGGCCGGTGAGCGTGTTGGCCAGGATCGGGAAGAACGCGACCAGCCACGCGCAGACGATCACGGTGGCGAGCGGGCTGTCGGTCAGGATCATGATCAGCGGCGCGATCGACACGATCGGCGTCACCTGCAGCACCACGGCGAACGGCGCCAGCGCGCGCTCGGCGATGCGCGACGACGCGAACAGCGCGCCGATCAGCACGCCCCCGGCCGTTGCCAGCGCCAGCGCGATCAAGGTGATGCGCACGGTGAACCACCAGCTCGCGGCGAGCGAAGCGAAGTTGTCTGCCAGCGTCGACGCGACCAGCGACGGCGCCGGCAACAGGTACGCGGGAATCCGCATGGCGCGCACCGCGATCTCCCACGCGAGCAGGAACACGACGACCGACAGCGTCGGCACGCCGACTCGCGCGAACGCCCCCGCGCGCGTCACGCGGGCGCTCCCGCGGCGCTCGCGCGCTGCAGCGCGTCCGACACGCGCGCGCAAAGGTCTGCGAACAGCGGCGTCGAGCGGAAACCGGCGTCGCGCGGGTACGGCACGGCGATGGCGATCTCGTCGACGATGCGTCCGGGCCGAGCCATCACCACCACGCGCTGGCTGAGGAACACGGCCTCGTAGACGCTGTGCGTGACGAAGACCGCCGTGGCCGGCTTGCCGTTGTCCGGCGACTGGCACAGCGCGAGCAGCGTCTGGTTCAGGGCGAAGCGCGTGATCTCGTCGAGCGCGCCGAAGGGCTCGTCCAGCAGCCACAGCTTCGGCGCGGTGACCAGCGCACGGGCCAGCGACGCGCGCATCCTCATGCCGCCCGAGAGCTCGCGCGGCAGCGCGTCGGCCGAATCGGCCAGGCCCACCGCGCGCAAGGCGGCGTCGACGGGCTCGCGCATCGACGCCGGGCGTTCGCCGCGCAGCCTCAGCGGCAGTTCGACGTTGCGGCGCACGCTGGCCCAGGGCATCAGCGCGGCGTCCTGGAACACGTAGCCGGGGATCGCGGCGGGCGGCAGGTCGCGGGCGATCGTGCCGGAGGTGGGCGCATCGAGCCCGCTCATGAGGCGCAGCACGGTGCTCTTGCCGCAGCCGGACGCCCCGAGCAGGCTCACGAATTCGCCGGCGGCGATCGCCAGGCTGACGTCGGCCAGCGCGACCCGGCCGCCGGGAAACTCGCGGCGGACGTGGGCGAGCGAGAGCAGCGTGCGGTGTTCGGCGGGTTCGGTCACCGCGCGACTTTAGCGTGCGCGGCGACGGCTCGTCCTCAGGCGGCCTTCTGCGCCCGGCCGGCGCGCCAGGCGGCCAGCAGCGTGTCCCGCTTCGCGCGCGCCTTCACGAGATGGCGCTCCTTCACGTGGCCGTAGCCGCGGATCTCTTCCGGCAACGACGCCAGCGCCACGGCATCGGCGAGCCGATCGGCCGACAGCGACGCCAGCAGCTCGTCGACCAGCGCGCGGTACTCGACGATCAGCGCCCGCTCGGTCTTGCGTTCGTCCGTGTAGCCGAACACGTCGAACGCGGTGCCGCGCAGTCCCTTGAACTTCGCGAGCACGCCGAATGCGCCCCTCATCCAGCCGCCGTAGGTCTTCTTGACCAGCTCGCCCTTGGCGTTCCTGGTGGCCAGCAGCGGCGGCGCGAGGTGGTACTTCAGCTTGAAGCCGTCCTCGAACTGGTCGGCCAGCTTCGCGAGGAAGGCCGGGTCGGCGTGCAGGCGCGCAACCTCGTACTCGTCCTTGTAGGCCATCAGCTTGAACAGGTTGCGCGCGACGGCGTCCGTCAGCCGCGTGCCGCCCAGCGGGGCCTCCGCAGCCTTGACGCGATCGACCACCGCCGAATACTGCATGGCGTATGCAGCGTCCTGGTAGCCGGTGAGGAACTCGACGCGGCGCTTGACGGTCTCGTCCAGCGACGGCTTCTTCACGAACTCGATCACCTTGGCGGCGGCGAACTGCGCCTGCACCGACGCGAGATCGTGCGCGCAGCGACGGCCCCAGTCGAACGCCTGCTTGTTCTTTTCGACCTGCACGCCGTTCAGCTCCATCGAGCGCATCAGCGCCTCCAGTCCGACCGGGATGCGGCCCTTCTGCCACGCGTAGCCCAGCATCAGCGGGTTCGTGAAGATCGAGTCGCCCAGCAGCTGCACGGCGACCTTGTCGGCATCGAACGCACCGAGCAGGTCGGGGCCGACGGCGTTGGCGATCGCGGCTTCGCACTGGCCGCCCGGGAATTGCCAATCGGGCTTGTTCACGAAGGCGGCGGTGGGCGTGCCGTGCGTGTTCAGCGCGACGAAGGTGCGGCCTTCGCGCATCACCGACAGCGTCACCGGGTTGGCCGTGACGATGGCCTCGCAGCCGATCACCACGTCGGCCTTGGCCGCGTCCACCTTGGTCGTGAGGATCGCATCCTGCGTGTTGGCGATCTGGATGTGGCTCCAGGTCGCGCCGCCCTTTTGCGCGAGGCCGGCGGCGTCCTGCGTGATCACGCCCTTGCCTTCGAGGTGCGCGGCCATGCCCAGCAGCTGGCCGATGGTGATGACGCCGGTGCCGCCGATGCCGGCGACGACGATGCCCCAGGCCGTATCGGCGTTCGGCAGCGTGGGCATCGGAATTTCCGGCAGCGCCACTGCACCCTTCGCCTTCGGCCTGGCCTTCTTCAACGTGCCCTCCACCGACACGAAGCTCGGGCAGAAGCCGTTGGCGCAGGAGAAGTCCTGGTTGCAGGTGTTCTGGTTGATGCGGCGCTTGCGGCCGAACTCGGTCTCCACCGGCTCGACCGACAGGCAGTTGCTCTGCACCGAGCAGTCGCCGCAGCCCTCGCACACCGCCTCGTTGACCACCACGCGGCGCGGGTTCTGCGCCATCGTGCCGCGCTTGCGGCGCCGGCGCTTCTCGGTGGCGCAGGTCTGGTCGTAGATGATGACCGTGACGCCCGGAACTTCGCGCAACTCGCGCTGCAGGGCGTCGAGTTCGTCGCGGTGATGGACCGTGGTGCCTTCGGCCAGCTTGACGCCGGCGTTGTAGCGCTC
>CAIMXF010000290.1 GCA_903845345.1 uncultured beta proteobacterium
CACCTGGCGGCGCTGGGCTGCCCGATCGCGGGCGATCCGTTCTACGGCATCGCGGGCGACACCGCGCCGCGCATGATGCTGCACGCCTGCCGGCTTGCGTTCGCGCATCCGTTGACGGGCGAGCCCCTGGTGTTCGAGAGCACGGTGCCATTTTGAAGACCGACACGACGATCGTTCCTGTAGGCGACGAATTCCGGCGCGAAGTGGCCGGGCGTCTGATCGCCGGCGGAAACCTGCCGGACGAGGTGCGTGCGCTCTCACTGCAGCGCGGGTACCGGGCATTCGAACCCTGGGACGATGTCCTGACCGCCTTCGGTGGTGTTGCCGCGCCTGAGATCCGACGTGCTGCAGCGCTGGAACGCCTCGGCACTCTCGGAAGTCGCGGCCACCTCGAGCGCGACACGGGCCACGGCCTGTTCGTCTCGCCCGAGGTGCAGCACTTCGTCGACCTGGGCGTCATGGGCGACATGTATTCGCTGGTCCGCGGTCGTCCGGAGCCTGGACCCTACAAGCGACCAGAATATGTCGATCGAGTCTTCGAAGCGCAGACCGTGCGGTGCGTGAGCGAGGCCGAGCGCCTCGCGGCGACGATCGGACTGGAGAACCCGCGCGGCCTGATCGATCGCAAGCAGGCGCGTTCCATCATCGCCGGATCGCTCGAACGCCATGGCTTCAGGCGCCACAGCCGCGCCGACATCCGCGTGCACTGGACGTTCCGGCGGGACTGCGGCTTCGCCGACATCATCTTCGCGACAGACGTCAGCAACCGCCTGCACAACCGCTGCGCGCTGGTGCCCCACGGTGCGCGCGACTTCGACCTCTGGCGTGACGACAGCTGCCACTGGATCCGTCTCGAGAACACGCTGTTCGCGCTGATGGCCTTCGGCCAGCCGTATCGGCAGCCGCGGGACGTTCGCTCCGAACTTGCCGTCAGTTGCGACGTCTACGGTGGTGCGCTCGATCTGCTGGCCCAGCGGCTGCAGTGAGCATGTTGAGGCGCACGAATCGCGACGCACACTCTGATCTTCCCGGGGACTGTCCTAGGCAACGACCCGCGGCCGATCGTTAAAATCGACGGGTAACCCAGGAATCTCCATGCCCCAAGCAGTCATCAGCGGCACCGGCCTCTACCAGCCGCCGCACATCGTCACCAACGCCGAACTCGTGCAGGCGTTCAACGCGTACGCCGAAGCGCACAACACGACGCACGCCGAAGCCATCGCGAGCGGCGACCGGATGGCGATGGTGGGCTCCAGCGTCGAGTTCATCGAGAAGGCCTCGGGCATCAAGCAGCGCTACGTGATCGAGAAGGAAGGCGTGCTCGATCCGGCGCGCATGCGTCCGAAGTTCCAGGAGCGCGGCGACGACGAGCTGTCGCTGATGGCCGAGATCGGCGCCGACGCGTGCCGCAAGGCGCTGGCCGCGGCCGGCAGGACGGGTGCCGATGTCGACGCGATCTTCTGCGCCGCGTCGAACATGCAGCGCGCGTATCCGGCGATGGCCGTCGAGATCCAGCAGGCGATCGGCGCAGGCGGCTACGGCTTCGACATGAACGTGGCGTGCTCGTCGGCCACCTTCGCCATCGAGCAGGCCGTCAACGCGGTGCGTTCGGGCAGCTCGAAGTGCGTGCTGGTCGTCAACCCGGAGATCACCTCCGCGCACATCGAGTGGAAGGATCGCGACTGCCACTTCATCTTCGGCGACGTGTGCACCGCCACGCTGATCGAGAGCGCCGACACGGCGACCTCCGCCGACCAGTGGGAAGTGCTGGGCACGAAGCTGGTCACGCAGTTCTCCAACGCGATCCGCAACAACTTCGGCTTCATCAACCGCAGCGAGGATTCCGACCCGCTGGCGCGCGACAAGACCTTCCGCCAGGAAGGCCGCAAGGTGTTCAAGGAAGTGGTGCCGCTCGCCGCCGCGCACATCGAGGGCCACCTGCAGTCGCTGAGCCTCGAGCCGACGCAGATGCGCCGCTTCTGGCTGCACCAGGCCAACCTCGGCATGAACCAGCTGATCCTGAAGAAGCTGGTGGGCGGCGAGGCCGGCGGCGACCTCGCGCCGCTGGTGCTCGACACCTACGCCAACACCGCGTCCGCGGGCTCGGTGCTGGCGTTCCACGAACACCGCGCCGACCTGAAGCCGGGTGACCTGGGCGTGATCTGCTCGTTCGGCGCCGGCTACTCGATCGGCAGCGTGATCGTCCGCAAGAAATAAGCCCTCGCTGCCCACGACGACAGCAAAGGGGCCCGCGCGGCGCGCTGGGGCTCGCGCCGGGCCGCGGCGGCACCGAGGCTGACATTCCCGCCGGGCACGTGCAGCCGCGTGTCGGCAACGCGGCCCGCGCGCTGGCCCCGCCCGGAGCGCGGCATCCGGTCGATGGTGGTGCGCTTCGCGCCGACGGTGCACGGCGCGGGAGGCGACCACGGCTTCGTCGCGGTGCTGGCGAAGACGGCGCGCGAGAAGGGCGAGTGCGCGTTCATCGCCGAGGGGCGCAAGCGCTGGCCGGCCGTGGACGTGCTCGACGCGGGCACGCTCGTCCAGCTGGCCATCCAGAAGACCACCCGCGGATCTGTCTTGCACGCCTTCGCCGAAGAGGGCATCGCCACGCGCGGCATCGGGGCCGCCCTCGGCCAGTTCCTGCACGTGCCGGTCGCGTCGATCCCGGCCGACCGCGTGCAGGCCCCCGTCGACTGGCTGGGCAGGTTCTTCGGCGCCGACGCGCCCGCGTCGAGCGCGCGCTGGTGCGAGCTGCTCGGCTGGACCGCTGCTGGAGGACATCGCGGCCGGGCACCATCCCGGCCACGGGTCGCGACGCGCCTTGCTCAGTTGCCGTCGGTGGACGATGCGCGGCGGATGAAGTCGGCCACGTTCGCGTGCAGCGCCTTGAAGGACGCCTCGTTCGCGTAGACCATGTGGCCCGACTCGTAGAAATGGATCTCGATGTTGCCGCGCAGGTTGGCCGGGATGGGCAGGTGGTTCATCTCGTAGATGCCCTGGAAGTACGGCGTGGCGAGGTCGAAGTAGCCCGAGTTCAGCATGACCTTGAGCCGCGGGTTGTACTTCAGGGCCATCGCGAGGTCGGGCGTGACGTCCGCCGTCATCGGCAGCGGCATCGGCGCGCCGGGCGGCTGGTGCCTGAACTCCCAGCTGCGCTCCACGTCGATGAAGGGCTTGAACGCCTTGTCCTGGCCGACTTTCAGCTCCGTCCGCGCGTACTGGTTGAACGCCGCCACGTACGCCGAGCCCAGTCCCGCGCTCTGCGGGTCGTAGTCGGCTTCCTTGCTGAGCGGGTCGATCGTCGGGCCCGAGAAGCGCGTGTCGAGGCGGCCGACCGTGATGTCCCTGGTCGCCTGCAGCGTCTTGCTGAACACGCCGCCGGTGATGCGCAGGTTGGCCTTCAGGATGTAGTCCACGGGCAGCCCGGTGTAGTCGTGCAGCTTGTTGGCGACGGTCAGGCGCTGCGCCGGATCGAGGCTGCTGCCTGCGGCCAGGGCGACGGCGTACTCGTTCAACGCGTAGTGCTGCACCTCGGCCAGGAGCGACGGCAGGTCGCGGCTCGGCGGCGCCAGCACGTGGTGGTACCAGGCCGTGGCCGCGTAGGTGGGCAACGCGAGCTCGTAGGGCAGGTCGTTGGCGGGCGCGATGTCGGCGTCGTCGGGCGAGCCCGCGAAGTCGAGGATCTGCGAGAGGTTGATGACGCCGTTGAAGTCGATCGCCTTGTCCGTCTCGAGCAGGTTGATCAGCACCGCGTTGCGCGTCGTGCCGTAGCTCTCGCCGAACAGGAACTTGGGCGAGTTCCAGCGCTCGTATTTGGACAGGAAGCGGGCGATGAAGTCGGCGAAGGCCTCGGCGTCCGCATCGATGCCGTAGAACGCCTTCTCCTTGTCCTTGCCGCTGATGCGGCTGAAGCCGGCGCCCGGGGCATCGATGAAGACGAGGTCGCTCGCATCGAGCAGCGAGTACTCGTTGTTGACGACGCGGTACGGCGCGGCCGGCGTGTGCGAGTCGTTGGCGGTGAGCACGCGGCGCGGGCCGAACGCACCCATGTGCAGCCACACCGTCGACGAGCCCGGGCCGCCGTTGAACAGGAACGTGATCGGCCGCGCCGTGTTGACCCTGGCGTCCCTGCCGTCCTTGGCGAAGTACGCCACGTAGAACATGCTCGCCTCGGGCGGCTGCTTCTTGTCGTCCTTGTCGGCGTCCTGCGGGACGTCGTCCCAGTCCTTGGGGTGCACGACCAGCGTGCCGGCCACCGCCTCGTAGTCGATCCTGCGGCCGCCGATGGTCACCGACGACTGCGACTTCTGCTGTTCGACCTGGAAATGCGCGGGCGGCGAACCGGGCGCTGAAGCGGACTTCGGCGCCGGCGTCGGCGCGTCCTGTGCGTGCGGCGATGCGCAGAGCAGCAGGAGGGCGGTCGTCGGCACGACGCGAGCGAGCAGGCGGGCGCTGGGACGGATGGTCATGGAATCCCTGGTGCGTTGATGATGAGGACGGCGTGCGGACGCCCCGCGGCGACGACAACCCCGACAGCGATCGGGCGCGATCTCGGTTCCGGGGCTGCTCGACAGCCTCGCAGAATGTAGCTGCAATGGGGATTCACGAGGCGACCGTCCCGGCCACCAGACGACTCACGCCGCCCGCGCCCACCTCTGGGCACGGTGCCGATGACGCCGGCCCAGGCGCAGGCGCTGGTGGCGGCGTGCCTGAAGACCGTGCGCGAGGCGAAGGCGATCGCCTAACCGGCCGTTGAAGCGGCGCGCTCGCCGCGCCGATAGCGGCCCGGCGTCGTCCCCGCATGCCGCGCGAACGCGCGGTTGAACGCGGCCTCGGAGCGGTAGCCGACGGCTTCGCCGATCGCCGCGGTGTCGCGCTCGCCGAGCGCCAGCAGGCGTGACGCCAGTTCCATCCGCAGCGACGTCAGCAGTTCCAGCGGGCCGGCGCCCGCATGCCGCGCGAACAGTCGCGCGAACGCGGCGCGCGAGAGATGGCAGCGCGCCGCCAGCGACTCGACCGTCCATGGCTGCTCCGGCGACTGCAGCATCGCGGCCAGCGCGGGCGCGAGGCGCTCGTTGGCCATCAGGCCCAGCACGCCGGCCTGCCCGGGCTGCGTCTCGAGATGCGCGCGCACTGCCAGCGTGAAGACGGCGCCCGAGAGCTCGGCGACGATCGCCGCGGCGCCGGCCTCCTGGTGCGCGATCTCGTGCGCCATCATCCGCAGCAATCCCTGCAGCCAGCCGAACTCGGGACGCTCGGCGAACTCGACGACCAGCGCCTCTGGCAGCGCCTCCAGCAGCGCACTGCGGCGGCGTCCGCGGAATTCGAACTCGCCGCACAGGATCTCGATGTCGGCCTGCTCCGGCGTGCGCACGTTGGTCTTGAGATCGACCAGTGCGCCCGGCTGCGTGCGCACGCGCGCGCCGGCGCCGGCGCGTGACGTGCGCAGCGTGTGCGCGGCGCCGCGCGGCAGCACCAGCAGGCTGCCCGGCCGCAGCGCGATCGTCCGATCGCCCTCCGGCAGCCACAACTCGCACTCGCCGCGCAGCACCACGTGGAACGGCGCGCGCCACGGACCGAGCGCATCGTGCGGCGCTGCGAAGCTCGCGCCGAACAGGCAGCGCAGCTCCATGCGGCCACGCGGGTCGAGCAGGGTGACGAGGCGGCTCAGCGGATCCATGCGAGACGTTGAAGCAATTTATCAGGACTGATCGGCATTCAGAATCTCGATTCTGACGCCCAGAATCGATCCTGTCGATCACCTCCCTGTCGGAGTCCCGCCATGAACACTTCCCGCGCACCCCTCCCGGCCTCGTTCTTCGGCATCGCCGTCGGCCTGCTCGCCTTCGCCAACACCTGGCACGCGGGCGTGCGGCTGTGGCACCTGCCGGCAGATGTCGCGCAGGCGCTGACGTTGTCGGGCCTGGCCGTGTGGGCCGTGCTGCTGTGGCTCTATGCACGCAAGTGGCTGACGCAACGCTCGGAGGCGGTGGCCGAGCTGCGGCATCCGCTGCAGTCGGCGTTCGTCGCGCTGGTGCCGGTCTCGAGCATGCTCGCCGCGATGGCGCTGATCCCGACCTCGCGCGACACCGCCGTCGTGCTGTTCGTCATCGCGCTCGCTGCGCAACTGGCCTTGGGCCTCGGACTCAACGGCCGGATGTGGAGGGGCGGACGGCCGCCGGAGCTCGTCACGCCGGCGCTGTACCTGCCCAGCGTCGCGCAGAGCTTCGTCGCGGCGACGGCGTCGGCGGCCTTCGGCTGGCCGCAGCTGGGCCTGCTGTTGTTCGGCGTCGGCCTGTTCGCGTGGCTGGCG
>CAIMXF010000291.1 GCA_903845345.1 uncultured beta proteobacterium
CGAACATCACGACGAACACGAGCGCGACGGCCTCGAGCAGCGTCTCGACGACCTGGCGGATCGAGATCTTGATGAAGCGCGAGCTGTCGTACGGGATGCTGTGCTTCACGCCTTCGGGGAAGTACTTCGACAGCTGCGCCATGCGCACCTTGATCGCCTCGGCCGTGGCCAGCGCATTGCCGGTGGGCGACAGCTGCACGCCGATGCCGGTGGACGGCTGGCCGTTCAGGCGCGCCGACGTCGCGTAGGTCTGCGCGCCGAGCTCGAGGCGGGCGACGTCGCGCAGGCGCACCGACGAGCCGTCCGGATTCGCGCGCAGCACGATCGCGCCGAACTGCTCGATCGACGTGAGCTGGCCCTGCACGACGACGGTGGCAGTGATGCCTTGCGTCAGCACGTTGGGGATGTCGCCGAGGCTGCCGGCCGCGACCTGCGCGTTCTGCTGCGCGATCGCCTGGTTGACCGTGTCCATCGACATCTTGTAGCCGACCAGCTTGGCCGGATCGACCCACACGCGCATCGCGCGCTCGGTGCCGAACAGCTGCGCCTGGCCGACGCCCGGGATGCGCTGGATTTCCGGGAGCACGTTGCGCGACGCGTAGTCGCCGAGCGCGATCGGGTCGTAGGCCGGGTTGTCGGAGGACAGGATCGTGAACAGCAGGAAGTTCGAACGCGCCTTGTCGACGCGCACGCCTTGCTGCGTGACGGCCGCGGGCAGGCGCGGCGCCGCGCGCGACAGCCGGTTCTGCACGTCCACCTGCGCCAGGTCGGGGTTGGTGCCCGGCTCGTAGCTGATGGTGATGGTGCCGGTGCCGTTGGACTGGCTGACCGACTCCATGTAGATCATGCCCGGCGAGCCGTTGAGCTCCTGCTCGACGACGCTGATGACGGCCTCGTCCATCGTCTTGGCCGAGGCGCCCGGGTAGGTGGCGGTCAGCACGATGGTCGGCGGGGCGACCGGCGGGTACTGCGCGATCGGCAGCTGCGTGATCGCGACCGCGCCCAACACGATCACGAACAGCGCGATGACGATCGCGAAGATCGGACGTTCGATGAAGAACTTGGACATGGGGTGCGCCCGATCAGCGGCTGGCGGCGGAAGCGGCCACGGGAGCGGCCGTGGCCGGCGCGCTCGCGTTCCAGGGCACCGGCTTGACCGTGCCGCCCGGACGGATCTTCTGGAAGCCGTCGGCGATCACCTGCTCGCCCGGCTTCAGGCCGGCCAGCACGATCCAGTTGCCGTTCTCGCTGCCGCCCAGCGTGATGACGCGCACCGACGGCTTGCCGTCGGCACCCACCACCATCGTGGTGTCGTTCTGCGTGGTGCGCTGCACGGCCTGCTGCGGCAGCAGCACCGCGGAGGACACCTGCTGCTGCGCGATGCGGCCGCGCACGTACATGCCGGGCATCAGCGCCCCGTCGGGGTTGGGCACCCTGGCGCGCACGTTGACCTGGCCCGAGGTCGGGTCGACGGTGAGGTCGGAGAACAGCAGCTTGCCGGCCTGCGGCAGCACGCTGCCGTCGTCGAGCGCGATGCGCACGGGGATCGTGACGCCGAGTGCCTTGGCCGAGCCGCTGGCGAAGGCCTTGCGCAGCTTGACGATGTCGCTGACCGGCTGCGCGAAGTTGACGTAGACCTGGTCGACCTGCTGGATCAGCGCCATCTGCGTCGCTTCCGTCGAGGTCACCAGCGCGCCCTCGGTGACCAGCGCCTGGCCGATGCGGCCGCTGATCGGCGCGGTGACGGTGGCGTAGTCGAGATTGAGCTGGGCCGTCTGTACCGCGGCCTTGGCCGCGGCGACGTCGGCCGTGGCCTGCGCGGCCGACGACGTGGCGTTGACGAAGTCCTGCTGGCTGATCGCGTTGGCGTCGTGCAGCGGCTTGTAGCGCGTGAGCAGCCCGTTGGCCTGCAGTTCGTTGGCCTGGGCCTTGGCCAGCGCGGCCCTGGCGCTGTCGACGGCCGCCTTGTACGGCGCCGGATCGATCTGGAACAGCACCTGGCCTTGCTTGACGTCCGAGCCTTCGACGAACAGGCGCTTCTGCACGATGCCCGTCACGCGCGCACGCACCTGCGCGACGCGCAGCGCCTCGACGCGGCCCGGCAGCTCGGTGGGCACGTCGAGCGTCCTCGGGGCCACGGTGACGAC
>CAIMXF010000292.1 GCA_903845345.1 uncultured beta proteobacterium
CTACAAGCGTTTGCGGGTTGTCCAAACGTCTTGTTTGATAAAGCATGCGCTACCAACTCTAGTCAAGGTGAGGACAATGATTGCAACCAACGCGAATCCTGTGAGATCGGTCAAAAGCTGGGCGCCGGTGCCAGCGGCGATGCGACGTTGGCAGGAGTCTAGCGCCGGCCTGAGGCATGTGGGAACAACGATCTCAGAACATCCTGCAAAAGGTGTTCGCAGCTGCGGCCAAGTGCTTTGGGCGACTGCATTGAATGACTCGCAAGTCGGCCTCGCTTGGGGATGGGCATGTCTCCACGGCGAGGTTGTTGTTATGACCGACCCGATGGGGGTCGCCACGAACCTTGCACTTGTTGACGACGAATCGGGACAGCCGCTGACTGCAAGTCAGGTGATGTGCTGCCTAAATTCGGTGATCTACGGCCTGCCCTGGCGGGACACGATACGTAGCGCAATGGACGTCCGACCCCAAGCCCCGAATCTGAGCTGACGGGGCCCCGTCAGACGTGTTTAACTGATTTCAAGTCTGAAGCGACCCAGACGGCCCAAAGCCTTTTTGCAGCCCCAAATTCTTCGGGGTGATCATTCGCACTGAATGAGGCCGAGCTTTATCGCTCGCAAGATTGCTTCATATTTAGTCGAGCAGCCAAGCCTTTGCATTGCCCTTCGCAACAGCAAGGTCGCATGATGCTCCGAGAGGGACATTGCCATTCCAACTTCCCAGGACGTCTTGCCATCCATGGTCCACCGGAGTGCTTCAAGCTCGCTTCGTGCCAGAGACAAAGCGTTATCCGACCCTGGCGGCGTTGGCAAGGAAAGCTCGAACGCAGCTGCCTGCGCGTGCGACGCGAACTCTAATAGATCTTGGGAAATTCGCTTGAAGTGCGGAACACGCTCGGGTCGGTCGTAGCTCCAATCCGCACCAAATACGAAATGGCGACCCCGCCCTGGATGCATTGCGACGGCAACACCACTTCTATATCCAAACGCGGCTTGATGCTCCCAAAGCTCCTCTTCCCTAGCCGACGCATATGCACGACGATCCCACACAAGTGGAGCACTTGATCGCTTGCAATGTTGGCAAACGGGATCGATCCGACTCGTGTCCTGGTTTAGGAATTCCTCAGCGAACCCCTCAGGGGTATTGGAGACGCTTTGAAACTCACTCATAGTCGGAGAGTGGTCCGTGACCACCATGGCAGCGACGATCTCGAAGCCTAGACTCTGTCCAAAAGCGACGATCTGTCGACGGTAGTCTTTCACGCTAGTGGCGTGCAGTACCTCAAGGCACTTCCGGTTGAACAAAGAGTCTGTCATCGCCTGTCCGCTCGCATTTTCATCGCACCCTGCTGCGTTTCGTGCCGATGTGGTCACGTGGGCCCATACCCCCTGACGCATCCCGGCACGGGAGTTCTCGACCGGAACCCCTCGCCAACACGGTAGCACCCGCTTTTGGTGCGGGCATCACCTGGACACGGTATGCCCTGCCTCCTAGCTTCCCGCGAGGAGGTTACCGCTGTCGTGGAAGTGGCAGTGGGCTACTGCGCCGCGCGCTTGGCCAGCTGGCGCGCCACGAACGTGAGCGCGGCAGCGGTGAGGACGGCCGACAGGAGGACGCTCGGCGCGACGTCGAGCATGGTGATGGGCGCGTTCTTGAGGACGCGGTTCATGAGCGTGGTCTGCGCGATGGACGGCACCCACAGGTTCCACGCGGCCTCGCCTTCCTCGTTGAACAGGCCGACCAGGGGGGCCATCGTGAAAGCCATCGTGAGCAGCACCATGTTGGCCTGGGCTTCCTTGACGGTCTTGCAGCGGATGGCGACGGCCATCATCAGCGCCGCGATCATGGCGGCGAGCGGCGCGAGCAGGCCGATGAAGGACGCGGCCTCGACCCAGCCGAAGCGGAACAGCGCGGCGAGCGATTCGCTGCGCAACAGGCTTTGCGCGGGCAGGAAGCTCAGGCACGACAGCACGGCGATGAGCAATCCCAGCGCGAACACCGCCGCCCACTTTCCGATCACCAGCGCCCCGCGCGACGCGGGCGTGGCGAGCAGCGGTTCGAGCGAGCCGCGCTCGCGTTCGCCGGCGGTGGTGTCGAGTGCCGCGGTGAGCGCGCCGTAGAGGACGGCCATCAGCACGAACACCGGCACGATGTTGGTCATCTGCGCGGCGCGGGCGGCGTTGTCGGCGATGTCGTGCTCGTCGATCCGGCTCACGGTCATGATGGACGGCGCGACGCCGTGGGCGATGAGTCGCAGCGACGCCTGCTCCTGGTCGAAGCCCTGCAGCAGCTGCGCGACCGGACTGACGGCGGCCTGCGCGCGACCGTTGGCGCTGCTGTAGAAGAGTTCGATGCGCGGCTGTTGTCCGTGCGCGAGGTCGTCCTCGAAACGGGACGGCACGATCACCACCGGATCGCCGAGCTTGCTCGCCTTGAGCTGCGCCTCCCAGTCGGCCGGCGCGGCCTTGACGGTGAAGGTCTGGCGTTCGATGTAGTTGCGCAGCGTCGGCGCGCCGTCGAGGCCGATGACGACGATCTCGCGCGTCTCGGCCCGCTTCTCGTACTTGCCCACCAGCGACGACAGCAGCACCAGCATCAGCGGTCCCATCAGCACGGAGCTGATGAACACGGCCATCAGCGTGCGGCGGTCGCGCAACGCATCGCGCAGCTCCTTGACGAACACGATCCACGCGGCTTGCGGCATCTTCATTGCGGCTGGCCCTCCGTTGCGAACGCGAGGCGGACGAAGGCGTCCTCGAAGTCGTCGCAGCCCGCCTGCTCGCACAGGCTCGCGACAGTGCCGTCGGCCACGTGCTTGCCGCGCGACACGACGACGACGCGGTCGCACAGCCGTTCCACCTCCTGCATGATATGCGTGGAGAAGACGATGCATTTGCCCGTCTCGTCGCGCAGCACGCGCAGGGCCTCGCGCAGCGCACGCGTGGCGACCACGTCGAGGCCGTTGGTCGGCTCGTCGAGCACGATGTTGTCGGGGTCGTGCACGAGCGCGCGCGCCAGCGCCGTCTTCATGCGCTCGCCCTGGCTGAAGCCGTCGGTACGCCGGTCGAGCAGCGACTCCATCTCGAGCAGGCGGCCCAGATGTTCGCAGCGCGCCTGCGCCACGTCGTCGGCCACGCCGTGGAGGCGGCCGTGGTAGACGATGTTCTCGCGGGCGGTCATGCGCGGATACAGGCCGCGTGCGTCGGACAGCACGCCCAGCCGCGCACGCACGCCTTGCGGGTCTTCGCGCATGTCGATGCCGTCGACGCGGATCGTGCCGCTGTCGGGCGTCACCAGCCCGACGAGCATGCGCAGGCTCGTCGTCTTGCCGGCCCCGTTGGGGCCCAGCAGTCCGGTGATGACACCGTCCTGCGCGTGCAGCGTCATGCCGTCGACGGCCACGACCGTGCGCGCCTGGCGGCCGCGGCCGCTCGTGAACTGCTTGCGCAGGTTGTCCATCGCGATCATCGCGACTCCTTGTTGGCGGGCGGCGTGGCGTCCTCGGGCGCGCGGGGGGACGCGTCGTCGAACCGGTTCGGATCGTTGTCGGCCGGCTTCGCGCGCGCGGGCAGCGGCGGCTGGAATGCGAGCGGGCGCGGCACCTTGGCGGCGCAGCTCGTGTCGACGGCCTGCGCCTCGGCGTCGGTGGCGGCATTGATGAAGTGGAAGACGGCGTCGCGCATGCAGGCGATGCCGGTGACGTTGTGGCCGTTGTTGGCGACGACCACCGAGCGCGCGTTCGGACCGAGCGCCTTGGCCACGCGCTCGGCGTGGCGTGGCGGCGTCACGGGGTCGATGCCACCGGACAGCAGCAGCACCGGCGCGGCACTGCGCGGTATCGTGTAGAACGCCGCCGGCACGTCGCCGCGCGGCCAGTTCGCGCACGCGGCGCGGTACAGGCCGCGCGCGCCCTCGTCGCTGCCGGCGCCGTTGGCGGACGCCATGCGCGGTGCGTCCTCGGCGCAGATGACGGAGAAGTGCTCGCCTTCGGCGATGTCGGCGCCGCCTGCGGCCAGGGCCAGCAGCGGCTCGAAATGGCCCGCTGCGGCCTGCTCGATCGCGTGCGGCAGGATCGCGCCGAGCACCGGCGAGTACAGGCCGGGACGCACGAGGCTGCGCAGCGCCTCGCGCGTCATCGTCACCTGCCGCGTCTCGCCGGTCACTGGACCGACGAAGGTGACGGGCCTGGGCATGGCGGCGAGCAGGCCTTGCCATGTCTGCGCGAGCTTCGGATACGTCAGCGCGCAGGCCTTGTCGGCCGCACAGTCGCGAAACAGCGCGGCCAGCGCGGCGTCGGCATCGGCGTCGTCCGAGTCGGGCAGCACCATGTCCGGCGGCGCGACGCCGTCGATCATCACGCGCCGCACATGCTGCGGATAGGCCCGCAGGTATTCGAGCGACGCCCGCGTGCCGTAGCTGATGCCCAGCAGGTTGATCCTGTCGGCGCCGAGCGCTTCGCGCACGGCGTCGGTGTCGGCCCTCGCGATGGTGGTGGTGTAGAAGCGCAGGTCGCCCCAGGGCAGCTTCTGCAGCGCGACGCGGCAGTCGTCCAGCGCGGCGATCGCGCGCGCACGGTCGAGCGCGCGCCCCAGCGACTCCTCGGCCGTCGGCTCGTCGCACTTGAGCGGCGCGCTGTGGCCGGTGCCGCGCTGGTCGATCAGCACCAGGTCGCGCCGCGCGCCCAGGCGCGCGGTGAGGTGATCGATCACGCCGGCCAGTTCGATGGCGCTCTGGCCCGGGCCGCCGGCGAAGAAGAAGATCGGGTCGGGCAGCTTCTGGCGCGCGAGCGCCGGAATGACGACGACGTGCAGGTCGATCTGCGTGCCGTCGGGCCTGGCCGGATCGAGCGGACGCTTGAGAACGCCGCATTGCGCGTCGTGACCGAGGCCGGTCAGCCGGCAGGTGTGCAGCGTCAGCGGGGCGGCTTGCGACGCGGCGCCGGCCAGCAGCGCGAACGCCGCCACGACCGCCGCGCGCCACGGCATCCGGCGGCTCACGCTTGCGCGGAGGCGGTGCCCGCCCCCTTCTTGAGCGTGGCCGCGTCGAGCTTGGCCAGGTCGTCGAAGCCGCCGATGAACTGGCCGTCGACGAAGATCATCGGGAACGTGGTCCAGCCCGTCCACAGCTTCAGCGGCAGGCGCTTGCGCCATTGGCTGGCGTAGTTGCCGTACTCGATGTACCTGTACGCGACGCCGGCGGCGTCCAGCCACTGGCGGGCCTTCTTCGGGAACGGGTTCCAGGCCATGCCGACGACCACCACCGCGTTCGCGGCGACCGCGGCCTCCACTTCGGCGATGACCGCGCGGCCCTCGTCGGCAATGCGGGCGCGGATCGCGGGATGGACGCGGGAGTCGTCGAGGATCTGTCTGGTCACGTTGGCACCGACTGTGGTTGGGCTGGATCGCCAGCGTAGCAGAGCGGCCGCGCGCCGCCACCGTCGTTCGACCCCGATATCCGTCGATCCGTCGCCACCCGCGCTCGTGCAGGGTCGGCGCGTTTTGGGCATCATGGGCGCCGGTTCGCGTCGCGTCAGTCCGGCGCGTGCCTCATTCACGAAAGACCGTCATGAAGCTCTACTACAGCCCCGGCGCCTGCTCGCTCGCCTCCCACATCGCCCTGTGCGAGGCCGGCGTCAAGTTCGAACTGGTCAAGACGGCGCTGCAGACGCACACCCTGGCCGACGGCACCGACTTCTACCAGGTCACCGCCAAGGGCCAGGTGCCGCTGCTCGAGCTCGACGACGGCGAGCGCCTGTCCGAAGGCCCGGTGATCCTGCAGTACATCGCCGACCACGCGCCCGGCACCGGCCTCGCGCCGGCGGCCGGCACGATGGCGCGCTATCGCGTGATGGAGTGGCTCAACTTCGTCACCAGCGAGCTGCACAAGGGCTTCTCGCCGCTGTTCAACGGCAAGATGCCGCAGGAGGCCAAGGAGATCTTCGCCGCGCGACTGAAGGACAAGTTCGCCTACGTCGACCGCCAGCTCGAAGGCAAGGACTACCTGACGGGCACCCGGTTCTGCGTGGCCGACGCCTATCTGTTCACGATGACCCAGTGGGCCGAAGGCCGCGGCATCGACCTGTCGGGCTTTCCGAACGTCGAGGCCTTCATCGCGCGCACGAAGGCGCGTCCCGCGGTGCGCGACGCGATGAAGGCCGAAGGCCTCATCAAGTGACCCGACGGATCAGCCGACCGCCTTCGGCGTGACCTTGCTGGCCGACTCCTTGGCGAGCACGCGGGCGCGCTCGACGTCGGCGTCGTGCGCCAGCGCCACGCCCATGCGGCGCTTGACGAAGCTCTCGGGCTTGCCGAACAGGCGCACCTCGGTCTGCGGCACGCGCATCGCGTCGGCCAGGCCGTCGAAGCGGAGCGCCTTCGCGTCGACGCCGCCGTAGATCACGGCGCTCGCGCCCGGGCTCTTCAGCGACACGTCGACCGGCAACCCGAGGATCGCGCGGGCGTGCAGCTCGAACTCGTTCTGCCACTGCGTGATCATCGTCACCATGCCGGTGTCGTGCGGGCGCGGGCTGACCTCGCTGAACCACACGTCGGCGCCCTTGACGAACAGCTCGACGCCGAACAGCCCCTGGCCGCCGAGGTCGTCGGTGACCGCCTTGGCGATGCGCTCGGCGCTCGCGAGTGCGGCCGGATCCATGCGCATCGGCTGCCAGCTCTCGACGTAGTCGCCCTTGACCTGCACGTGGCCGATCGGCGCGCAGAAGCTCGTCTGCATCGCGCCGTTGGCGCCCAGCGAGCGCACGGTCAGCAGCGTGATCTCGTAGTCGAAGTCGATGAAGCCCTCGACGATCACCCGGCCGTGGCTCACGCGGCCGCCGGCCATGGCGTAGTCCCACGCGGCCTTCACGTCGGCCGGGCCGTCGATCCTGCTCTGGCCCTTGCCCGAGCTGCTCATCACCGGCTTGACGATGCACGGGTAGCCGATCTTGTCGTCGATCGCGGCCTGCAGCTCTTCCAGCGAATCGCAGAACACGTACGGGCTCGTCGGCAGCGCCAGCGTCTCGGCGGCCAGGCGGCGGATGCCTTCGCGGTCCATCGTCAGGCGCGCGGCGCGCGCGGTGGGGACCACGCGCACGACGCCTTCGGCTTCCAGCGCCTGCAGTTCATGCGTGGCCAAAGCCTCGATCTCGGGCACGACGAGGTCGGGCTTCTCGCGTTCGATCAGCGCGCGCAGCGCCACCGGATCGCTCATCGTGATCGTGTGCGCGTGGTGCGCCACCTGCTGGCCGGGCGCGTTCTCGTAGCGGTCGACGGCGATCGTCTCGACGCCCAGGCGTTGCAGCGCGATCAGCACTTCCTTGCCGAGCTCGCCGCTGCCCAGCAGCATCACGCGGGTGGCGGCAGGGCTCAGGGGCGTGCCGAGGGGCTTGTTGTAGGTTGTCATGATGGTCGGGAGGTCGAAAGGAAAGGGATCAGGCCTTGGTCGGCGCCCTGAACACGGCGTCGCAGCTGGCGCGTTGCGGGTCGCCATCCGGCAGCTTCGTGCAGAGTCCGTGCACCTGCGCGCTCAGGTGGTCGACGACCGCCTGGTGCTTGCCGTCGGCGTTCCACTTCGCGAGCTTGGCGCCCAGGCGTTGCAGCGAGCGGCCGCTGCGCTGGTCGAACGCGTTGGACTGGCCGCCGGCCTCGTTGAACACGGCCTGCGCGGTCGCTTCGATGCGCTTCGAATCGTCGGGCGCCAGGTCGACCAGCGCGCTCAGGTAGGCCGTGCCCCACTGCAGGCGCGTGGCCGGGCCTTCGCTCTTCTCGAAGGCCTGCTGGTACCACCGCAGCGCCTCGGCGTTGTGGCCCTGCTTGCGCGCATTGGCGCCGAGCTCGCTCATCAGGTAGTACGGCGAATGGCTCTTGGCGAGACTCGACTTCAGCAACGTCGCCGACTCGGTCCACAGGCCGGCTTCCTCGAGCAGCTGCGCGGTGGTCGGGATCACGGCCTGGCGCTCGAACGCGTTGGTGGTCTCGCGGTCGGTGGCGGCGGCGGTGTCGCGGACTTCCCGGACGAGCGTCGGCGGCAGCTTGGGATGCATCGTGTCCTTGGGCTGGTCCAGGCGGGCGAGGTCGACGCGCGCGAACAGCGCGTCGAGGCGGTCGCCGCGCGACAGCGTCTTGTCGGCCTGCAGGCGCACCAGCGACGTGTCGAACGACGCGACCAGCTTCGCGCGCTCCGGGCCGGGCGTGGGCGCGAGCGCGGTGACGAGGTCGGACGCGCTGTTGGTCAGCACGTCCATGTAGGTGCGGCTCAGCGCCGGGTCGGCCAGCACCTGCGCGACGCGCGCACGCGTGGCGGCGTCGGGCGACGGCGCGTTCTTCTCGTCGCCGTCCCCGATCGACTTCAAAGCCAGGCGCGTGCACGCCGCCGATTCCGTCGCCGGGCAGGCCGCCGCGAGCTTGCGCAGCAGCGGGCCGCGTTCGGCCGCGGGCACGGCCTGCGCGCCCTCGTCGGTGTCCCACGAATAGAACGCCAGCAGGCGCCACTCGCCGCCCGTCAGCGGCTTGCCGGCACGCGCGTCGGCCAGCACCGTCGCGATCGGGCGGCCGCTGGCCATGCCCAGCTGCAGCAGCTGCAGCACCTGCGCGGCGTCGACCTCGCCCGGCAGGCGCGTCAGTTCCTTGCGGTCGGGGCTGAACAGGATCAGCGTGGGGTAGCCCGACACCTTGAACTTCGTGCCCAGCTTCTGGGCGCCGGGCGCGTCGCCGTCGAGGTGCACGGCGACCAGGCTCCTGGCCTGTTCGGCGAAGTCCTGGCGATTGAACAGCGTCGCCTTCAGCTGGTTGCACGGCGGGCACCACACGGCGCCCCAGTACAGCAGCACGGGCTTGTTCTGCGCCTTGGCGGCGGCGAAGGCCTTGTCGATGTCGGCGTCGCTGGTGGCGTCCTGCCAGGCCACGTTGCCGGGCGGCGGGCCGTCGGCGGCGCGGGCGGCGATGCCCGGGCCGGCCAGCGTCGCGGCGAGCGCGAGGGCCAGGGCGGAAGCCTTCAGGGTGCGGGAATGCGGCAGGCGGCTCATCGAGGAAGTCTCCAGGGATACGGAAGTGCGGCCCGCGGCACGACGGCGACCGGCGGGTCGGGGCGAGGCGCGGGCGGGGCGGCGCGGACAGCTATTGTCCGCGACCTCCGGCACGCGGGCACGCGCATGCTCGTGCCCGCGACGAGGATACGGTCGCGACGCTCACGCCGCCAGGTCGGGCGGCGCCGCATCCGGATCGCCCAGCGCCTGCTGCGTCGACTCCTCGGCCGGCTCCGGCGTCGCGCGCGCCAGCGCCATCCAGGTGGCGAAGGGCAGCCGCAGCGCGCGCCGCGGGGCGGGACGCAGCACGTCCAGCACGCCGTCGCGCTCGCCCATCACGCCGTAGTCCTCGGGCACGTCGTCGGCGTCGCCGATGCCTTCGGCCAGCACGTACCAGCACTCGCGCGCCATCTGCCGGTAGGCCTCGCCCTTGGCCGGCCGGCGCAGGTCGCCGAGCAGGTCGGCACGTCGCACCTTGATCTCGTGGACGATGGGCTCGAGGTAGTCCTCGACGGTGGTGTTGCGCACCGAGAACAGGTCGGGCCGCGAGACCGTCCATTGCCCGGTGCCGAGCGTGTCGTCGCCGATGCGCACGCGCAGCGACAGCCCGCGCCACGCGATGCGGCCGGCGCGCTGCATCGCGACGGCGACGCGGCCGATCAGCGCCTCGTGGGCGTCGCGCGCCGCACGGTTGCGCGCGAGCGTGGCCGCCAGCACCGCGATGCCGGCGTCGGTGACGCGAAGCGTCTCGCGGCCGTCGCCGTCGCGCAGCCGCTCCACCCAGCCGGCCGCCAGCAGCTCGACCTCGACGAGATCCTGGCTGGGCCAGCCCGCCGAGCGCCAGATCGCGCGCAGGCGTCGGCGATGCAGTTCGGTCAGGGAGGGCGAGGGGGTGGCGAGCATCGCAAAAGTATCCGTTTACTACCCGCTCATGGCGTGAGCTTCGAACAATGGAGGCGTCATTTCACCCAGCCAGAAGGAGACGACCATGGCCAGGAAGATTCTGATGATCTGCGGGGATTTCGGCGAGGACTACGAGACGATGGTGCCGTTCCAGGCCTTGCAGGCCGTCGGCCACGTGGTGCACGCGATCGCGCCCGACAAGAAGGCCGGGGAGTACGTGACGATGGCGATCCACGACTTCGACGGCGCGCAGACCTACAGCGAGAAGCCCGGCCACCGCTTCACGCTCAACGCGAGCTTCGCCGACATCCGCGCCGAGAGCTACGACGCGCTGGTGGTGCCCGGCGGCCGTGCGCCCGAATACCTGCGCATGAACCCGCGGGTCGTCGCGATGACGACGCATTTCCTGGCGGCCGGCAAGCCGGTGGCCGCGATCTGCCACGGCGCGCAGCTGCTCGCGGCCACCGGGCTGATCAAGGGCCGCAAGGTGTCGGCCTATCCGGCGTGCCAGGTCGAGGTCGAGCTGGCCGGCGCCGAGTACATGGGCATCGCGGTCGACCAGGCGGTCACCGACGGCAACCTCGTCACGGCGCCCGCCTGGCCGGCGCATCCGGCCTGGATCGCGCAGTTCCTGGCGGTGCTCGGCACGCGGATCGCGCTGTAAAGCCACGATTGCGCCGTTGGCAAGCCGACGCCGACGGGCGTACATTGGCCGCAGGGGCGTCGCTTCCTGCGCCGCCTTTCAGAGAGCCGCGCGCACCTGGCGACCCGGCCTGGCCAAGGAGACAAGCATGTGTGAAATCTTCATCAGCGCCGATCCCGCGAGCTACGAAAGCCGCACGCGCTCCGTTCGCCTGCACGGCGTCGTCACCAGCATCCGGCTGGAGCATCTGTACTGGGAGGTGCTCGAGGAGATCGCGCGCCGCGACGGCCTGAGCGTCGTCCACCTCATCGAGAAGCTCTATGACGAGCTCGTGGCCGCGCGCGGCGGCGTCGGCAACTTCACGTCGTTCCTGCGCGTCAGCGCGCTGCGCTACGAGGCGCTGGTGGCGCAGGGCCGCATCCCGGCCGACGTCGGCGTGCCGATCCGCTCGCTCGATGCCAAGGCCGTGCTGCACCAGCTGCCCAAGGGCTGGAGCATTCCGGCGACGCCGCCGGCCGCGAGCGGCGACGCGCCCTCCGCCGGCCGCGCGCTGCAGCGGGCCTTGACGCGCCTGCCGCACTGAAGACGCGGCCACCGCGTCTTCAGCCGACGCGAAAGCGTCCCGGCGGCGCGTTGTGGGCGAGCGCCGAAGCGTCCACCGCTTGCTCGCAGGTGCGCATCGTCCGCGACAGCAGGTCGATGAACGCGCGCGTCTTCGCCGGCATCAGGCGGCGGCCGGGAAACACGGCCCAGCAGTCGGCGTCCGGCAGGCACCAGTCGGGCAGGATGCGCTGCAGCTCGCCACGCGCCAGGTAGGGCTCCGCGAAGAAGTCGGCGACGGCGACGACGCCCGCGCCGCTGCGCGCCAGGCGGATCAGCACGTCCGGCGAGTTCGCGCGCACGTGCTGCTGCGGCACGAGGGCGTGCAGGGCGATCCCGGCGGCCGCGCGCCTGGCCTTGGCCGTGGACGGCCGCGGCGCATCGCCTGCGGCCGCCTCGCGCAGCGACAACTGCCAGGGCACCGGGTCGCCCGCGCGCGACAGCAGCATCAGTGCCGGCATCGTGCGCAACGCCTCCGGCGCCAGCGGCTCGCCGTGCTCGCGCAGCAGCGACGGCGCGGCGTACAGGCCGGTCGTGAACGTCGCCAGGCGGCGCGCGGCGAGCTGGGCGTCGTCGGGCAGCGCGCCCATGCGGATCGCCAGGTCGAAGTTCTCGCCGATCAGGTCGACGCGGCGCGGCGAGAGGTCGAGTTCCAGCGCGACGTCGGGATGTTCGCGGATGAAGTCGGCCAGCGGCCTTTCCAGCGCGGTGCTCGCGAAGTCGCCCGGCATCGACACCCGCAGCCGTCCGCTGGGCCGCGCCTGGCGCGACAGCGCGAACGCGAGCGCGGCGTCCACCTCGTCCGACATCGCCCGCGCGTGATCGAGCACGCCCAGGCCGAACTCCGTGATGACCAGCTTGCGCGTGGTGCGTTGCAACAGCCGCTCGCCGAGCCGCTTCTCGAGCGCGGCGATGCGGCGCGACACCGTCGACTTCGGCAACTGCACGCGCTCGGCGGCGCGGCTGAAGCTGCCGGACTCGGCCACGCGGGCGAACAGCAGCAGGTCGTCGGCGTCGGGGGTCATGGTCGAGTCCTCGGGCTCATGCGAACTTGCGCGCCATCGATCGCCCGAAGTCCTTGCTCAGGTGACCCAGCAACGCCGCCCACGGCGACAGCGCCGGCCGCGGTTCGAGCCCGGCGCCCAGTCGCTCGATCTGCGCGTAGTACCAGCCGGCCTGGCACTGGTTGTTGAGGCCCTGCATGTGCCTGGACGGGCTGTTCGGGCCCCAGAAGCCGCGGCCCAGCACCAGCCGGTCTTCCGGCACCGGCAGCGCCGGCAGCTCGCCCGCGAGCATGCGGAGCGGGAAGCCGGGGTCGACGCAGAACGGCCGCGCCAGGCCGATCATGTCGGTCGCGCCCTTGTCCAGCGCGTCGTCCATGCCGGCGCGCGTGCGGAAGCCGCCGGTCACCATCACCGGCATCGTCGCCACCGCCTTGATCGCGTCCGCGTATTTCAGGAACATCGCCTCGCGGTGGCGGGTGCTGTCGCGGATCTCGTCCTCGGCGTGCGACTTGAAGAACTCGATCTGCTCGTAGGTGCCGCCCGAGACCTCGAGCAGGTCGATGCCGGCGTCGCTGAGCCAGCGCACGACCTGCAGGCATTCCTCCGGGCCGAAGCCGCCCTTGACGAAGTCCGACGAGTTCAGCTTCACGCTCACCGGGAACTCCGGCCCCACCGCGGCCCGCACCGCGCGCACCGATTCGAGCAGCAGCCGCGCGCGGTTCTCCAGCGAGCCGCCCCAGGCGTCGGCGCGCTGGTTGGTGCGCGGCGACAGGAACTGCGACAGCAGGTAGCCGTGCGCGGCATGCACCTGCACGCCGTCGAAGCCGGCGGTCTTGAGCACGCCGGCGGTGCGGCCGAAGCGGGCGACGACGTCGCGGATCTGTTCTTCCGTCATCGCGCGCGGCCGGCCGAAGTTGCCGACGAGCTCGAGCTGCACCGGCGACGGCGCGAGCGGGTGCAGGTTGACCAGCCGCGGACACTGGCGCCCCGGGTGGCTGACCTGCCCCCACAACACGCTGCCGTGCGCGTGCACCGTGGCGGCCCAGGCGCGCAGTTGCGCCAGGCCGGCGTCGTCCTCCACCACGACGTTGCCGGCACGCTCCAGGTAGCGGCCGTCGATCATGAGGTTGCCGGTCACGAGCAGCGCCGCGCCGCCGGCGGCCCAGGCGGCGTAGAGGCGCTGGTGTTCCGGCGTCGCCCGCCCCGCCGGCGTGGCGAGGCCTTCGGTCATGGCCGATTTGCACAGGCGGTTGGCCAGCGTGATGCCGCAGGGCAGCGGCAGCGGTCGGTCGATCATGGCGAGGCTTCTCGTTGAGGCGATGCGTGATCTTGCCATCGATTGTCCTGCCCACGGAACAATGAAGTGCATTCAGAGGCCTTCCGGCGCGTCACCGGTGTCAATACAGTCTCATCAAACGGCCATCCCGTTCACACCGACCCGACACCGCTTCAAGGAGCTCTCATGAACATCCTGCAAATCAACTCCAGCGCACGCTCGTGGGCCAATGGCCAGGGCTCGCAGTCCACCCGCCTCGCCAACGAGCTCGTCGAGCAGCTGCGCACCGCCCATCCCGGCGCCACGCTGACCCTGCGCGACCTGACGGCCAAGCCGCACCCGGCGCTCGACGAGGCCACGCTCGGCGCGCTGTTCACGCCGGCCGAGGCGCGTTCGGCGGAGCAGCACGCCCGCGTCGCGCTCGACCACGCGCTCATCGACGAGGTGAAGGCCGCCGACGTCATCGTGATCGGCGTGCCGATGGTCAATTTCGGCATCACCAGCCAGCTCAAGAACTGGATCGACGCGATCGCCAAGGCCGGCGTCACGTTCAAGTACACCGCCAACGGCCCGGTCGGCCTGGTCGAGGGCAAGAAGGTCTACGCCGTGCTGACGCGCGGCGGCGTCTACCGCGACCAGCCGCACGACACCCAGGTGCCCTATCTGCGACAGACGCTGGGATTCCTGGGCATCACGGACATCGAGTTCATCTACGCCGAAGGCCTGGCGATGGGCCCGGATGCCGAAGCGAAGGCGCTGGCGTCCGCGCGGGCCCACATCGCCCGCATCGCCGACGGGCAAGCCGTCGCGGCCTGAGCCTCTTCAACGCGGTCTTCGGGCCGCTTCACCAGGACACCTTCCATGACCACGACCCTGACCGACCCTGCCCCGAGCGTGACCCCGGACGCCGCCGTGCACAACCCGCGCGCGGTGGAGCGCCTGGTCACGGGCCAGGCCACCCGCGACGGCGACGGCGTCAAGCTGACGCGCGTGCTGACGCAGCCGCTGCAACGCCGGCTCGACCCGTTCCTGATGCTCGACGCGTTCGGCTCGGACGACGCCGACGACTACATCGGCGGCTTCCCCGACCATCCGCACCGCGGCTTCGAGACCGTGACCTACATGATCGCCGGCCGGATGCGCCACCGCGATTCCGCCGGCAACGAAGGGCTGCTCGAGAACGGCGGCGTGCAATGGATGACGGCCGGCCGCGGCATCATCCACAGCGAGCTGCCGGAGCAGGAGCAAGGCCGCATGGAAGGTTTCCAGCTGTGGCTGAACCTGCCGGCCGCCGACAAGATGGGCACGCCCGGCTATCGCGACATTCCCACCGGCGAGATTCCCGAGCTGCGCTTGGCCGGCGCAAGCGTGCGCGTGATCGCGGGCGCGAGCCACGGAGTGGCCGGCGCGGTGCAGAAGGCGCATACCGAGCCGCTGTACCTCGACCTGCACCTGGAGCCCGGCGCGACGTTCGAGCAGCCATTGCCGGCCGGCCACAACGCGTTCGTCTACGTGTACCGTGGTGAGCTGGAGATCGACGGCGGCGCCGCGCGCACGAGCGTGCCGCGCGAGCGCATGGCCGTGCTCGCGAATGCGGCCGATCGCGACGGCGTGCGCCTGCAGGCCGGCCCGCAGGGCGCTCGGGCGCTGCTGATCGCCGGCCGTCCGCTCGACGAGCCGATCGCGCAGTACGGCCCGTTCGTGATGAACAAGCAGGCCGAGATCTTCCAGGCCGTCGAAGACTTCCGCGCGGGCAAGTTCGGCGTACCACCGGGTCGCTGAACTCCGCGCGACCATGAAAAATGGCGCCCGAGGGCGCCATTTCCGCGTTCACGAAGCCGCGCCGGATCAGGTGCCGGACGACGAACGGAAGAAGTCGAGCACCTTGCCGGTGGTCGGATCCACGCCCACCACGATCTCGGTGAAGATGTTGGGCAGGGTCAGCACGGAGGTGTACGCGACCAGCACGCTGGCGCCGTTGTTGACTTCGACGATCGAATTCGTGCCTTGCGGGATCGACGAGATCTCGGTGTAGGCCGACGCGGTGGCGTACGGGATGACGGAGGCGATGTTGATCTTGTTGACCGACATCGACAGCAGCAGGCCCTGGTTGTTGGACGCCAGGTTGATGAGGCGGAACTTCACGCCCGACGAAGTCACCGGCGCGGTGTTGTCGTCGACGAAGATCTTCGCCTTCGGATTGCCTGAGCCGTCGAGGTACACCGCCAGGGTGTAGTCGCCGCCGGCGCTCAGCGCCGCGGTGATTTCGCCCGGCGGCGAGGTCGTCGAAGCGGGGTCGTTCATCACCACCGGGACGGCGGCGCCGTTGACGGTGACGACCGGCGCCGTGCCGGTCTGGACGACGGCGTAGTTCGAGTACTGCGGCGTGGCGCTGGGCGCCAGCAGCGTGACGGCCGTGGCCGGGGACGTCGGCGTGACCCCGACGACGGAAATCGTCGCACCCGGGATCGCCGTGACGGCGCGCGCGCGCGCCGTGGTGTTCAGGTACGACACGGCGGTGCCGCTGGTGCCCTGGGTGAGCACGATCGCGTTGGCCAGGACGCCGCTGGCGCCCGGGGTCAGGATGATCGTGACGACCTGCAGCGCCGTCAGGGTGATCGCCTGCGGCGACTGGAAGCGCACGTCGCTGATGCCCTGCTGGATGCTGTTGGCACCCACGACGGTGATGAAGTACGAGCCCGCGGTGATGCCGGCGAACGCGCTCTGCGACGGGCTGGACGTGGTCGCCGAGAGGCTCGACGCGATCAGCGTGGAGATGGACAGGTCCTGGGTGGGCGACAGGTAGACGTCCACCGCGCCGATGTCGACGGAGGTGTTGAGGACGTTGATGTTCGCGTCGCCGGTATCTGGCGTGATGTTGCTCTCGGCCACCAGCACCAGGCGCAGCTCGTTGAGCACGCCGTAGGCGACCAGCGAGTAGCGCTGGTCCTTGTTGACGGTGCGCACCTGCGCGGCAGTGGCGCTGGTCTCGACGCCGTTGATGGTGGTCGTCAGCGTGAGGCTGACCGAGCCGGCCTGCACGTTGGAGTAGGCACTGGCATTCCCGTAGGTGATGCCGGTCACGATCTGGTTGGATTCATCCTGGAAGCCCAGCCCGGGGGTCTCGTAGCCGACGCTCGCGTTGACCAGGCGAACCGGGGCGCTGCCGGAACCGCTGCCGCAGCCGGCAAGCATCAAGGGCACGGCGCCGCCTACGGCCAGGAACTCACGTTTTTTCATCAAAACACTCCACTTTCCAGGCCGCGCCTGTCATCTGAATTCAACATTATGAGGCATGCCAATGTTGCCGGTCTGTTGCCTGCAACCCGGCAATCGCTGCGAGACCGCGCGACATGGAGCGAATCCGTGGCGAATCGGTTGAGTCGCCCCATCGCCCGATTAGTGGGCTGCCCCGATTCCGCGAGGGCCGCCGCCCGTACCATCTCAGGCCTCGCCAGCTCCACGCCCGCCCCGAGAACACGATGACATCCCCCTACCCGAAGCTGCTCGCGCCGCTCGATCTCGGTTTCACGACGCTGCGCAACCGCACCATCATGGGCAGCATGCACACCGGGCTGGAGGACGCCGCGCGCGACTTCCCGCGCATGGCGGCGTTCTACGCGGAGCGGGCGCGCCACGGCGCCGGCCTGATCGTCACCGGCGGCTTCGCGCCGAACTTCGAGGGCTGGGTCAAGCCCTTCGCCGGCACCCTCTGGACGCGCAGCGGCGCGCGCCGCCACAAGCAGGTGACCGACGCGGTGCACGCCGAGGGCGGCAAGATCGCGCTGCAGATCCTGCACACCGGCCGCTACGGCTACTCGCCGCTGTGCGTCGCGCCGAGCCGCATCCAGAGCCCGATCTCGCCGTTCACGCCGCGCGCGCTGACGGCCCGTGGCATCGAGCGCCAGATCCAGGCCTTCGTGCGTTGCGCGGTGCTCGCGCGCGAGGCCGGCTACGACGGCGTCGAGGTGATGGGCAGCGAGGGCTACCTGATCAACCAGTTCCTGGTGCGCCATACCAACCACCGCACCGACGACTGGGGCGGCGCCTACGAGAACCGGATGCGCCTGGCGGTGGAGATCGTGCGCCGCGTGCGCGAGGCGGTCGGGCCCGACTTCATCCTGATCTACCGCATCTCGATGATCGACCTGATCCCCGACGGCAGCACCTGGGACGAGGTGCTGCAACTGGCCAAGGCCGTGGCGGCCGCCGGCGCCACGATCCTCAACACGGGCATCGGCTGGCACGAGGCGCGCATCCCGACCATCGTCACCAGCGTGCCGCGCGCGGCGTTCGGCTGGGTGACCGGCAAGATGCGCGCCGATTTGCGCGCCGCCGGCGTGACGATCCCGCTGGTCACCAGCAACCGCATCAACACGCCCGAAGTGGCCGAGGGGCTGCTCGCCGCAGGCATCGACCAGTTCGGCCAGGCCGACCTGGTGTCGCTGGCGCGCCCGTTCCTGGCCGATCCGGCCTTCGTCGAGAAGGCGGCGCAGGGCCGCGCCGACGAGATCAACACCTGCATCGCCTGCAACCAGGCCTGCCTCGACCACACCTTCAGCAACAGGCAGGCGACCTGCCTGGTCAACCCGCGCGCCGGCTTCGAGACCGAGCTGACGATCGCACCCGCCGCCGTGGCCAGGCGCGTCGCGGTGGTCGGCGCCGGCCCCGCCGGCCTGGCCGCCGCCACGACGCTGGCCGAGCGTGGCCACCAGGTGACGCTGTTCGACGGCGCGGACCGCATCGGCGGCCAGTTCAACATGGCCAAGCGGGTGCCGGGCAAGGAGGAATTCGTCGAGACGCTGCGCTACTTCGCGCGCCGCATCGAGCTGCTGCCGACGCTGGTGCTGAAGCTCGGCACGCGCGTCGACGCCGCGGCGCTGCTGGCGGGCGGGTTCGACGAGGTGATCCTGGCGACGGGCGTGGTGCCGCGCGATCCGCGCATCCCCGGCCAGGACAACGCCAAGGTGCTGAGCTACATCGACGTGCTGCTGCACGGCAAGCCGGTGGGCCAGCGCGTGGCCATCGTCGGGGCGGGCGGCATCGGCTTCGACGTCGCCGAGTACCTGGTGACGGGCGCCGACCGCGGCGAGCCGTCGCCGGCGCTGCACCTTGACGACTGGAAGCGCGAATGGGGCGTCGGCGATCCGGCGAAGACGCCCGGCGGGCTGGAGCGTCCGCAGCCGACGGCACCGTCGCGCCAGGTGACGCTGCTGCAGCGGAAGGCCGGCAAGCACGGCGCCGGGCTGGGCAAGACGTCCGGCTGGGTGCATCGCGCCACGCTCAAGATGAAGAACGTGGAGATGCTGGCCGGCGTGAACTACGAGCGCGTCACCGACGCGGGACTGTTCGTCACGTTCGGCCCCGGGCGCAAGGACGGGACGCTGATCGAGGTCGACACCATCGTGCTGTGCTCGGGCCAGGAGCCGCTGCGCGAGCTGTCCGCACCGCTGGCCGCGGCGGGCGTCAAGGTGCACCTGATCGGCGGGGCCGACGAGGCGTCCGAGCTCGACGCCAAGCGCGCCATCGACCAGGGCACGCGCCTGGCCGCGGCGATCTGAGCCGGCTCAGGCCTGGCGGGCGTGCTGCGCGGCCTGCGCCATCAGCGCGTTGGTCGCGCCGAGCTGGTTCTCGACCTTCGCGAAGCCCTCGATGCTGCCCAGCATGCCCAGCGTCATCAGGGCGGCGAGGGCGAACGAAGCGATCCGGGTGGTCAGGGGCTTGGTCATGATGGACTCCTTTGCGGTGAGGTGGACTGCGCCGGGTTGGCGTCGTCCGTGATTCGATGGTTGGACTGTAGGCAGCCACGCCCGCGGGTTCCAGCCGCTTGCGACGACTCGCGCGGCGCGCGTATCAGGCCGCAGGAATGGGCGACGAACCGACAGCTCCACCTCACACTGGCCTCACCGGGGACGGCTAGGATGGCCGGCTTCGCAATCGACACAAGACAAGGGTGCATGACGGGAGGCAACGAGATCCATTCGCTGTTCTGGTTGGCAGTGACGCGGCTGGGCGAGGCCCAGATCCTGCTGCCGGCCTTCCTGGCGGGCGCGCTGTGGCTGGCGGTCGCGCGTCCGGCGGGCGCGCGCGGGCGCATCGCCCAGGGCAACGCGCACGCGCACGACCATCCGGCGCGGCGCTCGGCGTGGCGCTGGGTGATCGGGATCGTCGGGGTCGCGGGCATCACCACCCTCAGCAAGGTGGCCTTCCTCGGCTTCGGCTACGGCATCGCCGCGCTCGACTTCACGGGCTTCTCGGGCCACTCGATGTTCGCGTGGTCCATCCTGCCGGTGATCGGCGCGATCATCGCCGGCCGGGGCGGCGTCGTGGCCGGCGTGACGCTGGCCGCGCTGATCACCTACTCGCGCGTCGACCTCGGCGCCCATTCGTGGAGCGAGGCGATCGCCGGCATGGTGCTCGGGGCGGCCGCCGCGGGCTGGACGCTGGCCGACTACCTGGCCCACCCGGGCGCCGTGCGCGCGCCCTGGTGGCTGCCGTTGCTGCTGGTCGTGTGGCTCACGGTGCTCCCGATGCACGCGCCGCCGTCGCGCACGCACGACCTGGTGGTGGCCGTGTCGCTCAAGCTGTCGGGCCGGTCGCGGCCCTACACGCGCTTCGAGCTGCTGGCCGGGCTGATCCACCCGGCCTGGGAGAAAGCGGCGCGCACCGCGCGCTGAGTCGGCGACTCAGTGCCCGATGCCGTGGAAGCCGGGGAACGGCGCGACGCCGATCAGCGGCTGGTGCAGGTGCAGCGCGAACAGCATCCAGGCCAGCACGCCCACGACGACCACGATCGCGCTGCGGCCGCGCTCGGCGGGCGCGATCGTCGGCTCGGTTCCCGCGCGGCGGCGCTGGCGGGCGGCGCGGAAGTCGAGCACCGCCCACGCCAGGAAGCTGCCGAACAGCACGACGTCGGCCAGCGTGCCGTTGGCCAGCAGGTGTCCCGCGGCCCAGCACTTCACGCCCAGGATCATCGGATCCTTCACGCGCGCCTTGATGCCGTTGGCGGGCACGAACGCCGCGGTGAGGAGGATGAACGCGATCAGCGTCAGCAGCGCCGCGAGGTCGTGCGTCCAGCGCGGCGGCGACCACAGGATGTCCGGCTGCTGGCGCGCCTGCCCGAAGCCGTAGCAGATCAGCACGAAGCCGACGACCGAGATCATCGAGACGAGGCCCTTCCAGGCGCCCGGGCCGCGCGCGGCGATGAAATCGGTTCGCCGGCGGTCGGCGACGATGCGCACCGAGTGGATGCCGAGGAACAGGACGAGTCCGAGGATGAGCATGATCATGGCTGCGATCATGATGCCGTCGAGGCGGTGGCGCTATCCTCGTTGCCACCACTGTTTGAAGGAAGACCGCCGACATGGACACGACGCCCGTCCCCGCCAAGCGCTACTGCTGGGAAGACTTCCCGGTCGGCCACGTGATGGCCCTCGGCAGCACCACCGTCCGGCGCGAGGCCACGCTGGAGTTCGCGCGCCAGTTCGATCCGCAGCCCTTCCACCTGGATGACGCGGCCGCCGAGGCCTCGTTGTTCAAGAAGCTGTCGGCCAGCGGCTGGCACACCTGTGCGATGACGATGCGCCTGATGTGCGACGGCTACCTGAACGACTCTTCCAGCCTCGGCTCCCCCGGCATCGACGAGCTGCGCTGGCTCAAGCCGGTCTATCCGGGCGACACCCTCTCGGCCGAGATGACCGTGCTGGAGTCGCGCGTGATGAACAGCAAGCCGCACGTCGGGCTGGTGCTGTCGCGCTGGCGCGTCTTCAACCAGGACGGCGCCGACGTGATGACGATGCAGGGCTGGGGCATGTTCGGGCTGCGACACCCGGCGCCGCGGGAAGGGTGAGTGGGTGGCTTGGGAACCAGTGTCGAGCAGCCGGGCGTAATTGGTATTACGACTGGTTCATGTCCGGAGATGTCAATGCTGTCAGCAATGTACGGGTTTCTTCCTAGAATTCACGAGTGAAATTCGGTACCCGGCCGGGCATTTCGCACAGCCGGGCGTTCGTTGACAGCGGTCCATCATGGTACTATAGTGGTATCACATTTATGAGCCACACCTGTTATCACCCCGCCTTTGAACAGGCCGACATCCGCTACGCCCTGGGCGTGGACGGGGGCGGCACGGGCACCCGCGTCCGCCTCTGGACGAGCAGCGGCGCGTTGGTCGGCCACGGCGAATCCGGCCCGTCGGCGCTCGCGCAAGGCATCGACCAGGCGTGGAAGCACATCGGCCAGGCGGTGGAACGCGCGTTCGCGTCGGCCGGACTGTCGACGCCGGTTCCGAACCACTGCGTGCTGGGCCTGGGCCTGGCAGGGGCCGTGGCGCCGCACCTGGCCGCCGCGTTCTTCCGCGCGGCCCCTGAGTACGCGCTGATCGTGCTGGAGACCGATTCGCGCACCGCGCTGATGGGCGCCCATGCCGGCCGGCCGGGCGCCATCGTCGCCGTGGGCACCGGCGCGGTCGGCGAGGCGCTGCATGCCGACGGCCGCCGCGTGGCGGTCAGCGGCTGGGGCTTTCCGGTGGGCGACGAAGGTTCGGGCGCCTGGCTGGGGCTGCGCGCGATGCAGATCGCCCACCGCGCGCTCGACGGCCGCGCCGCTGCCGGCACGCTGGCGCAAGCCGTGTGGCGCCAGGTCAGCGACCGTCGCGACGCGCTGCTGGAATGGTGCTCCTCGGCGCGCCAGCACGAATACGCTCAACTCGCGCCCCTCGTCTTCGAGTGCGCGGACACCGACGCCGCGGCCCAGTCGCTGGTGCGGGACATCGGACAGGAAATCGAAGACATGGCGCTCGCGCTCGACCCGGGGCTGCAGCTGCCCATCGTGATTCTCGGCAGCATCGGCCTGCGCATGGCCGGCCGCCTGCCACCCGCGCTGCGCTCGCGGCTCGTCGAGCCCGCCGGCGATGCGGTCGACGGCGCCCATCGCCTGGTGCGCCAGCAGATGAAGGAAGCGGTCGCATGAGCGCCGCCCGCAGGACGGAGAGTTTCCTGATCCGCGCCGCCCGGCCGCCAGCAGTCGCGCGCCTCGCCGTGCGCAGGACGGAGATTCCCCGATGAGCGTTTCCCGCCAGCAGCTGAGCGGCAACGTCCTGACGCCGCAGGGCTTCATCAGCGGCAAGTTGACGATCGTCGATGGCCTCATCGCCGCCATCGAGGGCCAACCGATCAGCGAAGGCCAGGCGCGGGTGTCGGCCGAACCGCTGATCCTGCCGGGCTTCATCGACCTGCACGTGCACGGCGGCGGCGGCTTCGACACGATGGAAGGCGGCAGCGCCGTCGCCGAGATCGCGCGCGTGCATGCGCGCCACGGCACCACGTCGATGCTCGCCACCACGATGACGGCGCCGATGGCCGACATCGGCAAGGCGATGGCCGCGCTGGCCGACGCCTGCCGCACGCATCGCCGCGGCGGCGCGCACGTGATGGGCGTGCACCTGGAAGGTCCGTACATCAACCCGGGCGCGCTCGGCGCGCAGCCCGATTTCGCGCGGCCCGCGTCGGTCGACGAGGTCAAGGCGCTGCACGCGATCGCCCCGATCCGCCTGATCACGATGGCGCCCGAGCTGCCCGGCAATCTCGACCTGATCGCGCCGCTGCGCGCGGCCGGCTTCCACGTGCAGATCGGCCACACGGCCGGCACCTACGAGGACGGCGTCGCCGCCCTGCAGCGCGGGGCCACCGGCTTCACGCACCTGTTCAACGCGATGAGCAAGTTCCACCATCGCGAACCCGGCATCGCCGGCGCGGCGCTGGCGCATGCCGAGTTCGCCGAGATCATCCCCGACCTGCTGCACGTGCACCCGGGTGCGATCCGTGCCGCGCTGCGCGCGATCCCCTGCCTGTACTGCGTCACCGATTCCACCGCCGCGGCGGGCATGCCCGATGGCGACTACAACCTCGGCAGCCACCGCGTCACCAAGTGCCTGGGCGGCGTGCGCCTGGCCGACGGCACGCTGGCCGGCAGCACGTTGACGATGGACCAGGCGTTGCGCAATCTCGTCGGCCTGGGCCTGAGCCTGGACGACGCCTCGCGCCGGGTGGCCACCAATGCCGCCGACTTCCTCGGCCTGGCCGATCGCGGACGCCTGCTCCTGGGCGCGCGCGCCGACATCGCGGTGCTCGACGCCGATCTGCAACTGACCCAAGTGATCGTAGAAGGAGATGCCATTGAGCTCACGGATGTTTGACGAAGCGCGCGAAGCCCCGGCGGCCGTGGCTCGTCTGATGGCGGCCGACCTTGCCGCCTATGTCTCGCTCGGCGAGCAGCTCCGTGCCGATCCGCCGCGATCGGCCCTGACGGTGGCGCGCGGCAGCTCCGATCACGCCGCGCATTACATGGCCTACCTCGTGATGGCGCGCCTCGGCCGCCTCGTGACGTCGCTGCCGATGTCGCTGGTCACGCTGTACCAGTCGCAGCTCGATTGCAACGGCCTGGTGTCCTGGGGCTTCTCGCAATCGGGCCAGAGCCCCGACCTGATCGCGCCGACGCGCTTCTTCCGCGCCGGCGGCGCGCGCACCGTGGCCGTGGTCAACGACGCCGGCTCGCCGCTGGCCGAGGCCGCGCAGTGGGTGCTGCCGCTGCACGCCGGCGCCGAGACCAGCGTGGCCGCGACCAAGAGCTACATCGCGCAGCTCGTCGCGGGCGCGCGCATCGTCGCGCACTGGCAGGACGACAAGCCGCTGCTGGCCGCGCTCGAGACGCTGCCGGAAGTGCTGGAGCGCGCCGCGTACGCCGACTGGTCGCCGCTGGTCGAGGCGCTGGTGCATGCGGACAAGCTGTTCGTGATCGGCCGCGGCACCAGCCTGGCGATCGCGATGGAAGCCGCGCTGAAGTTCAAGGAAGTCTGCGGCATCCAGGCCGAGGCGTTCTCCGGCGCCGAGGTCAAGCACGGCCCGATGGCGCTGGTCGAGGAAGGCTATCCGCTGCTGATCTTCGCCCCGCGCGGCCCGGCCCAGGCCGGCCTGCTCGCGCTGGCCGAGGAGATGCGCCGCCGCGGCGCGCGCGTGCTGGTCGCCGCGCCCGTGGGCACGCCGGGCGCCGAGCTGCCTCTGGTGGCCGCGGGCCACGAGGACCTCGACCCGATCTCGGCGATCCAGAGCTACTACCTGGCCGTCGAAGCCCTCGCGCGTGCGAAGGGGCTCGATCCGGACAAGCCGCGTCACCTGAACAAGGTCACGCTGACCCATTGATGATGAGTGCCGTGCCCGCGTTCCACCCTGGCCATCTCGTCATGGTCGACATCCCGGGCACCTCGCTCGACCCCGCGACCGCCGAGTTCCTGCGCCGCCATCACGTGCGCGCCATCTGCCTGTTCCGCCGCAACCTCGGCACCGAGGACGAGATCCGCAAGCTCACGTCCGACCTGCGCGAGATCATGGGCCCGAGCTGCCTGATCGGCATCGACCAGGAGGGCGGCTCCACCGTCCGCGCGACGTTCCTGCCGCAGGCCCCCGCCGCGATGGCGCTCGGCGCGATCGACGACGAGGCGCTGTGCGAGGAGGTCGGCGCCACGGTGGCGCGCGGCCTGCGCAGCCTGGGCATCAACTGGAACTTCGCGCCGGTCCTCGACGTGAACAACAACCCCGGCAACCCGGTGATCGCGGAGCGCAGCTTCGGCGAGGATCCGGATGCCGTCGCGCGCCTGGCCGGCGCGTGGATGCGCGGCTCGCTGCGCGAAGGCGTGGCCTGCTGCGTGAAGCATTTCCCCGGCCACGGCGACACCGCTACCGACTCGCACCACGCGCTGCCCGTGGTCGACAAGTCGATCGCCCAGCTCGAGGCGCTCGAGCTGCGCCCGTTCCGCGCGCTGGCCCACGCCCACGGCCACACGCCCGCGGCGCCGGCGGTGATGACCGCGCACATCGTCTATCCGCAGATCGACCCCAAGCATCCGGCCACGCTGTCGCGCCCGGTGCTCACGGGCCTGCTGCGCGAGAACATCGGCTACGACGGCGTCGTCATCACCGACGCGCTGATGATGAAGGCCGTCCACGACAGGTACGGCCACGCGCTGGGCGCCGTCATGGCGCTGCAGGCCGGTGCCGACATGCCGCTCGCACAAGGCAGCCTCGAGGAGCAGGCCGCCGCCATCCGCGCGATCGAGGCCGCGTTGCAGGAAGGCCAGCTGCTGCCTGCCGACGTGAAGCGTTCCGAGGCGCGCCTGGCCGACCTCGCCGCGCAATACCCGGTCGCGCCGCGCGCGTACGACGCCGCGCAGCGTGCGGCCGACGACGCGCTGATGCGCGCGGCCTGGGCGCGCGGCCTGACCGCATTCGACGGCGCCGGCAGGAAGGCCGCGCCACCCCCGCTGGCCACGCCGATCCGCGTGGTCACGCAGGACTCCGTCGCCTGCGACGGCGTGTCCGAGGAAGGTCTGCCGGCCGAACGCGTCGCCGAGCTGTTCGCGGCCTTCGGCGACGTGCAGTTCGTGCGCGTGGGCGACCTGCGCGACGTCGACGCCACCACGTTCCCGACCGACGGCCGCTTCAACATCCTCGTGTCCAACCACCGCACGCGCTTCGGCGCGGGCGCGGCGACGGCGCGTCCGGACCTGCACCTCGCGCTGTGGAATCCGTTCCAGCTGTTCGACATCGCGGCCCCGTCGGTCGTCACCTGGGGCTACGCCGACGGCGCGCTCGAAGCCGCGCGGGCCTGGCTCGAAGGCCGCGCGCAGGCGATCGCGAAGTCTCCGGTGAAGCTCTCTCCGCGCGCGGCGTGAGCGCGGGCAGACTGTCTCTCGCCCGTGTCCTACCGCGCCCCCTCACCGCCAGGAAAGAGACCCCCCGTGTCCAGTGAATCCGCCGTGTTGACTTCGCCTTCCGCCGCCGACACGACCGCGGCCTCCGCACGCCGCTCGCCGCTCACCTGGGTGCCGTCGCTGTACTTCGCGCAGGGCCTGCCGTTCTTCGCGGTGAACCTGATCGCACAGCAGATGTTCGTCAGCGGCAAGGTGCCCACCGACACCATCACGCACTGGATGGGCATCCTCAGCCTCGCCTGGGGCATCCGCTGGCTGTGGAGCCCGTTCCTCGAGCTCGCGCCGAGCCAGAAAGGCGTGGTCATCACGTTCCAGTGGCTCGGCTCGCTGGGCCTGGCCGCCGTGGCGTTCGCGACGCACCAGCCGTCGTTCTTCGCGGTCTCCGTCGCGGCCCTGCTCGCCGTGTCGGTGTTCTCGTCGACGCACGACGTGTCGTCGGACGGCATCTACATGGCGCAGCTGAACAACCGCGAGCAGGCCGAATACGCCGGCTGGCAGGGTGCGTTCTTCAACGTCGCGCGCTACGCGTCCGCGGGCGGCCTGCTGATCCTGGCCGGCAACCTCGAGAAGGCGTCCGGCTTCGCCACGGCCTGGAGCACGATCTTCGGCATCTGCAGCGTGCTGATGCTCGTGCTGGGCCTGTATCACGTGTGGGCGCTGCCGAAGGCGACCGACGTGCGCACGATCAAGCCCACCGCGCAGGACGTCGCGAAGACGCTGTGGCACGTGATCGCCGACTTCCTGAGCAAGCCCGGCGTCTGGCTCGCGATCGTCTTCATCCTGCTGTTCCGCGCCAGCGAAGGCCAGATCCAGACGATCGGCCCGATCTTCCTGCGCGCCGCCCGCCAGGCCGGCGGCCTGGGCCTGACCACCGATGACGTGGGCTGGGCCTACGGCACCGCCGGCACGATCGCGTTCATCGTCGGCACGATGGCCGGCGGCTACTTCGCGGCCTGGCTGGGCCTGCGCCGCGCGATGCTGTGGCTGATCCTCGCGATGAACCTGCCCAGCGTCGCGTTCGTGTTCCTGAGCGTGGCGATGCCCACCAACTTCGCGGTCATCGCTTCCGCACTGAGCCTCGAGATGTTCGGCTACGGCTTCGGCTTCGTCGGCGTCATCCTGTACCTGATGCAGGTCGTCGCGCCGGGCAAGTTCCGCACGGCGCACTACTCGATCGGCTCCGGCGTGATGGGCCTGGGCATGAGCTTCTTCCGCTGGATCAGCGGCGACATCGAGACCGCGCTGGGCTACCGCAACTTCTTCATCTGGGGCCTGCTGTGCGCCGTTCCCGTGCTGATACTGCTGCGCTTCGTGCCGTTGTCCGCGGCCACGCCGGCCGAGCCGAACCAGCCGATCGAGCCGTGAGCCGCCCGCCGATCTCGTTGCGCGCCCTTGCCCGCGCGATCGCCGCGGCCTCGTGCGTCGCGGCGGCCGCCGGCTGCGTCGTCGTCAACGCGGGTGTCGCGGCCACGCCCGCCAACCTGTTCTTCGACGACTTCTCGTATGCCGCGCCCGGCGAGCTGGCCGCCGGCGGCTGGCAGCTTCGCGACGGCGTCGGCCATCCGGGCCTGCCCGGCGGCCGCTTCAGCGCCCGGGCGATCACGCTGCTCGACGATCCGGCGCAGCCCGGCAACCGCGTGCTGCGCATGACCGCCCGCACCGACGGCACCGGCCCCGGCACCGTGCAGGCGCAGCTGTGCCACCAGCGCAAGTACCTGCAGGGCACCTACGCCGCGCGCATCCGCTTCAGCGACGCACCGCGTTCGGGCGCCGGTGGCGATCCGGTGATCGAGTCGTTCTACGCGGTGGCGCCGCTCGCGCATCCGTTCGATCCCGACTTCAGCGAGCTCGACTGGGAGTACCTGCCCAACGGCGGCTGGGGCTCGGACAAGACGCGGCTGTACGGCGTGTCGTGGCAGACGGTGCAGATCGATCCGTGGGAGGCGCACAACTCGGCGCACGAGGAGTTCGGCTCGTTCGACGGCTGGCACACGCTGCTGATGCAGGTGACCAAGGGCGCGGTGCACGAGTTCGTCGACGGCCGCGAGGTGGCGGTGCACGACGGCCGCAACGTGCCGGTCTCGCCGATGACGATCTCGTTCAACCTGTGGTTCGCCGTCGGCGGCACGCTGCCCACCGGCGGCGCGCCGCGCGTCTACGACGAGGACATCGACTGGGTGTTCCAGGCCAAGGACCAGGTGCTGAGCCCGGCCGATGTCGATGCCCAGGTGCGCGCGCTGCGCGCCGAACATGTGACTCGAACGGACACCGTGCCCGCGCCCGATCCGCCGTTGCAGCAGCGCTGCGACATCTAGCTCCGGCACGAATGAAGAAGGCCCCGATCGCGCGGGCGATCGGGGCCTTGCTCGTTGGTGCCGGGCTTACTTCGATGCCGAGGCAGCCGGGGCTGGCGCGGCAGCGGCCGCCTGGCGCGATTGCAGGTACAGGATCCACACGTGCGCCAGCGACGCCGTGCCGGTGGTGCCGCCGACGGACTGGAACGTCTTCATCGCCTCGGCCTCGCGACCGGCGCGCACCTGCGCATAGCCCAGGTGCAGCCTGGCTTCGTCGGGCTGGCGCAGGCCGCCGCGCGCGATGCCTTGCGCGATCAGGTCGGCGCCCTTGGCGGCGTTGTCCTGCGTGGTCTCGAGCAGGCCTTGCACGACGAGCGCGTTGCCGTCCTTGGCGGCGAGGGCGCCCTTCTCGTTGACGGACTCCTGCGCCACGTCGCTCGCCGCGGCCTTGTCGACTTCCGGACGCAGCTTGCCGGCGTCGGCCAGGTCCGCGCCGGTGAACGGCTTGTGGGCGTAGGCGTCGTCCAGCACCTTCTTGGCTTCGCCCGGGTAGCCGGCCTGCTTGGCGAGCGCCGCGTAGTTGATGCGCTCGCGGTCGTCGACGTGGCCCAGCACCTGGCTCTTCAGGCGGTAGACGTCGAGCGTCAGGTGGTTGGAGAAGTTGTCGACCTCGCGGGCGCGGCCGATCAGCTCGCGCCAGTAGTCGGGCTTCGGGTAGTGGACGGCCAGCAGCTCGAGGCCGTAGACGTAGCCCGCGTCGTCCTTCTCGCCCAGGTATGCGCTGACCATGAATCGCAGCAGCTTGTCGGTGGGTACGCGGCCGGCCGCGAGCGCGGCATCCACTTCGGCGCGGAAGCCCTTGGCGGCGGCGTCGAAGTTCTTGGCGGCGTACTGCGCCTGGGGCAGGAGTTCCTTGAGCTGCGGGTCGTCGCCGCCGGCGTCGAGGTAGCGCTGGATCGCCACGGCGGCCTTGTCGTACTGCTCGCCGGTGTAGAGGATCTCGGCGACGAACTTGAGCATCAGCGGGCGGTCTTCCGCCGGCAGCAGCGGGTTGGCCAGCAGGGCCTCGAAGTCGGTGCCAGCGTGGGCGTTGTCGTTGACCGAATATTCGGCCGGCGCCTTCACCCGCAGGATCAGGTACTTCTCGTACGGCGTCAGGTCGGGCAGCGCCTCGATTTCCTTGATCTTGGCCAGCGAGCCCGCGGCGTTGCCGCCCTTGAGCATGTCCTGGGCCGCGTTGAACGGCGTGGCGAACGTGGGCGGCACGGCGTTCTCGGGCTGCGACGCCGCCGGGGCCGGCGCAGGAGCGGCGACCGCCGTCGTTGTCGCGCCGGCCAGGCCGGTGGCAAGGGTCAGCGCCAGCACGGCGCGCGAAGTAGCTCTCATGTCAGTCCCAGGGGAAACGCTGCGCCGAACGAGGAAAGGGAATTCACGGATGCACGCGGGCGGCGCCCCAAGCGCAAAGGAAAAGTGCGCCATTGTCCTCAAAAAACGGACCAGGCTGCCCACGCCGGTGCCAAGGCGAACGAGTCGCCCGCGCGCGACACGGTGCCACGCGCGGCAGGTAGCATGCCCGACCGGGCTTCAGGACGCGTTGAGTTCGGCGACGAAGTCGTAGGTGTCGCCGCGGTAGATCGACTGCGACAGCTCGATCGCGCGACCGTCGCGCAGGTAGCCCAGGCGCTCGACGAGCAGGCCGGCGTCGCCGACATCCGCATCGAGCAGGCGTGCCTGTTCCTCGTTGAGCAGCAGCGCGCGCAGGCGCTGCAGCGCGCGCACCGGGCGGTTGCCGGCGCGCTCGAGGGCGTCGTACAGCGAGTTGTCCACCGCTTCGAGCGACGGCAGCGCCGCCGCCGACAGCGTGGCGTACTCGAGGGCCATTGGCGCATCGTCGGCGTAGCGCAGGCGATGGAAGCGATAGACCAGGGAGCCCGGGCTCAGCGCGAGCTTCATCGCTTCTTCGGGCGTGACGGTGCCGCTGGAACGCTTGATCCATTCGCTGCGCGGCGTGCGTCCGCGGGCGCGCATGTCTTCCGAGAACGACGTGAGCTTGGCGAAATTCTTGTCGATGCGCGTGGAGACGAAGTTGCCCGAGCCCTGGCGCTGATCGAGGAAGCCCTCGTCGGCGAGGCCCTGGATCGCCTTGCGCACCGTGATGCGCGAGACGCCGAGGTCGGCTGCGAGCTGGCGCTCGGACGGCAGCGCGTCGTCGGGACCCAGCACCCGCTTTTCGATCGCCTCGCGCAGCGCGCGCTGCAGCTGTTGGTAAAGCGGTTGACTGCCGTCGGGATCCAGCGTGTTGAGAAGTTGTGCCAGCGCGCTCATTGCGTGCCCTTGTTGGTGTTGTCGGGGGCTGCATCGCGTTTCGCGACGACGGTCCGGCCGGACAGGTCGGGGGGGTCGCGAATCGCAGCCTGGCTAGCATACCACTCGGGCACCAAAGGACAGTCGATCGAATCCATCGGACGAACCACGCCGGGCGACATGTTCGGACCGTGAAATCATGAGGCTTCTGCTCGTAAAACCGGTGTTGCCGAAACGCAATATGAGGGTAAACGCATAGGTCACTGGTCTAGACTGGTTGTACAGTGGTACTACCTTGTCGCATACCAGGTTTCTAGCCCGAGGGTGCACCGTCTGAGCCCATGGAGAGACGGCACGACCCAACCCCAACCGGCCGCGTTCCCGAAGAAATGCTGCCACCCGAAAAGAGGAGCCCCATGAAGACGAAACTTACGCCCATTGCCGCCGCCGCTGCGGTTGCGATCGCCGGAGCGATTGCCGCCCCGGCTTTCGCCCAGACCGCTGCGGCGCCTGCCGCTGCGGCCTCCGCCGCCAAGGCTGACGACGTCCAACGAGTGGAAGTCACGGGCATCCGCGGGTCGCTGCAAAGCGCGATCAACCAGAAGCGCAACGCCGAATCGCACGTCGAAGTGATCACGGCCGAAGACATCGGCAAGCTGCCGGACAAGAACGTCGCCGACTCGCTCGCCCGCCTGCCGGGCGTGACGATCAGCTCGTCGAGCGGCACCGAAGGCGGCTTCGACGAAGCCGACCGCGTGTCGATGCGCGGCACGTCGCCGTCGTTCACGCAGACCCTGATCAACGGCCACAACATCGCCACCGGCGACTGGTTCGTGCTGGGCCAGACCGGTACCGTCGGCCGCAGCGTGTCGTACACGCTGCTGCCGTCGGAAGTGGTCAGCAGCGCCGTGGTGCACAAGAGCTCCGAGGCCAGCCTGATCGAAGGCGGCGTGGCGGGCTCGGTGGACATCATCACGCGCAAGCCGCTTGACTTCAAGAAGCCGTTCTCGCTGTCCGCCAGCGCCGGCGTGGTCTACGCCGAACTGCCGGACAAGCTGGACGGCCAGTACAACGGGCTGGTCAACTGGAAGAACGACGCGAGCACCTTCGGCGTCCTTGTCCAAGCCTTCTCCGAAACCCGCCACATCCGCCGCGATGGCGTGGAAGTGCTGGGCTTCGACACCATCCAGGCCAACGATGCATCGGCGAAGGCCAACCTGCCGGGCATTGTCGCCGGCGTGCAGTATCCCGACCTGGTCGGCGAGGCGCTGTTCGAGCAGGAACGCAAGCGCACCGGCGGCACGTTCGACATCGAACTGAAGCCTAACGATGGCATCACGCTGGACCTGAACGGTTTCCTGTCCGACCAGCAAGCGTCGAACATCAACCGCAACTACATGTTCTTCGGCCGCAAGCTCGGCGGCGCCGAAGTGCCGACGAACTACACCGTGTCGAACGGCTACCTCACGTCGGCGTCGTACAGCGATTCGGCCGGCATGATGGCCGGCATCTACGACCAGATCTCGCGTCCGGACGCCGCCTCGCATTCGCAGTACCTCGACTTCGACGGCAAGTTCCAGGCGACCGACAAGCTGACGTTCAACACGAAGCTGGGCCTGTCGAACGGCTACGGCAAGTCCGGGGCGCAGGACGTCGCCGAGACGGTCGTCGGCGCCACCCAGGCGAGCTTCAGCCTGAACGGTCCCAACAACGCAGCAGGCTGGTCGACCAATGCGACGTCCACCTCGCAAGGCAGTGTCGGCTTCGGTCCCACGTTCAACACCGACAGCGGTGACGGCTGGATCTTCGGCGACGGCCATATCAAGGTCGACGACAGCGAGAAGTGGGCGCAGCTGGACGGCCAGTACGACCTCGAGGCCGGCCCGCTGGTCGACCTGAAGTTCGGCGCCCGTGCCTCGTCGCACAAGCGCGCGCTGTGGGGCGTGGTCGGCCAGGGCCCGACCGCGGTCAACTGGGGTGCCGCTAACTACGCCGCGGCCTGCGGCGGCGCCACCACCGACTTCCGTTGCATCCCGGCCGCTTCGGGCAACTACCCGAGCAACTGGGGCAGCGGCCTGAACGCCAGCGTTCCGGCGTCCCCATGGACGTTCTCGCCGGCGCAACTGGCGGCCTATGACGCCCAGTACGCCAATCGCGATCCGGGCACTGGTACCGACGATCCGGCCGGCCGCATGGACTACGGCGCCCAATACGGCGTCGGCGAAAAGACCACCGCTGCCTACCTCCAGGGCGACCTGGAAGGGAAGGATTGGTCCGGCAACGTCGGCTTGCGTCTGGTCCAAACCAAGGAACACATCCAGGACTATGTCCAGCAAGGGATTCCGGGCGCCAATACGGTCACGTCGGCTTTCGGCACCTTCACGTTGCAGACGACGGATCACACGTACAACGACCTGCTGCCCAGCCTGAACCTGAAGTACAACCTGAGCAAGGACATGCTTCTCCGCTTCGCCGCGTCGCGCACCATGACCCGCGCCGACTACGGTCAACTGGCCGGCTCGGTGTCGCTCAACGCGGTGGACGACGTCAACCTCATCGGCAGCGGCACGGGTGGCAACCCGAACCTGAAGCCGGTCGTGTCGAACAACTTCGACGCGAGCTGGGAGTACTACTTCGCGCCGGGTTCCCTGGTGACGGCCAGCGTCTTCTACATGGACGTGACCAGCAACATCGGCCTGGCCCAGAAGCACGAGACCTACAACTACATCGACAACGCCCATCAGACCGGCGTGCCGGTGGACTTCGACCTGACCATTCCGGTCAACGAGTCGGCCAAGGTGCACGGCCTCGAAGCGAGCTGGGAACAGGCGATCTGGGGCGGCTTCGGCGCGAACGCGAACGGCTCCTTCACCAGCGCGACCACCTCCAGCGGCCTGCCGATGCTGGGCACGTCCAAGACGGTGTACAACCTGGGCGCGTACTTCGAGAACGACTACCTGAACGCACGCGTGTCCTGGAACCATCGCTCTTCGTTCTACAGCGGCCTGGATCGCAACAGCGCCTTCGTGCAGGGCGCCGGCGGCGCCCTGGCAGCCTCGATCGGCTGGACGTTCAACAAGCACTTCGACATCACCCTCGAAGGCCGCAACCTGAACAAGCCGATCCTGCGCTACTACACGCTGGACAACCAGCCGCGTGCCAGCTACGTCAACGGCGCGCAGTACTACCTGACGGCGCACTTCTCGTACTGATCTCGCCGGGAGGCCTGCGCGGGGACGTCCCGCGCGGGGATCTCCGGCGACACGGAAGACGACCCCCGGGTCGTCTTTTTTTTTGCCTGGCGCCGCGGCACCCGCTGCAGGCGCGCGGCTATGCTGGCGCATTCCGCCGAAACGGCCGCCTCGCCTTCGCTTCGAGACATTCGATGACCGCGTCTCTCCCCTCCCTGCCCGAATGGCAGGGCGTCACCCGGGCCCAGTTCGAGGCCGAGATCCTGCCCCGCAATGCGCCGGCGATCCTGCGCGGGGTGGCTGGCGACTGGCCGTCCGTCGCGCGCGCGCGGCAATCGGCGCTGGACGTCGCGCGCTACCTGGCCGAGCTGGACAACGGCACGCCCGTCGACGCGCTGATGCTGGCGCCCGAGGAGAACGGGCGCATCGACTACGACGCCTCGATGGAGGGCTTCAACTACCTGCGCGTGCGGACGCCGGTGAGTCGCGTCGTCGAGCAGGCCTTGCGCTACGCGCAGTTCGCACGCGCACCCTGCGTCGCGGCGCAGAGCGCGCTGGTGGCCCAGTGCCTGCCGGACTTCAAGACGCACAACGTGCTGTCGCTGCTGGACGCCGGCGTCGAGCCGCGCATCTGGGTCGGCACGGCCATCATCACGCCGGCCCATTTCGACCAGTCGCACAACATCGCGGTCTGCGTGGCCGGGCGGCGCCGCTTCACGTTGTTTCCGCCCGAGCAGGTCGCCAACCTGTACGTCGGCCCGCTCGAGCACACGCCTGCCGGCATGCCGATGTCGCTGGTCGATTTCGCCGAGCCCGACTTCGAGCGCTTCCCGCGCTTTCGCGAGGCCCTGGCCAGCGCGCAGGTGGCCGAGCTCGCGCCGGGCGACGCCATCTACATGCCGCCGCTGTGGTGGCACCACGTGCATTCGCTCGAGCGGTTCAACATCCTGGTGAATTACTGGTGGCACCTGGCCGCCGTCGGCCGCGACGTGCTGCCGCACGTGCTGGACGCGCTCATGCTCGCGGCCGCTTCGCTGCGCACGTTGCCGCCCGCGCAGCGCGACGCCTGGCGCCACCTGTTCGAGCACTATGCGTTCGACGCCGAGCGCGACGTTACCGGCCACATCCCTCCCGAACGCCAGGGGCTGCTCGGCCCGACGGGCCCGGCGCAGAACGCGCTGCTGCGCGCAATGCTGGCCAAGCGGATCACAGGCTGAACGAGCCCGTGCGCGTTGGTGATGCGGCCAACGGCGCCGCCGATGACCGCCGTGCCTCCGCGCCCGGAACCCGCAACGCGCTCCCCGCGCAGGCCCTATCGACGAGCTCGGCTGCCTGGCGGCATCAGCCCGACCCTGAAGGCGTCGAACGTCGCCGTCGAAGTCGCGGGTGCATCCGCAACTGAGGATGCGCGGCATGCCGTCGTCGCAAGGGCTGCCGGAATCGTGCCCGCGGCGTCGCGAGATGCCAGCTCCGGCCTGGCATCACCGGACATCCGCGCGTCATCGGCTTGACCTCCCGGACAGCGCAGGCGGCCTCGGCAAAGCCAGGCACCGTTTCCTGATCGGGGCGCCACATTTCATTCGTTCGACCGCTGCATCGAACGCGCTGGGTGAGGATCCGCGTCGCGAACGACGCTGATCGCGCGTCGCCTCCACGTCGAAACTCAGTGAAAACCATCGAACCACTTCAAGTCCTCTTACGTATCATCCATTAAATCAACTCATTTGATTTGATGGAAGCGATCGAACGGCGCCGCACAACGGCACACGATCGTTGCCGCCGCGGCCACGGCCTTGGCAGGCGCGTTCGCGCGCTTCCAGGGACTGGCTGCACTCGGGGTGCCAGGTGCTGCCTGGCAACGCCCGTGAACGCGTTTCACGTCGCCTGACAAGCGCACGCACCGCAGATTCGACCCGACATCCACCGGCCGTGTTCATCAAGAAATGCTGCCACCCGCAAAGAGGAGCCCCATGAAGACGAAACTCAAACCCGTTGCCGCCGCCGCGGCGGTCACGCTTGCCGGCGCGGTCTCCGCCCCGGCGTTCGCGCAGTCCGCCGGGGCTCCGGCACCGGCCGCTTCGGCCGCCATGGCCACCAGGGACGATCCGGTCCAGACGGTCGAGGTCACCGGCATCCGCGCCTCGCTGCAGACCTCCACGAACATCAAGAAGAACGCCAACGCCGTCGTGGACGCGCTGTCCGCCGAAGACGTCGGCAAGCTGCCCGACTCCGACGTCGGCGAATCGCTGGGCCGCATCCCCGGCGTGTCCGTGGACCGCGAGTTCGGCCAGGGCTCCTCGGTCTCGATCCGTGGCTCGGATCCGCAGATGACCTACACGACGCTGAACGGCCAGACCGTGGCTTCGACGGGCTGGTACGACCAGAAGTCGGTCGACCGTTCGTTCAACTACTCGCTGCTGCCCTCCGAGCTCATCGGTGGCATGGACGTCTACAAGACGCAGCAGGCCGACCTGACCGAAGGCGGCATCGGCGGCACCGTGATCGTCAAGACGCGCAAGCCGCTGGACCTCGCGGCCAACACGGCGTTCGTCAGTGCCCGGGTGTCCAAGGGCACGGTCAGCACGGATCCGGACAAGGACGTCTCGGGCATGTACAGCTGGCGCAGCGAGGACAGGCGCTTCGGCGCGCTGGTCGCGGGCGCCTTCGAGAAGGGCATCTACATCCGCCGCGGCATCGAGTCGGACACGCGCTGGTCGGGCGACGTCGAGCCGACGACCTTCATCCAGAACCGCCAGCGCAGCGCACTCAACCTGACGCTGCAGGCCAGGCCCGTCGAGAACCTGGACCTGGGCCTGAACTACCTGAAGCTGGCGTTGACGGGCGACAACTCCAATACCAGCCAGTACCTGTTCCAGACCGCCAGCCCGGACAGCAACCCGAACGGCCCGGCGACGCCCTGCGTGATGAACGCCGTCGGCGTCTGCGTGACCAGCAACATCAGCGCCGCCGACGCGACGGACGAGTTCGTGCAGACCTGGGCCCGCAAGGCCAGGATGACCTCCGACAGCCTGGTGCTGAACGGGTCGTACAAGCTGGACGACTGGAAGCTCGAGGCCGTCGGCGGCACGACCAAGGCCGATGGCGGTACGTCGGAGACGACGAACTACAGCTACTACGCTGGCGGCCTGCCGCTGTGGGCCGGCCAGATCGACGCCACGGGCAAGGAAATCCACATCAGCCCGACGACGAACCAGAACTACACGACCGCCAATCTCCCGTCCACGATCGGCCCGGCAGGATCGTGGGCGACGACGCAGGGACCGAACAGCGACAAGGAGAACTTCGCCCAACTGGACGCCACCAAGGATCTGGACTGGGCAGGCCTGACGTCGTTCAAGTTCGGCGCCCGCGCCACGAAGCACACCTTCGCGCAGAACACGCTGCGCGCCAACTTCGCGGCCACGCCGGTCCTGGCCAACACGGCGAGCCTGTACGACGGCACGATGGACACGGGCACGCCCGGCTGGAGCGCTCCGAAGCCCGACATCGACGCGATGATGGCCAACACCAACGCGAACATCACGTCGTGGTCCGAAGAGCGGGACGGCTACGGCGTCCTGCAGGAGCGCAACACCTCCGCCTACGGCATGTTCGAGTTCGAGAAGGACCAGTGGCGCGGCAACTTCGGCCTGCGCTACGTCCACACCCGGGCTTCGGCCACGGGCTACAAGTTCGACGGCTCGCCGCTGGCGGCCGGCGACATCGCGCAGAACCAGGGCTGGAGCAGCTCGCTGTCCAGCGACCAGGCCTCGTACGGCTACTTCCTGCCGAGCTTCAACGCGGCGTTCAACCTCCAGAAGGACACGATCCTTCGCCTGGCCGCTTCGCGCGCCATGACCCGCCCGAACTTCGCCAACATGTTGCAGGCGCAGCAGTCGGGCTATGAAGACGGCGTCGCGGGCAACGAGACGATGGTCTACGGCAGCCCGGGCCTCAAGCCGATGCTGTCGAACCAGTTCGACCTCAGCCTCGAGCACTACTACGGCCGCGGCAACCTGGTGGCGGTGGACTATTTCCACAAGAGCATCAGCAACTTCATCACCACCGTGACGAAGTATGACCAGTCGATCGGCGTGGTCAGCCCCGACAGCGGCCTGGACAGCTGGACGGTCAGCAACTACGTCAACGCCGGCGGGGGCAAGATCGACGGCCTCGAGGCCCAGGTCAACCACGACTTCGACAACGGCTTCGGCGTTGTCGGCAACTACACGTTCTCGCACGCGGTGGCCCCGGCGAGCAGCTACGTGGACGCGGTGCCGGTGTTCACGCAATCCTCGCGCAACACCGTCAACCTGGCGGGCTACTACGAGACCTCGGTCTACTCGGCGCGCCTGGCCTACAACTGGCGTTCCAAGTACATGCTGCGTGAAGATCCGTACTGGTATGGCAACCGCTGGCACGATGCCTACGGCACGCTGGACCTGAGCCTGGGCTACAACATCACCCCCAAGATCCGCCTGGGCTTCGACGCGACCAACCTGCTCAAGCAGAAGGACCTCGAGTACGGCACGAGCGGCACGCCGTCGACGCAAAAGGTGCCCTTGCAGGACGGCTACCCCGCCTGGTCGTTCATGGGCGAGACGACGTACCGCGTCGGCCTGAGCGCCAAGTTCTGAGGCGCTGGCGCCCAGCGAAGTGGCCGGCACGAGCACGGCCGCTTCGAACCGCACCCCATGCATCGGACGCAAGTCCGGCCGCCGGTGTGTTTTCCCGGGGTACCCGCTAGCATCTCGCCCATGCCCGAGAACCACGCGCTCCGGATGCCGCCCGACATCCGGTCCCTCAGGATCGGCGACCACCAAGTCGTCGTCATCGACAACTTCCTCGAACATCCCGAAGCGTTGGTCGAATTCGCCGCGGAGGGCCGCTTCGAGCCCTATCCCGGCATGGCCGAGCGAAAGGGCTATCCGGGCATCCGCGCCCGCGCGCCGGGCGACTACTCGCACAACATCACGGAGCTGCTGGATCCGCTCATCAAGGTGAACTTCGGCGTCCCCGAGGTGCTGGCCGTGAAGAAGAGCGCCTGCTATTTCTCGCTGACCACCACGCCCCCCGGGGCGCTCGGGCCGCTCCAGCGCACGCCGCATTTCGACGCGAGCACGCCGCACCACATGGCTGCGCTGCTCTACCTGTGCAACGACGAGCACGGCGGCACGGGCTTCTATCGTCACAACGCGACCGGCATGCAGCGCATCACGGCCGAGAACCGCGAGCGCTATCTCGACGTCTACTATGAAGAGATCAATGCGCGCCTCCCGGCGCAGCGCTACTTCGATCGCTCGGACGAGCGATTCACGCTGCTCGGCGCGATTGCCGCGCGCTTCAACCGCATGGTGGTCTACCCAGGCAGCCTGCTGCACAGCGCCTGCGTCAATCCGGCGCTCAGCCTCTGCGGCGATCCGCGAAAGGGTCGATTGACGGTCAATACGTTCTACGACTTCTGACGGCCCCGCGCGTGACACGGCAGCTCGCTTGAGACCAGATGAAAACCCGGCTGCGCAGGTGGGTTGCGGGTTAGTACCGATAACCAGCAAGGCAACTGGTAGTACATTGGTGCCATGTCGCACGGAGAGCGGGTTGGAAGTCCTGAGGGCCCGCTCGCGACATCTGGAACGACGGCGGACGAGTGGGTCCGCCCGCCCGAAGTCGATAGCGGGCGTAGTGCCAGTCCGGTGGGTGGAGGTGAGCCGCGTCTCTCGGCTCACCTCTTTTTTTTGCCCGCGACGGCCAAAAAAAACCGGCCGGTACCCCGAAGCACCGGCCGGCTCGCAATGTCCAATCAAGAATTGGACTAGCCCGAAACTAATGCCGCGGTGGCTGGCCCTGCCCCTCGCACGTCGCAGTGCGGCCGTCGGCAACCTCGCCCATCGCGCAGGGGACAAGCCCTGGCACCATTGCGGCCGCCGTCACGGGTTGTCCGCCTTCAGCAGCACGCCGAGATTGGGATTGAGCTCGTCGAAGATCGGCAGCGCCGCGGCCCCGAGGGCCGCCGTGTCGTGACCCGCCAGCCCCGCGATCACCCGCGGGGTCTGGCGGTTGCGGCGTGCGGCGACGGAGGTGTGCAGCGGCTCGAGCCGCTCGATCAGCAAGGCCAGCACCGACGCCGGCAGGAAGCCGCCGATGACCACGGCCTCGGCATCGAGCATCGATTCGAGGATGTTGACCGCCTGGCGCAGCCGCTGCGCGGCCTCGTCGAGCCAGCCGTCCAGGCGCGCGCGCGCCGCGGGGCTCGGGTCGAGCAGCATCTGCGGCGTGGCGTGCGCCAGGTCGCCGATCTCCAGCGCCTCGTAGGCGGCCTGCAGCGACACGTAGCGCTCCAGGCAGCCGCGGTTGCCGCACGGGCACTGCCGGCCCTCCGGCACCACGATCATGTGGCCGATCTCGCCCGCGTTGTGGCCCGAGCCCTTGTACAGGTGGCCGTCGTGGAACATGCCGGCGCCCAGGCCGGTGCCGATGAACAGGTAGGTGAAGCTGCGGAACGTGCGCGCCACGCCGTGCAGGCGCTCGCCGATGGCGGCGGCGGTGGCGTCGTTCTCCATGATCACCGGCAGGCCGATGGCGCCGCCGATCTGCTGCGCGATCGACAGGTCCTGCCAGCCCGGCAGGGCGGTCGGGCCGACGGCGCTCAGTCCTTCGACGTCGAACGGCCCCGGCACCGCCAGGCCGAGCCCGAGCACGCGGCTCCAGTCGGCGTCCGACGACCTGCGCAGCGTCTCGACGACGTCGCGCACCAGCGGCATCGCCTGCGCGGGCGTCGGGTGATCCACGGCCAGCGTGCAGCGGCCGCGGATCCTGCCGGACAGGTCGACCACCACCGCCACCATCATGTTCTGGTCGATCTGCAGGCCGATCGAGTAGGCGCCGTCCGGGTTGATCACGAACGGCGTGGCCGGCTGGCCGCGCGTCCCGCGCTCGGGCGTCAACGCGTTCAGGAAGCCGAGCTTCTGCAGCTCGCTCGCGATGTTGGAAATGGTCTGCGGCGTCAGCGCGGTCAGGCGCGCGATGTCGGCACGGGTCAGCCGTCCGTGCAGGCGGATGGCCTCCATCACGACGCGCCGGTTGTGGGAACGGGCGAATTCGAGATTGGTGCCGGACAGGCTGGCGACGTTGGGCTTGTTCACCGGGGACATGATGACCGATCAGGAGGCGAGTGTATTAATATAATCAAATTGAAGTAATACTCGACAACCCGCATGCGCCGGGTCGCGGCGGCCTTCGCGCTCGAGGGCGTCGCAGGTCGAGCGCCGGCAACCACCCTGATCGCCAGGAGCGGGCCGGCGGCCATGCCTTGCGGGGGCGGAGCTGCGCCTCTCCCGCGCCGATCGGTCCCCATCCACCGCGCGGCCAACTTCGAAGGGCATCCCCGCCTGCGCGCATCGCCCATGCCAGGCAGGGCTCCAGCCAACAATGGGGGCACGTCGACATCGAGCCGCCGGGCCCGCGCGCGTCGCCGTATCGGGCTGCGCGTATTCTGGCCCGAGAAGACGCCGACGTGCAGCCCGACAGCAAAAGACGCCCTGCCGCCGTTCGCAGCGTGTAAACCCTCAACAATGCGAGCTTGACCCCCAAAGCGTCGGCCCAGATAATGCAAACAAATTGACTTAACAGGGATCGCCTTGCAGATGTCTCCGCCGTTCGCGTTCGCTCGCACGCCCGCGCCCCGCGGGCGTGGCGCGCGCGCGTGGGCGGCCGCACTGCTGCTTTCCGCCTTCGCGGGCCGCGTCGCCGCCGTGGAACTGACGATGTGGGTGATGCCGGTCACCACCAAC
>CAIMXF010000293.1 GCA_903845345.1 uncultured beta proteobacterium
CCCTCGCAGCGCAAGGAGCGAGCTTGGCGCACCCGAGCTGACCCATTGGCCTCGGTGTGGAGCAGCGAAGTGGTGCCGCTGCTCGAAGCCGACGCCATGCTGAACGCTGTCACGCTGCTGGAGGAACTGCAGCGCCGCTACCCAGGCTCCTACGGCCCGGACATGCTGCGCACGCTGCAGCGACGTGTGCGCCAGTGGCGCGCCATGCACGGCCCCGAGCGCGAGGTCTTCTTCGCGCAAGAGCACCCGCCGGGCCGACTCGGGTTGTCCGACTTCACCGTCTGCGACGAGCTTGAGGTAGTTGTCGCCGGCGTCGCCTTCCCGCACCGGATCTATCAGTTCGCGCTGGCGCATTCGGGCTGGCGCCACGCGGTTGTGTTCGAAGGCGGCGAGAGCTTCATCGCTTTGTCCGTCGGGCTGCAATCGGCGCTGTGGCGCCTGGGCGGTGTCCCCGAGGAGCACCGCACCGACAGCCTGTCGGCCGCCTTCAACAACCTGGCTGAGGAACAAGAGCTCACACACCGCTACGCTGCGCTGTGCAAGCACTACGACATGCGGGCGAGCCGATGCAACCCGGGCCAGTCACAGGAGAATGGCTCGATCGAATCGCGACACGATTCGCTGAAGACGGCACTCGACCAAGCTCTGCGCCTGCGCGGCTCGCGCTGCTTCGACGAACGTGGCCCTTACGAGGCGTTGGTCGAGACGATCGTCGCGCGACTGAACGCCCGCGTGACCGTGCGTCTGGTGGTCGAGCGCGCCACATTGCGCGCGCTGCCGCAGCGACGCACAGCCGAGTACGAGGAGGTGCCTGCACGGGTGAGCAAGTACGCCGTCTTCAACGTGCGCGGCGCTCTGTACAGCGCGCCCAGCCGACTCATCGGGCAGCGCCTGATGGTTCGCCTGTACACCGACCATATCGAGTGCTGGCTCGGCGGCACGAGGGTGCTCGAACGAGTGCGTCTGACCCACCGCGACGGGCAGCGCCACCCGCGCGACATCGACTACCGGCACATGGTCGGAGCGCTGCGACGCAAGCCCGGCGCCTTCGCCCGTTGGGTGCTGCGCGACGCGATGTTCCCGCGCGCGGTCTATCGCCTGACCTGGGAGCGGCTGAGCGCGCGACTGAGCGAACGCGAGGCCTGTAAGACTATCGTGGGCTTGCTCGTACTGGCGGCCGACGGCCATGAGGCACAGCTGGCTAGCGAACTCGAGCAGCTCATCGAGCTCGATCAGTTGCCCGACCTGATCGCGCTGACCGCGCTGCTCGCGCCACGCCCGGGCGTTCTGCCCAACGTGAAGGTCGAATTGCCAGATCTGGCGGGCTTCGACGCCTTGCTGAGGGTGCAGGCGTGAGTACGTTCATGAACGCCCGGCTGGACCTGATACTGACCGAACTTAGGCTGCCGTCGATCAAGCGGCTCGCGCTCGATCTATGCGAGCAGTCTGACCGCGAAGGCTGGCCGGGAAGCCGGCTGCTCGAAGCGCTGTTCGAGCACGAGATGAACGAGCGCGACGTGCGCCGGATCGAACGCCGTCGCGCCGAGTCGGCACTGATTCCCGACAAGCGCCTGTCCAGCTTCGACTTCGCCGCGGTGCCCAGTGTGTCCAAGGCCCAGGTGATGGCGCTGGCCACCGGTCATGAGTGTCTCGATCGCGGCGCCAGCGTGCTTCTGTTCGGCCCTCCTGGCGTGGGCAAGA
>CAIMXF010000294.1 GCA_903845345.1 uncultured beta proteobacterium
CGCAGGGCGAGATGGTGGCCGAGATCATCTCGGGCAAGAACCGCCACTTCATGCCGGCGGCGATGCCCGCGGTGTGCTTCACCGATCCCGAGATCGTGGTCGTCGGCCTCGACGCGACCGAGGCCGCGGCCGCCGGGCACGAGGTGATCGGCGCGACGTTCCCGTTCGCGGCGAACGGCCGCGCGATGACGCTCGAATCCGGCGACGGCTTCGTGCGCGTGGTCGCGCGCAAGGACAACCACCTGATCCTCGGCTGGCAGGCCGTCGGCAAGGGCGTGTCCGAACTCGCGGCGGCGTTCTCGCAGTCCATCGAGATGGGCGCGTTGCTGGAGGACGTGGGGCACACGATCCATGCGCATCCGACGCTGGGCGAGGCGGTGCAGGAAGCGGCGCTGCGCGCGCTGGGGCACGCGTTGCACATCTGACGTCTTGCCGTCGCCGCTCGACGACGCGTTGATGTCATGGGCACCCGCGCTGCGCGCGGGCGGTTGCTGGCTCGCGGATCTTCAGCGACAGGCTGGACAGGGGTCGGTCGCTCCGGCACCTCGAGCATCTGACGCCGGCCTGAACGGCCGTCGTCCGCGGGCCGGCTTGCGATGTGTCGACCGCGCGCCGTGGCGGGGCCACTCTCCGGCACCGGGCCAGAACGTCGCTGGCGCCCGCCAACGTGTCGAGGCGCCTGCGCGACCGACCCCTGTCCATCCTCTCGCGGCGACCGTTCGGTGGACGAAGGAAAGTCGCGTGTCTCGGCCCATCGAGGGCCTCGACAGCCGGCGTGCCGGCATGCCGCTACGAGCGAGCCTGACTTGCCGGGGAACAGCGGTGTCAGGTCTCGAATGTTGCGCGATGACAGTCGCTCGGAGTCGAGACTCTCCCGCGCAACATTCAAGACCCGACACCGTCCCACGCGAATCCTCCGGCCGCTTCGTGCGCGCGGTCCCGCGCAAGGACAACCATCGCACCCTCGGCTGCATGCCGTCGGCAAGAGCGTGTCCAAATTCGCCGCGGCGTTCTCGCAGTCCGTCGAGATGGGCGCGCTGCTGGAAGGCCTGGGCCATACGATCCACGCGTATCAGCCGCTGAGCAAGGCGGTGCAGGAAGCGGCGCTGCGGTCGCTGCGGCACATGATGCACAACTGAGTGACGGCGCCCATCGGTCAAACCCGACGCGTCGTCGCCTCGCATCTTTGCCAGAATTCTCCTTCGAATTCGTAAATCAAGAGGGGGATTCAATGATGAAACTGCAATTCAAGACGGTGACAGCTTTGGCCGCAGCGTCGGCACTGGCCGCCTGCTCGCACATGACGCCACGCTACGGCATGTCGCCGGCCAACATCGAGGCCATCCATCAGGCCGCGGGTGCGACGCCGCAGAAAGTATCGGTCGGCGACTTCACCGCCTGGCAGCCCAATGTCAGCTCGTTCATCTGCCGCGCAGCGGGTGGTGTCGGCACGCCGGATCGGGAGCCCTTCGCGACCTACATCCAGCACGCCCTCGTCGACGAGTTGAAGGTGGGCGGCGTGTACGCCTCGGATTCGCCTGTGCGCATCGATGGCAGACTCGACCACATCGACTTCAATTCGAACATCGGCGCGGGCAAGTGGCAGATCGACCTGACCGTGACAGGTCCCGCAAGCGGCGCGGTCGTTCTCCACGAGACTTACGAGTTCTCGACGAACTTTGTCGCCGACAGGGCCTGCGAGCAGGTCGCTGCTGCGCTCCAGCCCAGCGTGCAGGACTTGCTCGGCAAGCTCTATGCGTCGCCAGGCTTCAAGTCGATGGTGTCGGGCAACAAGTAGTCGCCGGAGCGCTTTGCAGTCCACTGAGAGGCCGAACATCAAGCCTCTCGCCCGCGGGCGCCCACTCGCGACCAAGGCCGCGTCAAGCATGCTCGAATCGATCGAAGGCCGCCTGATCTTCGGCCGCACCACGCGCATCCGCCCGCTGCAGCCCGGGCCGCATGCCGGCTGCTACCGCACCACCGCGCAGCGCCTCGAGCGGCCGGACGGCGTGGTGCTCGAAGGCTGGTCGGCGCGGCCGGTCGACGGCATCGTCGACGGCGTCATGCTGTATTTCGGCGGCCGCAACGAGAACGTGGCCTGGGCGGCGGACATGGCCTCGTTCAATGCGCGCCACGCGATCCACGCGTTCAACTACCGCGGCTTCGGCGAGTCGACGGGGCGCGCGTCCGAGCGCCGGGCGAAAGCCGACGCGCAGGCCATCCTCGAGTTCGTCGCCGCGCGCGAGAGCCTCGCAAACCTCGCGATCGTCGGCCGCAGCCTGGGCACGGCGATCGCGCTGGCGATCGTCGAGCAGGCCCGGCCCGCCCGACTCGTGCTGATGTCGCCGTTCGACAGCGCGGCGGGCGTCGTGCGGGCGCGCCGGTGCGGAGGGATCGCCGCCGCCCTCATGACGCAACGCTTCGAGTGCGCGCCGCTCGCGACGGGCCACGCCGGTGCGACGCTGGTGCTGCTCGCCGGGACCGACACGTCGGTGCCCCACGAACACAGCCATCGACTGTGCGGGCATTTGCCGAAGGCGCCGCAAGTGCGCATCGTCGCCGGCACCACGCACCAGTCGCTGCCGCGATCAGGCGGCGCCCAGGCGGCGATCGCCGCCTTCCTGGGCTCGTCGTCGATCCTTACTTCGCGTCGACCTTGATCCCAAGATCGGCGTAGTACGCGTCGGGCTTCATGCTGCGGCCGAGGAAGTTCTTCACCAGCACGTCGGGCTCGACCGAACGCGCCGGCGCGAGGATGTCCTTGCGGTAGCGCGCGCCGACCGCCGGGTTCTGCAGGCCGTCCTTCTGGAAGGCGGTGAACATGTCCATCGCGTAGACCTTGGCCCAGGCGTACGCGTAGTAGGTGCCTTCGTAGCCGCCCATCAGGTGCCCGAAGCTCGCCTGGCCGTAGGTGCCGTCCACGAACGGATTGGGCGTGTAGGTGGTCTTCGTGGCCTTCCAGATCGCCGTCGTGTCCACCGGCGGCGTGGCCGAGTGGTAGCGCTGGTCGACGAGCGCGTAGAAGATGTCCGAGCTGATCTGGGTCCACGCCTGGTTGTAGTGGCGTGCGGCGTTCATGCTGGCGATCATCGAGTCGGGCAGCGGCTCGCCGGTGGCCACGTTGGACGAGATCTTCTTGAGGATCGCCGGGTCCCACACGAAGTTCTCGAGCATCTGCGACGGCGCCTCGACGAAGTCGAGTCGGTAGCCGTTGTTGAGCGTCTCGTAGGGCGTGTCGCCGCACAGCGCGGCGACGTTGTGGCCGAACTCGTGGAAGAACACAAGCACGTCCTGGTGCGACAGCAGCGACGGCTTGCCGGGCGCCGGTGCAGGCCAGTTGCCGACGATGGTGTTGACGGCCGGACGCACCGTGCCGTCGGGCAGCGTGCGGCGGCCCGTCGGGCCTTCGTTGGCGAAGTGGCCGTACTTGCCCGGGCGCGGGTACAGGTCGAGGTAGAACGAGCCGCGGTCGGCGCCGGTGGCGGTGTCGGTGACGCGGTAGCCGACGACGTCGGGATGCCAGCGCGGCAGGTCGTCGGCCTTGGTGAAGGTCAGGCCCAGCATGCTGCTGTAGAAAGCGAGGATCGCGTCGATCGTGTGCTGCGCCGGGAAGTACTGCCGCACCGCCTCGGGGTCGAGGTCGAACTGCTGCTTCTTGGCGATGTCGGTGTAGAACGCGCGATCCCATTCGTCGAGCGGCGCGCCCTTCAGCGCGGACATCTTCGCGCGCTGGTCGCGCGCGAGCGGCAGCAGGGCGGCGTCGATGGTGGTGAGGAACTTGTCCACGCGCTCCGGCGTGCCGGCCATGCGATCGGCGGTCGTGTAGGCGCTCCAGTTGGCGTAGCCCAGCAGCTTGGCCGACTCGTCGCGCAGCGCGATCGCCTTCTCCAGCAGGTCGACGTTCTTCTGCCCGCCGCGCCGGTTGTAGGCGAGGTAGAAGGCCTTGCGCGCTTCGGCCGACGTCGCATTGGCGAGGAACGGCGTGGCGGTGCTCTCGTCGACGGGCACGACGAGCGTGCCGTCCGGATTCGACTTCAGGCTCGCCAGCAGGTCGGGCTTGAGGCCGGCGGCCTGTGCCTGGGTGATCGTGATGGC
>CAIMXF010000295.1 GCA_903845345.1 uncultured beta proteobacterium
GAAGAAGCGGGACGACGGGTTGCCCCGTCGTCCCGCCGTATCAGGCCGAGTCGCGGCTTACTTCAGCAGTTGCGTGATGATCGCCGGCTTCGGGCTGCCCCATCCGGTCACCAAGTCGAAATTCGTCCCGGCGGAATAACTGCCGGACTTGCCGCTGGTGATGTCGTGGAAGCCGGTCGAGTAGCTCGACGTCACGTTCTGCGCGTAGATCTTCGAGTTGAAGAAGCCCACCGCCGCCTGGCCGTTCGCCGCGGCCTGCTGGTTGGCCAGCGCGACCAGGCCGGCCCACATCGGCGCGGCGAAGCTGGTGCCGCCGTATTCGTTGGCCTGGCAGGTGGTCTGGTTGTCGCAGGTGTAGAACGTGAAGTTGGCGTTGGCGGCGACGTCCGGGCCGTTGCGGTAGCTGGTCGAACCCTTGTTGGTCGAGGTGATCACGCCCGCGGTCTTTTGCCAGGTCGGGATCTTGATCTTGTTGGGCGAGATGCCGCCGCCGGAGTCCACCCACGCGGTCTCCGACTTCCACGCCCCGCCCGCCGAGGCCGTCACCAGGTCCGTGCCGCCCACCGCGATGATGTTCGCGTCGTCGGCCGGCCAGGATTCGGCGTTGCCGGACTTCGTCCAGGTCGAGTTGTCACCCGAGGCGACGAAGAAGCTCTGGCCCTGCACGGCCATCTTCTCGAAGTACGGGTCGAGCGTGCTCGCGTCGGCCGGCGTCCAGCCCCACGAGCAGCCGATGGCCAGCGCCAGCGGGCTGTGCGTGGTCATCGCGCTGATGATGGCGGTGTCGGTGGAGCCGACGTACATCTCCAGTCCGGCCAGGCCCGGGGCCATGCCGAGCGCCTGGGTGATGTCGAGTTCCTGCTCGCCGTCGTCGCACTTTTTCGCGGCGGTGCACGAGGTGCTGGTGCCGTCGGTGGAGATCAGCGTGACCGGCACCTTGTTGGTCTGGCCGATGTTCTTGTAGTACGTGGTCAGGTCGGCGAGGTCGGTGCCGTAGTACTCGAACAGCGCGACGTGCTGGCCGGCGCCGGTCAGCGCGGTGCCGCCGTAGTAGGCCGCGCGCATGTCGCTGCCCAGGAACGAGGCCGACGGGCCGGAGCCGGTGGTGGCGTGCGAGACCACGGCCTCGGGCGCGATCCCCTTGGCGGTGGCGAAGTCGCTGCGCTTGACGTACTTGGGCTTCGGCTTGGAGAAGTTGTCCAGGCCGGACACGTGCCACAGCTTGACGGCCATGTCGGTCGTCGGCTCGCGGTCCGGCGAGAAGAACACGCGGTTCTCGGTCGGATGCTTGTAGTTGCGCATCGTGACGTTGAAGGCCTTCTCGACCTTGTCGAGGGTGCCTCGAACCTGCAGTTCCATGCCGTCGCGCGACCCGCCGGTCACCTTCAGGCCGCGCTCTTCCATGTAGCTGCGGACGGTGTCGTAGTCGGCCTGCGTCGGGCCGAAGCGCTCGGTGAACTCCGACGGCGTGATGTACTTGCGGAACATCGGGCTGTCCGGATCGGTGATCTGGGCCGCGAGCGCCTGCAGGCCGGCGCGGTCACGCACGGGCAGCACGATGTCCAGGTTCATGACCTGGTTCGCGTCCGGCGTGCCGACCATCTGCGCCTCGCCGCCCTTGATTTCCGCGTGCACGTGGTTCGTGGCGACGCCTTCGGCGTGGGCGCCGAGCGACAGCGTGCCCAGGGCGGCCATCAGCGCGAGGCTGATCTTGCGGCGCGCACCAATATGAATTCCGATATTCCCCAATTTGGTCATCTCTGGCTCCAATATTGAACAGGGTCTGGGGATAAGGTGATCCCCGGGCCGGCGAAATATAGGGGGACGAGTTCGAAATGACGAACGCTCGCAAACGAGCATCTGGTTTTCCCGCAATTGGTTTCGGCGTTGTTTGAGCGTCAGCCGGGCGCCTCGGCGCGCGATAGCCCCGCGTGCCAAAGGCGTATATCGCGATCACGCGATTGACTTCGCCGTGACGATGGGCTTGGCTGCTGAGTCGCCGTGCCGTCGCGCGCGCGGGGCCCCGCGCGCGGGCGATCCTGTCGATCGCCGGCCCTCTTGTCTAGGCAAGAACTCGTCCGCCGTCTGCCGCGTTGGCAAGGAAAGTATGTCGCCGGCCGTTTCGGGTTCCACAGATTAGAAACCTTTCGAATCGGCAGTTCGGCGCAAATACCGAACTATTATTTAATGCGTGGCCAGCTGCATTTGATCGCGGCGTTCGCAATACCCGATTTCAGGTATCGCTTCGAATCTTTCTTGTGGCTGTCGAAAGACTGAATGTTTTAAGTTAGGGAGTGCATAAAATACAACTGTGGTGTGTGCCCTGATCAGTCTTCCAGCGCGATCAGTTCAGCCACCGTCTGGCGGCGCCGGATCACGCGCGTGGTCGCGCCGTCCACCAGCACCTCGGCCGCCAGCGGCCGGGTGTTGTAGTTGGAGCTCATCGAAGCGCCATAGGCGCCGGCGTCGTGGAAGACGAGCAGGTCGCCGGCCTCGGCCGGTGCGATGTCGCGCGGCTCGACGACGCCGGCGGCGTCCTGCGTGAACACGTCGCCCGACTCGCACAGCGGCCCGGCCACGACCGTCGGACGGCGTTCGGCGCCGAGACCGAGATCGGCGCGCACGCCCGCGTTGGTGCAGGCGATCACGCTGATCGCGTGGTGGCCGCCGTACATCGCCGGACGCACCAGGTCGTTGAAGCCGGCGTCGCACAGCACGAAGTGGTTGTGGCCCATCTCCTTGACCGCGCGCACTTCGGCGAGCAGCGCGCCGGCCTCGGCGACCAGGAAGCGTCCGGGCTCGATTTCCAGGTGCACCGCGTGGCCCAGCTGCGCGGCCAGGCGCTGGCGGGCGGCGTCCCACAGGCTGAAGTAGTGCGCGGTGTCGACGTCGGCGTCGCCGACGCGGTACGGGATCGACAACCCGCCGCCGGCCGAGATCGCCGTGACGTCATGGCCCAGCGCGACCACCTCGCCCACGTGCTGCACCATCGCGTCGCACACGCGTGCCAGGTGCGTGTAGTCGACGCCCGAGCCGATGTGCATGTGCAGGCCGACCAGCCGCATGCGGTGGCGCGCCAGGGCCTCCAGCGCGGCGGGGATGTCGGTCGGCCAGACGCCGTGCTTGCTGTGCTCGCCGCCGGTGTTGGTCTTGCGGCTGTGGCCGTGGCCGAAGCCCGGGTTGATGCGCAGCCAGATGCGGTGGCCTGCGGCGCCGTCTCCCAGGTGTCCGCCCAGCTGCTCGATCATCGCGACCGAGCCGGCGTTGACGGGAATGCCGTGCCGCGCGACGAGTTCGAGCGTGGTGCGATCGATCTCGTCGGCCGTGAACACGATGCCGCTGCGTTCGTCGCGCGCGTCGTAGCCCGCGTGCAGCGCGCGCTGGATCTCGCCGGCCGACACCGCGTCCACCTGCACGCCGAGGCCGCGCAGCAGGCGCAGCACATGCGTGTTGGAGCAGGCCTTCTGCGCGAAGCGCACGGTGTCGAACGAGCGCAGGCGCTCGACGCGGGTGCGGATGGTCGCGGCGTCGTAGACCCACAGCGGCGTGCCGTGGTCGGCGGCCAGCGATTGCAGGCGTTCGGCGGTGAAGGTGGCGGGGGCGGGGTGCTGGAGCGTCGTCATGGTGCCATCGTGCATCGGCTGAACATATCAGTCCAATGCTTTGATTTGGGGAAGGCTTTCACATTTGATATGGTCGAGCCATGTCCGATGCCTCGCTCCTGACCCACCGCCACGTCGAGGTGTTCCGTGCCGTGATGACGTCCGGCAGCGTCACCGGGGCCGCCGAGGCGCTGTCCACCTCGCAGCCGACGATCAGCCGCGAGCTGTCGCGCATGGAGTCGCTGCTTCGGCTGTCGCTGTTCGACCGCGTGCGCGGACGGCTGCAGCCCACCGCGCAGGCCTACGCGTTGTTCGACGAGGTGCAGCGTTCGTACGCCGGCCTGGAGCGCGTGGCCGACACCGCCCTGCGGCTGCGCCAGTTCACCGAGGGCCAGCTGTCGCTCGCCTGCCTGCCGGCGTTCGCGCATGCGCTGCTGCCGGGCGCCTGCGCGCGGTTCCAGGCGGCGCATCCGGGCGTCAGCGTGTCGGTCAATCCGTACGAGTCGCCGCTGCTGGAGGAGCGCCTGGCCGCGCAGGCCCACGACCTCGGCCTGGCCGAGCACGACAGCGCGCTGGCCGGCGCGCAGGCGGCGCTGCTGCTCGAACTCGACGAGGTGGCCGTGCTGCCGGCGGGGCATCCGCTGCTGCGCAAGAAGCGGCTCGCGGCGTCGGATTTCGCCGGCCACGCCTTCGTGAGCTTCCATCCGCGCGACCGCTATCGGCAATGGGTGGACAAGGTGTTCGCCGAAGCCGGCGTCGACCGCCAGCTGGCGGTGGAGACCGACAGCGCCGTGGCGGTCTGCGCGATGGTGCGCCACGGGCTGGGGCTGGCCATCGTCAATCCGCTGACGGCGCTCGCGCTGTCGGAGCCGGGCTCGGGCGTCGTGGCGCGGCCGCTGGCGTTCTCGATCCCGTTCAGGGTGTATTCCGTGCGGCCGGCGCACCGGCCGGGCAATCCGCTGGTGTCGCGCTTCGAGGCGGCGGTGGCGGCCGAGTGCGACGCGCTGGTCGACGCGGTCGGCCGCGCGTGGGGACGGCTGGCCAGGCGGGCGCCGCGCGGCTGAGTTCGCCCGCTGCGAAGCGCGCATTGGAGAGCCGAGAAACCCGCGACGGGACGATGGCCGGCGGCAGCGCCTAGAGTGGTGCCTGCGCTGCCGCCGGCAGTCCGAGAAAGGCCCTCCGCATGACTGCCAAGCACAAGCTCGACCCCGCGCTGCTGCCTGGGCTCCTGGCCCAGCTCCCGAGCTGGTCGCTGGCTCCCGACGCCGCCGCGATCTCGCGCCACCTCGAGTTCGCCGACTTCAACGAGGCGTTCGCGTTCATGGCCCGCGTCGCGCTGATGGCCGAGCGGCGCGACCATCATCCAGACTGGTCGAATGCCTACAACGTGGTCGACGTGACCTTGACCACGCACGACGCGCAGGGGCTGACGATGAAGGACATCGAGCTGGCGCGTTTCATCGACCGCGCCGCCGCGGGCCTGGGCGCCGCGGGCTGACGCGCGCCCGCGCGCCCCGCGATCCACCTACTCGGCCACGCGGGCCGTGCCCGTCATCACGTCGACCATGTGCACCTCGGGGGCGCCGCCCAGCAGCGCCAGGCCGGTCATGCCCAGCGCGCGCGGGATCTGGCCGGTGAGGTGCGAGAAGCGGGCGCCGTTGTCGGCGAACACGGCGAAGGTGCCGAAGTGGCTCTGGTCGTACTGGTTGGCGAACCAGGCGAGCGTGCCGGCTTCCTTGTCGACCAGCGGCTGGCAGTCGCGCATCATCTGCGCCACCTCGGCCTCCTTGCCCGGCTTGGCCTTGAAGCGCAGCACCAGGCCCTTGGTCACGCCTTCGAGCACCTTGGGCATCTTGGCGCCCAGCAGTTCGATCTTGGTGGCGCGCGGCGCCGCGGTCATCAGGCGCTTCTCGGCGGCATGCAGCGTGGTGTTGGCCTGGCCGGCCAGGTGGGCCTCGCGGCCGGCCTCGTCGTCGAAGCAGGTGTAGACGCCGAATTCGCCGCGCATGTAGCGGATGCCGAACCACGCGCGGGTGCTCTTTTCCCAGGAGACCTCGGTGGCCAGGTCCTCGAGGAACGTGTCCATCGTGTCTTCGTCGGTCTGCGATTCGAAACGGAACAGCAGGGCTTTGGTGATCATCGATATCCTTTCTGGTGTCTCCGGGCGCCGCCCCAGGCGGGTCGCTGGCTCGAGACATATCCTACCCAGGAACGGTGGCGGTCGCTCGGGTGTTGTCCCTTTGCGGCGACAGCGCGCTTGCCCGCAGGCTCAACAGACGACGGGAACCGGCTCGATCAATTCGTCGATCGGCGCCGGCTCGTGCAACAGGTAGCCCTGCGCGAAATCCACCTCCATCGCGAGCAGCCGCTCGAGCACCGCCGGCTTGTCGACGAACTCGGCGACGGTCGTCAGGCCCATCACCTTGGCCACGTCCGCGAAGCAGCGCACGGCGACTTCGTCGAGAGGATCGTCCACCAGGTCGCGCACGAACTGGCCGTCGATCTTGAGGGTGTCCACGCGCAGCGTCTTGAGGTAGCCGAACGACGCGGCCCCCGCGCCGAAGTCGTCCAGCGCCACCTTGACGCCGCAGGCGCGCACCTGGTCGATGAAGACGGCCGCGTCGGCGATGTTGGTGACGGCGGCGGTCTCGGTGATCTCCAGGCACAGCGCGCGGCACAGCTGCGGACCTGCCTTGGCGAGCAGGTCGAGCGCCCAGCGATGGAAGGTGCGGTCGCCCACCGACTGGCCCGACAGGTTCACGCTGAGCAGCTCGATGCGCGACGCGTCCGCCAGCGACGCCATCCACGCCACGACGTTGCGCAGCACCCAGCGGTCGATGCGGGAGGCGAGATGGAAGCGTTCGGCAGCCGGCAGGAACGCGCCCGGCGCGACCAGCGGGCCGTCGTCCTGGCGCATGCGCAGCAGCACCTCGGCGTGCACGCCGCGCGCGGGATCGTGCTCGCCCCTGAGCGGCGTCAGGCGCTGCGCGTAGAGCACGAAGTCGTCCTCGTCGAGCGCGTGCTCGATGCGCGTCACCCATTGCGTCTCGAACTGGCGCTCGCGCATCGCGACGTCGGTGTCGAACCACGTGTGCACGCGGTTGCGGCCGGCCTCCTTGGCGGCGTAGCACGCGGTGTCGGCCGCCTGCTGGATGGCCGCGGTCGTCTGCCAGCGGCGATCGACGGGCACGAGACCGATGCTCAGGCCGACGCGGAAGCGCCGGTCCTCGTGCACGAAGCGGAAGTGGTCCATGCGGTCGCACAGCTTCTGCGCGACGCGCTGCGCCTGTTCGATGGTGCAGCGCTCCATCAGGATCGCGAATTCGTCGCCGCCCAGGCGCGCGACGGTGTCGCGCGCACGCACGCTGTCGGTGAGCATGCGCGCCATCTGCTGCAGCAGCAGGTCGCCGACCGCATGGCCGCAGGCATCGTTGACCAGCTTGAACTGGTCGAGGTCGATGTACATCAGCGCGTGCTCGCCGCCGCTCTCCTGTGCCGAGTGCAGCAGCCGGCCCATGCGCGCCTCGAACTCGGTGCGGTTGACCAGGCCCGTGAGCGCGTCGTGGTTCGCGCGCCAGCTCATCTCGCCGGTCAGGCGCCGCTGTTCGCTGACGTCGTGGAAGACCAGCACCGTGCCCAGCACCGTGCCGTCGTCGCGGCGGATTGGCGCGATCGAGTCCTGGATGCCGAACTCGTCGCCGTTGCGCGACAACAGCAGCGTGCTGGCGGAGCCGGCCACGCGCCGACCCTGCTCCAGGCACGCCTTGACCGGATCGGCCATCGGCTCGCGCGTCGCCTCGTCGACGATGTGCAGGACCTGCGTCAGCATGCGGCCGATGGCTTCGAGCGACGTCCAGCCCGTCAGGCGCTCGGCCACCGGGTTGAGCCACGTGATCTGGCCGCGCGCGTTGGTGGTGATGACGGCGTCGCCGATCGATTCGAGCGTGACGCTCAGCAGCGAGCGATCCTCCGCCAGGTCGGCGGCGAGGTCGCGCAGCTCGGTGATGTCCCAGTTGGCGCCGATCAGGCGCGTCGGCCGTCCCTCGCGATCGCGCGTCGCGCGCGCGGTGCCGCGCAGGTGGCGGATCTCGCCGTCGTCCAGCACGATGCGGTAGTCGCGGTCCAGGAGCCGGTCGCCGTGCGTCGCCTGGCCGATGGCGTCCTGCAGGCCGGGCAGGTCGTCCGGATGAACGCGCCGCTCCCACAGCGCGACCGGAGAGATGCGGCCGCTGCTGGTGGCGCCGAACAGCTGGTACATGCGCGCGTCCCAGATCAGCTCGCCGCTGGCCACGTTCAGCTCCCAGATGCCGATGCCGCCGCTCTCGGTGGCGAGCGCGACGCGGTCGTTGATCTCCTTGATCTCGAGCCGCTGCGCGACCTTGTCGCTGATGTCCTGGAACGCGCCGACCAGCCGCACCGGCACCCCGCTCGCGAACTCGGCCGAGCCGACCGCGCGGACCCAGATGCGGCGACCGTCGGCGCGGTTGAACGGCACCTCCACGTCCCACGGGGTGCCTTCGGACATCGCCGCGTGCACCGCGGCCTCGATGGTGGCGCGCGCCTCCGGCGGATAGAACAGGAACGCGGTCTGCAGGTCGGGCACGTAGTCGGCGTCGACGCCGTGGATGCGCCGCGTCTCGCGCGACCACACCACGCTGCCGGTGACGAGATCGACCTCCCAGCCGCCGACGCCCGCCATCTGCCCGGTACGGTCGAGGAACAGCTCGCTCTTGCGCAGCTCCTCTTCCTGCTGCTTGCGCTCGGTGATGTCGAAGGTCACCGACAGGTAGCCCGCGACGCGGCCGTCGGCGTCGAGCTCGGGGATGATGTTCTGCTGCACCCACTGCCGTCGCCCGCCGACCAGCGCCGGCGCCTCGAAGCGCCGCACCTCGCCCTGCAGCGCCGCCTCGACGTGCGGCCCGATGAAGGCCCATTCCTCCTCGCCGCGGAACGCGCGGTGCGACATGCCCACCAGCAGCGCCGGGTCGATGCCGTACAGGCGCCGCATCTGCTCGTTGGCGTAGGTGCAGACGAGGTTCCTGTCCATGCGCACGATCGTCGCCGGCAGGTTGTCGGTGATCGTGCGCAGCCGGCGCTCGCTGTTGGCCAGTTCGGTCTCGGCCTGCTTGCGTGCGCTGATGTCGAGCGACATCACGTAGTAGCCGTCGACGCCGCCGGCGGCGTTGAAGTCGGGCACGTAGCTGACCATGTAGACCGCGTCGGGATGCACGCCCATGCCGCGGCGCTCGAAGTGCACTGCGTGGCCGGCCAGCGCTTCCTGGATGTAGGGCGCCAGCTCGTCGCGCCGCGCCGCGCCCATCATCTCGGTCATCGTGCGGCCGATGAAGGCCTCGTGCGGCACGCCGAACAGCTTCTTGAATGCCGCGTTGGTGAAGCGGTAGGTCTCGGTCCTGTCGATGTAGGCGATGTTGGCCGGCATGTTGTCGGCGATCGCGCGCATGCGGCGCTCGCCGAGCTCGAGCCGCGTGCGGCTCTCGACCAGCGCGGCCGTCATCGCGGCGCGCACCTTCAGCTCGCGCAGGATGTAGATCGCGCCGCCCGACATCACCGCCACCAGCAGCATCAGCAGCACGCCGGCCCAGGTCTCGATGGCATGGCGCACGTTGCGGCCCGCGACGATGCGCTCGTCGAAGCGGTGCTGTTCGGTGGCGATCATCGCGTCGGCCAAGCGCCGGATGTCGGCGCGCAGCTTGCGGTCGTTGCCGTCGAGCAGCAGCGCGCGCGCCTGCTCGGGCTGCGCCGGCGCCAGCGCGATGGCCTTGTCGAGCCGCGCCAGGTGCGACTCGACGGCACCGCGCAGGGCCGCCAGCTGCCTCATCTGATCGGGGTCGTCGCGGACGTCGCGGGCGAGCATGTCGAGGTTGCGCCGCGCCGTCGCGGCGGCCTCGTCGTAGCGCGCCAGCCCGAACTGCGCATCCAGCATGGCGCTGCGCTGCGCGGACTCCGCGTCGAGCGCTGCGAGCGGCACGGCCTTCACGGCGGCCACGGTGGCGCGCGTGCGATCGGCCCAGCCCGCGGTCTCGTCGAGTCGCACGGATTGTTCGTGGGTCGTCCAGGCGACCCCGACCAGGACCGCGCCCACGATGGCGACGACGAGTGCAAACGCGCGCCGAAGACGCGCGGACGATCGATTCATGCTCGCTGTAGCCCGGAAGCGGCTCGCCCGGTCTGTGCCGTTCGGCGGGACGCAACCCCCTCGCTGCAGTCTACGGCCGAGAACGGCCATCGGCGCACGCGCGACGTCATGGCTATCCCGCGGGTGCCAACAACTGCCCGTTTTGTCGCTGCCGCGCGGGGAACGCCCATTCGGCCAGCGGCGGGCGGCGCAGGCCATACACTTGGAAATGCCTGTCTTCGAGATCAAGCCCGTCTTCATCGACGGCACCGACGCCGCGGCCGAGTGGGTCGACAACGAGCACTCCGCGTGGAACGAGCCCTTGCTGCGCACGACGGCCCCGCTGGCCGAGCGCTGGGACGTGCCGTCGCTGGAACTCTACCGCTCGGAAAAGACGGCCACGGCCGTGCTGTTCCATCCCACGGCGCACGTGGTGTCGCAGGGCGTGCGCGACGAGCTGTCGCACTTCCCCGAGCTCGAATTCCTGCCCGTCGGCGTCGCCGGCTACGGCCAGTTCTACGCGATGCACGTGCTCACCAGCTGCGAGCTGCCCGCCGGCAGCGCGGCCGACATCGGGCCGGGCACCGACATCGCATTGATCCGCGCGTTCCCGAAGTCCTTCGAGGCGCCGGCGCCGTTCTTCCGCATCCGCCATCCCGGCACGCTGACCGCCGACGGCACGGCCGTGTGCGTGCCCGACATCTACGCCAGCGAGGCCGCGGCGACGGCGGTGATGCGGGTGGCGGGGAAGTTCCTGCGCGCGGTGCGCGTGCCGACGGCCTGAGGCACGGGCCGTCTCAGCGCTTCGCGCCCGACCACTCGAGGTACGAGTGCCAGTCCGGCTGTCCCGGCATCTGGATCTGGAACTTGCCAGCCATCTCGCCGTGGTCGAGCCTGTATTCGAGCCGGAAGCGCGGGCCGCCGGTGCCTTCGGACAGAAAGACCGCATCGTTCGGCGCGGGCGTCGACACCGCGTAATGGATGACGTGCCCTTCGTTGTCGACGTAAAGCGCCTTCAGCGGCTGGCCGGGCTGTTCCTCGTACACGATCAGCTCGTCGCTGTGCTCGCAGTCGAAGGTGGACGGGCCGGTGCAACGGGCCGTCGATGCGGCGCGTCGCGCCATCACGTGGCCGCGAAGCTCGCGCCGGAACAGGTAGGACGCGTCCACCGCGACTCCGTCGGGCCGCGTGGCCTTGGCGCCCCATGTGCCTTCGAGGAAGGCCAGCGGCGCCCAGGGATCGGTTGCGGGCGGCGCAGTCTCGGCCGCCGCCGGCAGCGCCGCGGCGACGCACAGCGAGATCAGAATCGCTTTCATTGAACTCTCCGGTCGCCGTCGATGTCGGTGCGCAAGCATCGCACAATTGCCGCCGGCGACTCGCCGCCGCGTCAGGTCTTGTAGCTCGGGTCCATGCGATCGAGCTTGCGCAGCAGCGCCGGCCAGACGAACGCGCCGCCCTGGCTGCCGGTCTGCCTGCGCATGGATTCGCCGACGCCTTCGATGATGCGCGGATCGACCGTCGTCAGCGGACCGCCGGCCTGCGCCGCGATCTGGATCTGGCAGGTCGTCTCGAAGATGTACATCGCCAGGAACGCGTCGGCGATCGACGGTCCGACCGTGAGCAGCCCGTGGTTGCGCAGCATCAGGTAGGTCGCGTTGCCGAGGTCGGCCTGCAGGCGCGGCTTCTCCTCGTCGCGCAGCGCCACGCCTTCGTAGTCGTGATAGGCCAGCGAGGACAGCACGAAGGTGGACTGCTGCGAGATCGGCAGCACGCCGCCCGCCTGCGCGCTGACCGCCACGCCCGCGCGGGTGTGCGTGTGCAGCACGCACTGCGCGTCGTCGCGCACCGCGTGGATCGAGCTGTGGATCACGAAGCCGGCGCGGTTGACCGGGAACGGCGAGTCGCCGACCTTGTTGCCTTCCTGGTCGATCAGCACCAGCGACGACGCGGTGATCTCGTCGAACATCAGCCCGTACGGGTTGATCAGGAAGCTGTGGCCGTCGCCCGGCACGCGCGCGCTGATGTGCGTGAACACGAGGTCGCTCCAGCCGTAGGCGGCGACGAGCCGGTAGCAGGCGGCCAGGTCGCAGCGCAGCTGCCATTCCTCGGCGCTGACGACTTCCTTGAGGGACGGAATGTGCATGACGGTCTCCTGCGGATTCGTTGGGCGGCCTCTTGGCGACTCTGGCGCGAGGACCTGCGACCCGCAGCATAGTCCGATGGCGGGACGCCTGCTGACGCCGGGGAGACAAGCCTCAGAAGTCGTACACGTGCTCGACCTGCAGCCCCGGCTGCCGGTCGACGCCGCGCAGCAGCGCGCCCAGCTGCGCGACCGGCAGGGCGACGACGCTGCGCTTGCGGTCGGCCAGCGTCAGGACGGGCTGCTCGAACAGCACGCGCTCGCCCGCCGCGGGACGCCAGCTCGTCGGCACGAGCAGGCTCACCAGCACGTCGCCGTCGTTGCCAGCGATCTCCCGGAAGTCGACGTGGTTGGCGGCCAGCCAGCGCGCGTAGGTCGTGAAGCCCTCGTAGCGCGGGATCGTCGCGAGCACCTGCGGGCCGGCCGTCTGCAGCACGACGACGTCGGGATGCGCCGCGTCGCGCGGCGGCATCGCGGTGAGCACGACGGCCGTCACCGGCCTGGGCGCGTCGTAGATCGAATGGGTGGCCCGGGTGATCAGCTTGCCGTAGCCGCTCTTGACCAGCAGCTCGGTGGTCAGCAGGAAGCGGCGCTCCCAGCGCCGCGTCAGGTTCGGGCCCGAGGTGGGGACGTCCGACCAAAGCGTCTTCAGCTCTGCGCCGAAGTCGAACAGGTACCACGGGTCGACGCGGATGAAGTCGACGTAGCGCTGCGCGTACGCGGCGGCGAAGCGTTCCTCGGGCACCTGCGCGTTGCCCGACACCGTGGCCTCGGCCAGCCGTCCGATCGTGTGCTCGTAGACGCCCTTGAGGCTGTATTCGACGGTCGTGCTCGTGCCGATCACGCAGATCATCAGGTGGTAGCCGCCGTTGAACGGAAAGCGCGACACCTCGCGCGTGACCGCGGCGTACGCCTGCCAGAACTGCGCGATGTGGGCGAACAGCGGGAACGCGCTCACGCGCTCGCCGCTGGCGAGGTAGTGCGCATATTCGGCCGGGCTGTGCACCAGGAACCATTCCGGGAACGTGAGGAAGGTCTGGTCGGGCGGCCGGCGATGTTCGGGCGGCGCGGTGAGCGGGCCGGACGCTGCCGGCGTCGGGGCCGGCGCGGAGGTCGTCGGGTCGATCGCCATCCTGAGGTCGGCGCCGCGCGCGAGCGCGCACAGGCACAGCGCCAGCGTGAGCGCCCACGCGCGCGCGCCGCGCGTCACGCGGACACCGCCCTGGCCGACGCGCGGCTGCCGACCACCCCGTCGGCACGCCGCACGAAGCACAGCAGCGTGTTGTCGGTCGGGTCGTTGTCCTGCAGGACGCGATGGCCGCTGTCGTCGAAGCCGGCGTCGTCGAGGCGCTTCGTCCAGGTGGGGATCGGCTCGAAGAAGCGCAGCTCGGCGGTGTTGGTCTCCCAGGTCTCGGCCAGCCCCGCGTTGAACACGGTGTGGGCCAGCGAGACGATGGCGCGCAGGTTCTCGTCGCGCACGTCGTGCTCGCGCACGATGAACACGCCGCCCGGCCGCAGCACGCGGCGCACCGACGCGAGGAAGGGCACGAGCTTCTCGACGGTCATGTGGTGCAGGCCGACGTAGCAGCCGACGAAGTCCAGGCTCTGGTCGGCGATCTTGTCGGACAGCGGCGCGTAGTCGTCCAGCGGCAGCGGCGTGCCGAGCTTGCCGATCTGGCCGCGCTCCATGATGTCGGGCGGCGAGAACGACTGCGGGCGCTCGTCGATGAACCACTTCGGGCCCTTGAACTTCAGCGCCGCGGCGAGGCCGCGCCAGTAGCGTCCCTTCGAGCCGATCTCGGCGTAGCCGGTGAACTGGCGCCGGTCGCCGAGCACCTGCAGCGTCTGCTGCGTCATCTCCTGCTTCTGGCGCACCAGCGCAGGCAGTGCGTACGTGAGGTCGGCCAGCATCGGCTTGATGCTGCCGAACTCGCGCTGGATGTGGCGATACACGCTCTCCTCGTCGCGATGCAGCTGGCAGGCCTGGCGGATGAGATGGTGCAGCCGATCCTCGGGCACCGTGTTGAACACGGCCTGCAGGAAACGGTAGAACGCGTCGGACAGCAGCACGTCGCCGAACACCTGGTGGAACTCGCTCGTGTAGCGCGGCGCCGGCGCGGGCTGCGCGCGCTCCAGCCACGCGCGGTAGTACTTGTCCCACAGCACGTTGGTGAAGCGGAAGTGCGGATCCATCTCCCACTTGAACGCGAAGAAGTCGGCCGCCTGCGGATACGCCTTGTGGAACTGCTCGAGGGTGGCGTGCGGCTGGTAGGGCAGGTAATAAGTACCGCCCACCGAGATCACGGCGTCGATCAGCTCGCGCGTCCACACGCCGACGCGGCTCCTCGCGTTCTCGCGCGTGCGCTGCTTGTGGTACAGCACGAACGCGAAGGTTTCGGTCGGCGCCCAGGCGAGCGCGGTGTGCTCGTCCGGCATCGCGTGGCGGATCGACACGTTGAGCGCATTGACGCGATGGCGCTTCAGGATGGCCGCCATCAGCGGCACGAAGGCCTCGAGCCTCTCGACCGGCACGAAGTATTCCTGCAGCACGTAGGTGCGGTGCTCGCGCGCCGGCGGCTCCAGTTCGGCGACGTCGTAGCCGGCCTCGTAGTTGCGCCAGTGCACGGTCCTGCGCAGGTACAGCAGCGGGTCGATCAGGCGCTCGCGGCGTTCCTTGCCGAACGGCGTCTCGGAGATCGACCACAGGAAGTACTGGTGCAGCGGGTACGACTTGCGCAGCGGCTGCAGCCGTGTGGCGGTGGTGGCGGGCTCGTCGGTCTCGACCCAGGTCACCGAGCGCAGCGTGCCATAGTGCGGCGCGTACAGGTCGGCGTTGTGGAACACGGCCTTCGGGTTGTTGCGTACCGTGTTCTTGAAGTGCGACCAGTACGCCGACAGCGGCATCACGGCGTGCGTGCGCTTGACGCGCCTGTTGTCCGCGAGATCGAGTTCCACCTCGCACACCACGCCGAGGGCGCCATAGCCGCCGATCGCGCCGTAGAAGATCTCGGGATGGCGCTGGCGGTCGCAGTCGACGGCCGAGCCGTCGTGCAGCACGATGCGCAGGTTGCGGACGGACAGCACCAGCGGCCCGAGACCCACGTAGCGGCCATGGCAGTTGACGCTCAGTGCGCCGCCCACCGTGAAGTTGGCGTAGGTCTGCATGATCTTGACCGACAGATCGTGCGGGTCCACGAACTTCTGGATGTCGCACCAGCGCGTGCCGGCCTGCACGCGGATCGTGCGGTCGCCCGGCGAGAACGACAGCACGCGGTTCATCGTGCGCATGTCGAAGTGCAGGCTGCCGGGGCTGGCCGTCTGGCCGCCCATGCTGAAGCGGCCGCCGCCGATCGACACCGGCCCGCTGGTGCGGCGCAGCGCTTCCTGCACCTCTTCGACGGAGGTCGGCGCGACGATGGCCATCACGCGCACCGGGTTGAGCTGCGTGACGTCGTTGACGATGTGGTGGTTGGTCATGGCGTTCTCGTCGCGGTCAGACGGTGCGGTAGTCGAGGGCGGCGCCCGGCGGCGTGCCGAAACGCTGCGCGCTCGCGCGCGGGCCGAGGAAGGCGCAGTCGACGATCAGCGCCAGCGCGCCGATGACGGGCACCGCCGTGAGCAGCAGCCACCAGGCCGAGCGGCCTCGGTCGTGCAGGCGGCGGCCCCAGGTGGACACGAGGAACAGCGTGGTCAGCGCCGCGGCGACGAGGCCGGCGACCGGGCCGATCACCGAATCCGCGCCGATGCTCACGAACAGGCAGACCGGCAGCGCGACCACGTTGCGCAGCCAGAAGCCCGCGCGGCCCAGCCGGCCCGTGGTCGTCAACTCTTTCCAGGCACGCATCGGCCGCTCCTCTTTGCGGTCGATTCTATGCAGACCGGCCCGCCGTGGAGCAGGTGTTTCGCGGGCGGACACGAAAACGGCCGCAAGCCCGTGAAGGCGTGCGGCCGTCGTGTCCCGGTGCGGCACGGCGGTCGATCCGACCGTCATGCCGGCGCGGACGTCACTCGTCGATGCGCGTGATCTTGGTGCCTTCCAGCGTCGCGCCCGCCATCAGGCCGGCGTTGGTCATGATGAACGCGGCGGTGGGGGCCTGCGAGGCGTTCGCGTCGAGCGCGCCGTTGGCGCCGGCGGTCAGCACCGCGACGGAGGCGTCGACGCCGCCCGACCAGCCCTTGCTCGCCTTGAAGCGCTGCAGCGCGTCCTCGGTCTGGAACAGGATCACGATCGCGCGCGACTGCGCGCCGATCTGCCAGCCCACCGAGCCGGTGGTGGTGCGGTAGTAGCCTTCGACATGGCCGTGCTCGCGCAACTCGCCTTCGCCGTACGCGCCGCCGATGACGAGGCCGGCGGAAATCACACGCGGGAACACCAGCACGCCGCGCGCCTTGGCGACCAGCTCGCGGCTGCCGGGCGTGGACGCGTAGAGCCGATCCAGCGTTTCCTGGTAGCTGGCGTCGACGGCGTGGCGCGACTCGGCGGTGCTGGCGGTGGCGCCGTCGGCCGGCTTCGTGACGCTGGCGGTGGTGGAACAGCCGGCGAGCGCGGCGGAAGCGGCGAGCGCGACGAGGGAGATGAAGCGGGCGGTTTGCATGAGCATTTCCTTGTTGGGGCAGCGGCAGTCGGCAGGAGTTGCCGCTTCGCCGCGAAATTGATCTGGTGACGAACCCCGATGGCAATTGCGGTGCCAGGCCTCGATCAGGACGTCGCGGGCGGCGCCGTCTCGTCCGGCGCCGCGGCCGGCGCGGCGACGCCGTCCGACACCACCGACGCCTGCGCCGCCACCCGCTGCGGAGCCTGGCCGTCCGGTGCCGTCAGCGTGGGCACCGGGCCCGGCGCCGCCGCGTCGGCCGGCGCAGCGGGAGAGCCCGGCGGACGCGCGCGGATCAGGTAGTCGATCATCCACGCGACCGTGGTCTGGTCGCGCTCGAAGTAGTGCGTGTGCGCGCCCAGCCCCAGGCACACCTCGACCTCGCGCGCCGACTGCAGCGCGCCGTCGGCCGGCGGCATCGGATCGAACGTGCCGTACATGTCGACGCGGCCGAACGGGTCGTGTCCCACCGCGAACTCCGTCGGATGATTCAGCGTCGGCTGGTCCGCGGCATTGCTCCACAGCCAGCGGCCCACGTAGTCGCCGCTGCAGAACGCGTTCATCCAGCGCTGCACGCCGATGTCGGTCGCGCGCGGGCCGAACACCGCGCCGTTCCTGGCGAGCGTCCATGCGTAGAGGCCCGGGAAGCGCGCGCCGTACAGCTGCCGCAGCGGACACCCGAGCGTCAGCAGGCTCACCGGCGGCAGCGGCTTGCCGGCCAGCCGCGGCGCGTCGTCGGGCGTCGGCGCGCGCTGGTCGCGGCTGGCGAGGAAGCGCAGCAGTTCCGAGCTGATCACCGTGCCCTGGCTGTGCGACACGACGACGATGCGGTCGTAGCCCTTGGCCTGGATGTGCCCGAGCACCGCGGCGTAGCGCGAGAAGATGTGCGCGCGCGGGATCGCGGTGCGCGGGAACTCGCGGAAGTGGTTGTCGACGTCCATCGCCGCGTCCAGCGGCGCGCGCAGCGGCGGGATGCGCCGCGACAGCAGCCCGCCGAGCGCCGACAGCGCCGCGCCGGTGCCCGCCGCGCTGAACACCGCGGCCTGCAGCGGCGTGAACAGCGTCTGCGATGCGCCCGACACGCCTTGCTCGAGGCTCGCCAGCAGGTCGACGACGCCCGTCAGACCGATCGCCTGCAGCCATCGCGTCACGCCGTCGTGCTCGAACACCGTGCTGAGGAACAGCACGGCGATGCCCAGGCTGAGCGTCACGCCCAGCAGGCTGATGAAGGCGACGACGACGTCGAGCCGTCGATAGCCCGCGGTGAGCCAGCGACCCAGCGCACGCGCGTGCTGCGAGCGCCGGAGCAGCGTGGCGGTGGCCTGGTCGGGCAGCGCGTCCTGGCGCTTGTCCAGTTCCTCCTGGTGCGCGTCGCGTTGCGAGTCGACGATCAGCTTCAGCTCGGCGGCCACGCTGGGCGCGAACATCGCCAGCAGGTAGGCGACGAGCATCAGCAGCAGCGTGGCCAGCAGCGAGAACGCGCTGGTGCTCTTGACGTAGCGGTCGTCGAGCACGGCCTTTGCGCTGGGCATGGGCTGCGTCGCAGCGGCCTTTTTCGCATCCTGGCTGGTCCACAGGCAGGCGTTCTCGCCCGCGCCCGTCGCGGGCGCCACGGCCGACGCGGCCGGCGCCATCGCGAAGATGCAGGGCCGGTAGCCCGCGCCCTGCACCGAGGCGTCGAGCACGCCGCCGACCAGCGCCCAGACCGTCATCGTCACCGCCAGGAACATGCCGAACGACACCGTGATGCCCAGCCGGCCGGTGGCGATGCTGGCGCGCGACGCGTAGCCGCGCTCGGCGCGCGCGATCTGGCCGGCGACGAACCACACGACGAGCATCGGCCCGACGATGATCCACCACCACTTGACCGCCAGCAGCACCGTCTCGGTGGTGAACAGCGCGGCATGCACCCAGACGTCGCGCCACGCGGGCGCGACCTGCGCCTGCGTCTCGTGCACGGCGCTGCCGAACATCAGCAGCGCCGACAGGAACCACATCCAGCGCCCGATGACGTGCACCAGCGGGAAGCGGTCGTCGGCGATGCGCAGCGCGGCTTCGTTGCCGACGGTGATCGCGGCCAGCAGCGTCAGCGCGGTGATCCATTGCAGCAGCGACGGCGCGAACACCAGCGCGACCAGGCACACGGCGATGATGGCCAGCGGCACCGCGAACTGCAGCCACTGGCCGTCGCCGCGCCGGTAGATCATGCGCAGCACGCCCAGCACGCTCAGCGCGATGGCCACGCCGCGATGCAGCCACGCCTGGTGCAGCGCCAGCGACGCGTCGGTCGCGCCCGGCGCGATGCCCGACGTGAAGCCGAGCCCCACCAGCAGCACGCCCAGCAGCGCGAGCTGCGTGAACAGCAGCGCGAGTCCGTTGACGAACAGCCAGTCGAGGCCGATCTGCAGCCAGGCGACCGTGTCCCACGCCGCGGCGAACGTGCGGCGCCAGGGCGCGTGCGGGCGGCGCGCGCGCCCGAGCTCGCCCCACATCTCGTCGACCGTCTCGCGCCCGAGCTTGGAGAGCCGGAACACCAGCGTGAACAGCTCCGAGACGATGCGCGGCATCGATCCCGACAACCGCGACAGGTCCGCCCAGTACATCTCGTGCACGTCGACCTGCGCGACGTCGACGTCCGCGGCGCTGCCGACCCGGTCGGGCCCGACGCCGTGGCGCTGCAGCGAGAGGCAGGTCGTCTCGTAGCTCTCGGACGTCGCGCCGTTGCGCACGTGCTTGGCGAGCAGGTAGTTGGTGACGGCGATGCCGCGGTCGCCGGTCGGCGGCGGCGCGGCGATGTCGGCCGGATCGACCGCGGCAGGCGGCTGCGCGGCCCAGCCTTCGCTCTGGAAGTCCGAGCGCAGGGATTGGCGCAGCGATTTCACCAGCGGCCGGTCCTCGCCCTTGGGCGTGGCGGGCACGGCGTGCGCGGCGAGCGGCCGGACGTCGGGCTGCGGCGGCAGCGGGGCGACGCGCAGCGTCAGGTCTTCGGTCGAAGCGGACGTGTAGCAGGTGCCGTCGGGCGCCGACGCCACGAGCAGGTCGACGACGGCGCGTGCGGTCTCGCCGGGTTGCTGGTCGGCCACGCCATGGACGACGACGACGGCGACGCGGGGGCTGGTCAAGGCGGGTCTCCTCGGTGCGGCACGACCGCGTGACGCCGCGGGCCGCGTCACCATAGGTGCGCGGGTACCCAGCGTCAAGCCGTGGCCGTCCCTTGACCAGGGGACTGCGCGCGCAGCTCAGCCCGGCTTGCTCGCCGCGAGCGCACCCAGTTCGCCGGACTCGCGCGCCTGGCGGCCGTAGACCAGCTCGAACAGCGGGCTCGCCATCATCGTGGTGACGATGGCCATCAGCACCAGCATCGAGAACAGCGCCGGGCCGATGATGCCCTTCTGCAGCCCGATGTTGATGATGATCAGCTCCATCAGCCCGCGCGAGTTCATCAGCGCGCCGATGCCCAGCGCGGTGCGGTTGTCCTCGCCGGACAGGCGCGCAGCGAGGTAGCAGGCGCCGCCCTTGGCGACGACGGAGGCCGCCAGGATGCCCAGCGCCACCAGCAGCAGCTGGCCGGAATCGACCATGTCCATGCGCGTGTTCAGGCCGGAGAACGTGAAGAACATGGGCAGCAGCAGGATCACCGCCAGCGGCTCGATCTTCTTCTTCAGCTCCGCGGCGAACAGGCCGCGCGGCATCACCGCGCCCAGGATGAAGCCGCCGAAGATCGCGTGGATGCCGATGGCGTCCATCAGGAAGGCCGACAGGCAGAACAGCGCCATCGTGATGCCCAGTACCGTATGGCCCATCTGGCCTTCGCGCTCGACGATGCGGCCCAGCGGCGCCAGCAGCCGGCGTCCGAACAGCAGGATGAACGCGCCGTAGACCAACGCGCCGCCGATCGCCAGGATCGCCACGCCCGGCCCCGCGCCGAAGGTCGCCAGCACCACCGCGAGCACGCACCAGGAGGCGGCGTCGTCGAAGGCGCCGGCCGTCAGCGACAAGGTGCCCAGCGCGGTGTCGGCGAGTCCGCGCTCGTTGATGATGCGGGCGAGCATCGGGAACGCCGTCAGCGCGATGCACGCGCCCAAGAACAGCGTCGCGTTGGCCGGCGAGATGCCCGCCGCGAACAGCCCGGGGATGCCCAGCAGCGCCGGCGTGATCAGGAAGGCGATGAAGAATGGCGCGGCGATGCCGGCCAGCGACACGCCGACCGCGCTGCGCGCCTTCGACTTGAAATGCTCGAGCTGCAGCGTGGTGCCGACCAGGAACATGTACAGGCCGACGCCCAGCTGGGCGCCCGTGTAGAGCACGTTGCGCGTCTCCCTGGGAAAGATCGCCGCCTGGACGTCGGGCGAAAGCAGGCCCAGCAGCGACGGCCCGAGGAACACGCCGGCGATCATCTCGCCGACCACCTGTGGCTGCGCCAGGAACCGGCGTCCCAGCCAGCCGCACAGGCGGCAGGCCAGCAGGATCACCGCCAGTTGCAGGAAGAAATGGATGCTGAAGTCGCCCGGCGCGTAGCTCTTGGCGCTGGCCACGGCCGGGCCGTGGGCGGTCAGGATATCGCGCACGATGTCCAGCAGGCTGGGGTTGGCCATGAATGTCCTCGGGTCTCGTCGGTCGGGTCACGCTCGGTGGCAGGGCCTTCACGCCTTCGCACGAGACTTTGCCAGCGGGCGCTATCCTGTCGAGTGGGGTTGACCGACTTGGAAGGATGTACCTGCATCGGCTCTGATAATATGTAGGCACGTAGGTACAAACAGGCGCCGCCATGAAGCTCCTCACCAGCCGCGAGTTCAACCGCGACGTCAGCCTCGCCAAGCGCGCCGCGCACGTCGAGCCGGTGCTGATCACCGACCGCGGCCAGCCCACGCACGTGCTGATGAGCATCGCCGACTTCCGCCGCTTCACGGGCGAGAGCGAGAACATCCTGGAGCTGCTGGCGCTGCCGGAGCCCGTCGAACTCGAGGCCGAGGACCTGTCCGACGGCGCCTGGGATCATCGCGAGCGGATCGAGTGATGTACCTGCTCGACACCGGCGTCGTGCTCGAACTGCGCAAGGCGAAGTCGGGCCGGTCCGACCCCGGCCTGGCCGCCTGGGCGGCGGGCATCGCGCGGCAGAAGCTGTTCATCTCGGCGCTGAGCCTGCTGGAGATCGAGAACGCCGCGGCGCGGCTGGGCCGCAAGGATCGCGCGTCCGGGCTGGTGGTGCGCCAGTGGATCGACGATCACGTGATGCCCGCCTTCGAAGGCCGCGTCCTGCCCGTCGACGCCGCCGTCGTGCGGCGGCGCGCGCAGCTGCCCTACGCCAACACGCGCGACGGCCTGCTGGCCGCCACCGCGCTGGAGCATGGGCTCACGTTCGTGACGCGCAAGGTCACGGCCTTCCGCGCGGGTCGCGTCAAGCTGCTCAACCCGTCGGGCGTCAGCGCGCAGGCCGCGGCCGGCGACGACGAGGACTGGGGCCAGGCCAGCCAGGCCGGCCACCAATGGCTGAAGAACCTGTACGTGAGGGCATGAGCGCGTGACCGGCCGAGAAGCCCCGTCGCCCAAGCGCCGCATCCTCATCGTCGGCGGCGGCACCGCCGGCTGGCTGACGGCGGCCTACCTCGCAAAGCACTTCGCGCTGTCGGAGCGCGGCCATCTCGAGGTCAAGGTGCTCGAATCGCCCGACATCGGCTTGATCGGCGTCGGCGAAGGCACCTTCCCGACGATACGCACGACGCTGCAATTCCTGGGCATCGACGAGCGCCGCTTCATCCGCGAGACGTCGGCCACCTTCAAGCAGGGCATCCGCTTCGTCGACTGGGCGCAGGCGCCCGCCGGCGGCGCGCACCACCAGTTCCTGCATCCGTTCGAGGCGCCGTTCTACACCGAGGGCACCAGCCTCGTGCC
>CAIMXF010000296.1 GCA_903845345.1 uncultured beta proteobacterium
GCACCGTGCTCGGCCTGACCGGCTGGGCCGGCCTGTGCCGGCTGCTGCGCGGCGAGACCATGAAGCTGCGCGAGCTGGACTACGTGCAGGCAGCCAGTGCCTTCGGCGTCAGCCACGCCCGCATCATGGCGCGCCACATCTTCCCCAACGTCGCCCACCTGATGCTCATCGTCACCGTGCTCGACTTCTCCTCACTGATCCTCTACGAGGCGGTGCTGTCGTACGTGGGCGTGGGCGTGGATCCGTCGATGAACAGCTTCGGCGGCATGATCAACCTCGCCCGCAAGGAGATGAGCCTCGACCCCGTGGTGTGGTGGAGCTTCGCCGCCGCGTTCGGCTTCATGGTGACGGTGGTGCTGGCCGTCAACCTGTTCGCCGACGGCGTGCGCGACGCGTTCGACCCGCGCGCCCGCGCGTTCCGCCCGCGCCTGCCCATCACGCGCAGGCAGGCCGCGCAGAAGTAGGAAAGCTCGAGATGCTCCAGACCCAGGACCTGAAGGTGGCGCTCGACGCCGAACTCGGACTCGTCAAGGCCATCGACGGCCTGACGCTGGCGATCCGGCGCGGCGAAACCTTCGCGCTGGTGGGCGAGTCCGGCTGCGGCAAGAGCATGACGGCGCTTGCGCTGATGCGGCTGCTGCCCGAGAACGGCCGCGTCACGAGCGGCGAGGTGCGGCTCGACCGCGACGACCTGCTCGCGCTGCCCGAGTCCGGCATGCGCGCCGTGCGCGGCGGACGCATCGGCATGATCTTCCAGGAGCCGTCGACCAGCCTCAACCCGGTGATGAAGATCGGTGCGCAACTGGTCGAGGCCATCGAGGCGCACACGGCGCTGCGCGGCGCCGCGGCGCGCGCCAAGGCCATCGAGTGGCTGCGCCGCGTCGGCATCCCCGAGCCCGAACGCCGCATCGACGACTACCCGTTCCGCATGAGCGGCGGCCAGAAGCAGCGCGTGATGATCGCGATGACCCTGGCGACCGAGCCCGACTTCCTCGTCGCCGACGAGCCCACCACCGCGCTGGACGTCACGATCCAGGCCCAGGTGCTCGACCTGCTCAAGCAGCTGCAGAAGGAGCAGGGCTTGGGGCTGCTGCTGATCACGCACGACCTGGCCGTGGTCGCCGGCATGGCGCATCGCGTGGCGCTGATGTACGCCGGCCAGATCATCGAGGTCGCGCGGGCCCAGGACTTCTTCGCCAATCCCAAGCACCCGTACGCGCGGGCGCTGCTGCGCGCGCTGCCCGATGCCCGCCGCCGCGGCCAGGCGCTGCAGGCGATACCCGGTACCGTTCCCGTGCTGACCCAGGCGTTCGCCGGCTGCCGCTTCGCGCCGCGCTGCGACCGCGTGATGGCGCATTGCGCGAGCGTCGTGCCCGAGCTGGCCGAGATCTACGGCAGCGAGCAGGCCGGCGACCTGCACTCGGTGCGCTGCCTGATGTTCGCGCCCGGTGCATCGATTGCACCGGCAGCGGGCGCGAGCGCGCGAGTCGAGGGGGTGAGTGCACCGGCGCGCGTCGCGGCCGGGCCGGCGGCCACCTTGCTGGACGTCCAGGGGCTGCGCGTGCGCTTCCCGGTGCGCTCCGGCCTGCTGCGGCGGGGCAAGCGTTCCTTCGATGCGGTCGACGACATCTCGTTCACGGTCGCCGAGCGCGAGACGCTGGCGCTGGTGGGCGAATCCGGCTGCGGCAAGACCACCACCGGCAAGGCCATCGTGCAGCTGCTGCGCGGCAGCGCCGTGTTCGAAGGCAAGGCGCTGCTGCAGGGGCGCAACCTGTTCGAGCTGTCGGGGCAGGCGCTCACGCAGGCGCGGCGCGACATCCAGATCATCTTCCAGGACCCGTTCGCCTCGCTCAACCCGCGCATGCGCGTCGCCGACATCCTCGACGAGGGCATGGTCGCCCTGCTGCCCGAGCTGGACGCCGCCGCGCGACGCCGGCGCATCGAGGGGCTGGTCGACCAGGTGGGCCTGCGCCGCGACGCGCTCGACCGCTACCCGCACGAGTTCTCCGGCGGCCAGCGCCAGCGCATCGCGATCGCGCGTGCCCTGGCCGTGCGGCCGAGGCTGATCGTCTGCGACGAGCCGACGTCGGCGCTCGACGTGTCGGTGCAGGCGCAGATCCTCAACCTCCTGCACGACCTGCAGCAGGAGCTCGGCGTGTCCTACCTGTTCATCACCCACAACATCGGGGTCGTCGAGTACATCGCCGACCGCGTGGCCGTGATGCGCGCAGGCCGCATCGTGGAGCAGGGCGCCAGCGTCGAGGTGCTCGAGCGTCCCCGGCAGCGCTATACCCGCGACCTCATCGACGCAGTGCCGCGCCTGGAACTGCCGGCCTGACCCAGCCTGTCTAGGGAACTTCGCGGCGTCCGGGAAAATGCGGCGCGACGCCTTGTTCCGGCGTCGGAAAGCGGGCACATCGCACACGTCGCGCGGTTGCGGGCGGCGCGGACTTCATGCCGCGTGTTAGGCGCCATCTCGGCGCCGTGCCCGCCAGGGCGAACCGTGAGGTGCGTGCATCCGGAAGAAGTCCGTTTCGCTGCATTCTCGCAACAGTTTGCTTAGGGAAAACGTTCGAAACACGTTTCAAGTGGTGCACCAAAGGGGCGCTCCGGAGACAATATTTTGACAAGCTTTATTGGCCTGTTCATCCGCCGTTCACAAACCGGCTCGGGACTTGCTTTTCAGGCTGGGTCTATCGATCAACCTTTCCACCCCCTCAGGAGGGAACCCATGTTTCAACGTACGAAGATCTGTTCTGGTCTTCTCTTGGCTTTCGGCAGCTCCCTGCTGACCATCGCCCCGGGCGCTTTCGCTCAAGACACCACTGTTCAGCGCGTGGAGATCACCGGCTCGTCGATCAAGCGCGTCGACGCTGAAACCTCCGAGCCGGTCACCGTCATCAAGGCGGACGAC
>CAIMXF010000297.1 GCA_903845345.1 uncultured beta proteobacterium
CGAGCACGCCGACCAGATCCAGCGCCGTTTCGCAGGCCGCGAGGTGACGACCGGCCAGATCATCCTGTTCGGGCTCACCGGCGGCCTGATCCCGTGCCCGGCGTCGATCACCGTGCTGCTGCTGTGCCTGCAGCTGAAGAAAATCGCCCTCGGCGCGACGCTGGTGCTCGGCTTCAGCATCGGCCTGGCGCTGACGATGGTGGCCTCCGGCGTGGTCGCCGCGCTGGGCGTCAAGCATCTCTCGAAGCACGTCAGCAGCGGCCGCTTCAGCGAGTTCGCGGCGAAGGCGCCGTACTTCTCGGGCGGGCTGATCCTGCTGGTCGGGCTCTATGTCGGATACCAGGGGCTGCACGCCCTGGCCTGATCAACGCCGCGACCGAGAACGAAGAAGCCCGCACGCAGCGGGCTTCCTGCTTTCAGGAGACGCGAATCGTCAGGACACCGGCGCCAGCGGCTTCGCGCCGAAGCGGGTGCCCGGCGCCTGTTGCGCGATCGCCGCAACGACGATGTTGACCGCGAGCGCGAACAGTCCGGTGTAAAGCGTGATCTTGTCGCCGCCCAGGTCGAACGTGTGCACCGGCTTCACACCGTCGCCGAACACCAGCCACGTGCCGCTGGCCAGTCCGACGGCCCAGCCGGCCAGCAGTGCCGGCGCGCGGAACCACGCGAAGAACAGGCCGAACACGACGGCCGGGAAGGTCTGCAGGATCCACACGCCGCCCAGCAGCTGCAGGTCCAGCGCGAACTTGGTCGGCAGCACCAGGATGATCACCAGCGCGCCCACCTTCACCACCAGCGACACCAGCTTGGCGACCTTGGCCTCGCCGTCCGGCCGGATGCCCGGCTGCACGTAGGCCTTCCAGAAGTTGCGCGTGAACGGGTTGGCTGCGCCGATCGACATCACCGCCGCCGGCACCAGCGCGCCGATCGCGATGGCCGCGAACGCGAAGCCGACGAACCCGTCGGGGAACAGCGCCTTGAACAGCGCCGGGACGACGGCGTTGTTGTTGCCGTGGACGTCGACGCCCGCCGCACAGGCCATGTAGCCCAGCAGCGCGATCAGGCCCAGCAGCACGGTGTAGGCCGGCAGGAAGACCGCGTTCTTGCGGATGGTGTCCGCGCTCCTGGCGGCGAAGATACCCGTCAGCGTATGCGGGTACATGAACGCCGCCATCGCCGAGCCGAGCGCCAGCGTCGCGTACGGCAGGTACTGCGGCGCCTTCAGCAGCAGTCCGCCGGCCTTCTTCGCGGCGTAGGCCTGGCTCGCGACGTCGAACACGTGGCCGTAGCCGCCCAGCTTCATCGGCACCGGGACCACGGCCACCAGCACCACGATGTAGATCATCAGGTCCTTGACGAACGCGATCAGCGCCGGCGCGCGCAGCCCGGCCGAGTAGGTGTACAGCGCAAGGATCACGAAGTCGACCGCCACCGGCATCGTCGATGTCTTGCTCGGCGGCGATTCTGTTCTCAAGCGCAAGTCCTTGCGTCGGGGTGCGGGACTCCGAGGGAGGTCACGCGCGCGTCAGCTTGCGGAAGGCCGCGTCGGCCGCCGCGTGCGCGACACTGACGGACCCCGCGTCGACGGAGAACGTCATGACCGCATCGATCCGCGGCGCCACGGCCGCGCTGCTGCTCGGGTTCACAGTGTGTTGCGCGCAGGCCGCGACCGCCGTGCCGCAGACCACGCACTTCACCAGCGCCGACGGCCACACCGAGCTGGTCGGCTACCTGTTCCAGCCGGCCGGCGCCGGGCCCCATCCGGCCATCGTGCTGCTGCACGGCCGCGGCGGGCCGTATTCGTCCAACGTGAACGCGGGCTGCACGCTGGTGGCGCCGGGGCACGACTCGCCGTGCAACGCGTCCACGCTGTCCAGGCGCCACGAGATGTGGGGCGAGTACTGGGCCGCGCACGGCTACGTGGCGCTGCTGGTCGACAGCTTCGGCCCGCGCGGGCGCGCGCACGGCTACGGCCGCTTCACGCACGGCGACCCCGATCGCGACGCCGTCGACGAGCGCACCGTGCGTCCGCTCGACGCCGAGGCCGCGCTCGCGTGGCTCGCCGCGCGCCCGGACGTCTCGCCCGCGCGCGTGATGCTGCAGGGCTGGTCGAACGGCGGCAGCACGGCGCTCAACGTGATGTACCGCCAGTCGACCGGCGCGAGCGCGGCCAGGCCGGCGCGCTTCCGCGGGGCGCTCGTGTTCTATCCCGGCTGCGGACGGACGGCGCTGGTCTCGGAGCGCTACGAAGCCGATGCACCGACCTGGGTGCTGCTGGGCTCGGACGACGAGGAAGTGTCGCCCACGACCTGCGCCCGGGTGCTGGGCGAGGCGCACGGCGGGCCGGTCGACGTGCGCGTCTATCCCGGCGCGACGCACGACTTCGACGACCCCGGCGCAGCGCGCCAGGCCGTCGCGGGCAATCGCGCGGCGAAGGCCGACGCGATGACGCGCGCCGCCGCACTGCTGGACGCGCTGGCCGATCACTGATCGAACGACTCCAGCGGCGCGATCGGCGGCAGGCTGCCGCGGCGCCCGCGCCGCGATGCCGCGCGCGACTCGCGCAAGCTGGCGTCGGCCGCGGCCAGCATCGGCGCGGCGCGCGCCCCGTGCTGCGGCGCGAACGCGATGCCGATGGCGACGTCGGGACACAGCGGCAGGTCGGAGGTCTGCAGCGCGTCGTCGAACGCGTGCACCAGGCGCGCCGCCGCGCCCAGCACGGCGCCGCCGTCGACCAGTCCCTGGGCGATCACGAAGAACTCGCCGGCGTCGCCGCGCAGCAGCCGATGCCAGGCGGGCGAGGCCGCGCGCAGGCGTCGCTCGACTTCCGCGAGCACGGCCGCATTCAGGCGCGGGCCGCAGCAGTCGAGAAGGAACAGCGCCGTGCCGCGCACGCCGCCGGGCGGGTGCGCGAGTACCGCGTCGAGCAAGGCCAGGCCGGCCGCGCGGCCCTGCGCGCCCTCGGTCGGCTCGGGCGGCGCGAGATCGTCGGGGCAGGCGCAACTCATCGCCGAGGATCCTTGCCGCACCAGTGCGCGGCGACGGGATTCGGGCGGGCGGCAAGACGACGGGTCGGCATGATGTCCTCGGTGCATGGCGCGAAGATTCGCGATGGGTGCACTCTAGGCAGCCGCTGCCCGGTCGCCCAGGAGCAGATCCGCAGATCGCCGGGCGCAGCAGACGACCGTCAGGCCGGCAGGGTCATTCGTCGACGCATTCCACGCCGGGCGGCGAGCGCAGCCTGGCCGTGGGCCGTTCGCTGGTCGACGACGTGTCCGCGAGCAGCGGAACCCGCGCGAGGCCGGCCGCGAGCCGGCCGATGGTGGCGACGCCGCGTTCCATCGCGGCGTTCCACGGATGCCCGAAGTTGAGCCGCAGGTCGTTGACGTGGCGCCCGTTGGGCGAGAACAGCGCGCCCGGCGCCAGGCTGACGCCCTCGTCCAGGGCATGCCGCATCAGCTGAAGCGTGTCGACGCTGTCCTGCGGCAACTGCACCCACAGCATGTAGCCGCCGTGCGGCCGCGACACCGCCGTACCGGCCGGGAAGTGGCGCGCCACCGCGCGCAGCAACTGGTCGCGCTGGCCGCGCAGCGTGGCCCGCAGGCGCCGCAGGTGCAGCTCGTAGCCGCCGTGCTTCAGATAGTCGGCGACCGCGGCCTGCGCCGGCACGTTGGCGTTGGTCGTCAGCAGGAACTTGTTCTGCCGCACGGCCTCGTGGAAGCGCCCGGCTGCGACCCAGCCGAGGCGGTAGCCGGGCGCGAGCGACTTGGAGAACGAGCCGCAATGCAGCACGCCGCCCTGCTTGTCCCAGGTCTTGGCCGGCGCAGGGCGCTCGGCGTCGAAGTGCAGCTCGCCGTAGACGTCGTTCTCGATCAGCGGGATGCCGTGGCGGGCCAGCAGCGCGACCAGCGCCTCCTTGTTGCGGGCCGGCATGGTGGCGCCGGTCGGGTTCTGGAA
>CAIMXF010000298.1 GCA_903845345.1 uncultured beta proteobacterium
AGAAGGAGAACGTGTTCGGTTCGGGCAACTACATCTCGCTCGACGTGAGCACGGCCCACACCAACAAGAACCTGTCGATCAGCGAGACCAACCCGTACTTCACGGACGACGGCATCTCGCGCACGTTCGACGTCTACTACCGCACGTCGCGCCCGCTCAACAGCTCGGGCGACGCGTACGCGGTGTCGACCCCGGGCGCGGACATCCGGTTCGGCCTGCCTTACTCCGAATACGACACCGTGTTCGTCGGCTTCGGTGCCGAGCAGACCCACATCGGCTCGCTGCAGGGCGTTCCCAACAGCTACTTCGACTTCGTCGGACAGTTCGGCTCGTACGCCAACTCGTTCCCGATCACCGCGGGCTGGGCGCGCGACGAGCGCGACAGCGGCATCTCGCCGACCGCCGGCCGCTACGTCCGCGCCAACACCGACTTCTCGCTGTTCGGCGACGTGCAGTACGCCCGCATGAACGGCCAGGTGACGCAGTACTTCGATCTCGGCAACCATTTCTCGCTGGGCATCAACGCCGAAGTCGGCTACGGCACCGGCCTGAACGGCAAGGAATACCCGGTCTTCAAGAACTTCTACGGCGGCGGCCTGGGCTCGGTGCGCGTCTTCGAGCAGGGCTCGCTGGGCAAGGGCACGGTCGACGTCACCGGCGCCTTCATCGGCGGCTCCAAGAAGATGAACATCAACAACGAGCTCTACATCCCGGTGCCCGGCGCCGACAAGGACAAGAGCCTGCGGCTGTTCGCGTTCCTCGATGCCGGCAACGTCTGGACGACCCAGCAGCACATGGACCTGACCACGCTGCGCGCGTCGGCCGGCCTGGGCGTCAGCTGGACGTCGCCGGTGGGCCCGTTCAAGCTCAGCTACGGCGTGCCGATCCGGGCCGAGCCAAACGATAGAATTCAACGGTTCCAGTTCCAAGTCGGTACCGCGTTTTGATGAAAGCCCGTTCCATGAAATTGATTTCTGCCCTGCTGCTGGCCACTGTCTCGTCGATCGCGGTGTCGGCCCAGGCTCAAGACCTGAAGATCGGCTACGTCAACGGCGAACGCGTGCTGCGCGAAGCCGAGCCGGCCAAGCGCGCGGCCGCCAAGCTGGAGGCCGAGTTCGGCAGGCGCCAGAAGGACCTGAACGACCAGAGCGCCGCGTTCCGCGCCCAGGCCGACAAGCTCGACAAGGATTCGCCCACGCTGTCGGAGGCCGAAAAGGCGCGCCGCCAGCGCGAGCTGATCGAACTCGACCGCGACCTGCAGCGCAAGCAGCGCGAATACCAGGAAGACCTCACCACGCGCAAGAACGAGGAAGTCAACAACGTCTCCGAGCGCGCGCAGCGCACGATCAAGGCGATCGGCGAGGCCGAGCATTTCGACCTGATCGTGCAGGACCAGCTGGTGTTCTACGTGAGCCCGCGCATCGACCTGACCAAGAAGGTCATCGACGCGCTCAACGCGCAGAAGTGACCCTCGCGAGCACCGCGACATGAACTCAGTTCGCCTGGGTGAGATCGTTGCGGCGCTGGGCGGAGAACTGCGGGGAGACCCCGCGCACGAGATCGCGCGCATCGCTCCGCTGGAGACGGCGGGCGGCGGCGCGATCAGCTTCGTCGCGCAGGCCAGGCTGCGCGCCGCGCTCGAGACGAGCGCAGCCGGCGCGATCGTCGTCGCTCCCTCGCTCGTCGCCGCCGCGCCCGTCGGCCGCCACCTGGTCGTCACCGACGATCCTTACCTGTACTTCGCGCGCCTGACGCAATGGTGGGCCAAGCGGCTGCGTCCCGTGCCGGCGGCGGGGGTGCATCCGTCCGCGTGCATCGCGGCCGACGCGCAGGTCGCCGCCAGCGCGGTCATCGGGCCGATGGTGGTGGTCGAGTCGGGCGCCGTCATCGGCGAGCGCGTGCAGCTCGGCGCGCACTGCGTCGTCGGCGCGGGCTCGCGCATCGGCGCCGACAGCCTGCTGCATCCGCGCGTGACCATCGCCGCGGGCTGCAGCGTGGGCGAGCGCTGCGTGTTCCAGAGCGGCGCGATCATCGGTGCGGACGGCTTCGGCATCGCGCCGACCCAAGGTCGCTGGGAGCGCATCGAGCAGCTGGGCGGCGTGCGCATCGGCAACGACGTCGACATCGGTGCCAACACGTGCGTGGATCGCGGCGCGCTCGACGATACGGTGCTGGAGGACGGCGTCAAGCTCGACAACCAGATCCAGATCGGCCACAACTGCCACATCGGCGCGCACACCGTGATGGCCGCCTGCGTGGGCATCGCCGGCAGCACGAAGGTGGGCCGCAACGTGATGATCGGCGGCGCCGCGATGATCCAGGGCCACATCGAGATCGCCGACGGCGTCACCGTGTCGGCCTCCACGATGGTGATGCACTCGCTGCGCAAGAAGGGCGTCTACACGGCGATCTTCCCCATCGACGAGCACGCCAGCTGGGAAAAGAACGCAGTCACGCTGCGCAACCTGTATGCCCTCCGGGAGCGTGTCCGCGCCCTGGAGAAGGCGCAAGAGAAAGACTGAGACCGCCATGTCGACGACGATGGACATCCACCAGATCATCAAGAAGCTGCCGCATCGCTATCCGTTCCTGCTCGTCGACCGCGTGATCGAACTCGAGAAGGACGTGCGCATCAAGGCGCTGAAGAACGTCACGATCAACGAGCCGTTCTTCAACGGGCATTTCCCGAACCGCCCGGTGATGCCGGGCGTGCTGATGCTGGAGGCGCTGGCGCAGGCCTCGGCGCTGCTGTCGTTCGCGTCCGAAGGCGAGGAGTCGGACGGCTCGCGCCTGTACTACTTCGCCGGCATCGACGGCGCGCGCTTCAAGCGCATCGTGGAGCCGGGCGACCAGCTGATCCTCGAGTCGAGGATCGAGCGCAAGAAGGCCAGCATCTACAAGTACTCGACGCGCGCCACCGTCAACGGCGAGCTGGCCGTCGAGGCCGAGCTGATGTGCACGGTCCGGGCGGTCGACGCCTGAGTCGCGTTCCGGAGCCGTCATGACCCAGATCCATCCGACCGCGATCGTCGATCCGGCCGCCGTCCTCGACGCGACGGTCAGCGTCGGGCCGTACGCGGTCATCGGCCCGCACGTGCGCATCGGCGCCGGCACCAGGGTCGGTCCGCACTGCGTGATCGAGGGCCGCACCACGATCGGCCGCGACAACACGTTCTACCAGTTCGGCTCCATCGGCGCGATGCCGCAGGACATGAGCCACAAGGGCGAACTCACCGAGCTGCGCATCGGCGACCGCAACACGATCCGCGAGTTCTGCACGCTCAACACGGGCACCTACAAGGAAGAGGGCATCACGCGCGTCGGCTCCGACAACTGGATCATGGCCTACGTCCACGTCGCGCACGACGTGCGCCTGGGCGACCGTACCGTGCTGGCCAACGGCGTGACGCTGGCGGGCCACGTGCACGTCGGTGATTGGGCCGTCGTCGGCGGGCTGTCGGGCGTCCATCAGTTCGTGCACATCGGCGCGCACGCGATGATCGGCTTCCAGGCCCACGTCAGCCAGGACGTGCCGCCGTTCATGGTGGCCGAGGGCAATCCGATGGCGCTGCGCGCGGTCAACCTCACGGGCCTGAAGCGGCGCGACTTCAGCACCGGGCGCATCGCCACGATCCGCAACATGCACAAGGCGCTGTATCGCAAGAGCCAGACGCTGGAGCTGGCCAAGGCCGAGATCGAAGGCATGCGCGGCGTCGACGCGGACGTCAACGCCGACATCGACACCATGCTGGCGTTCATCGCGTCCGCCACGCGCGGCCTCGTCCGGTGATCGTGCGCCGATGAGTCCCGAGCCGGCGCGAAGGTCGCCGCCCGAGCCCGATGCGCTCCGGCTGGGCATGGTCGCCGGCGAGACCTCGGGCGACCTGCTGGCGGGCCTGCTGCTGGAAGGCTTGAAGACGCGCTGGCCCGCGCTGCGCGCCGGCGGCATCGGCGGCCCGAAGATGATCGCGCGGGGCTTCGACGCCTGGTGGCCGGCGGAGAAGCTGTCGCTGTTCGGCTACGTCGACGTGCTGATGAACTACCGCGAGCTGGTGGGCATCCGCAACGCGCTCGGCGATCGACTGATCGCAGAGCGGCCCGACGTCTTCGTCGGCGTCGACGCGCCCGACTTCAACTTCGGCCTCGAGAAGCGCCTGAAGGACGCCGGCATCCGGACCGTGCACTACGTCTGCCCGTCGATCTGGGCCTGGCGCGGCGAGCGCGTGAAGACGCTGGCGGCGTCGGCCGACCACGTGCTGTGCGTGTTCCCGTTCGAGCCCGAGCTGCTGCGCGCGCACGGCATCCAGGCGACCTACGTCGGCCATCCGCTGGCGCAGGTCATTCCGCTCGAGCCCGATCGCGCGGCCGCGCGCGCGTCGCTGAACCTGCCGGAGACGGCTCAGGTGGTCGCGCTGCTGCCCGGCAGCCGGCGTTCGGAGATCAAGCTGATCGCGCCGCGCGTGCTCGCGGCGGCGGCGATCCTGCATCGCCAGCGCGCGGGGCTGCGCTTCGTGCTGCCGGTCGCGCCGGGCATGCGCGCGCTGGTCGAACCGCTGCTGCTGCGCCACGCGCCCGGCGTGCCGGTCGACCTGCTGGACGGCCGATCGCACGATGCGCTGGCCGCCTGCGATACCGCCATCGTCGCCAGCGGCACCGCCACGCTGGAGGCCGCGCTGTACAAGCGGCCGATGGTCATCACCTACGTCGTCGGCTGGCTGAACGCGCTGCGCATGAAGCGGCTGCGCCTGCAGCCCTGGGCCGGCCTGCCCAACGTGCTGTGCCGCGAGTTCGTCGTGCCCGAACTCATCCAGGAAGACGCCACCCCGCAAGCGCTCGCGCGAGCGACAATCGAGTGGCTGGACGACGCTGCGCGCCGCGAGAAGCTGCGCCTGCGTTTCAACGAACTTCATCACCTGCTGCGCCGCGACACGGTGCGGGAGTCCGCCGATGCCATCGCGCAAGTTCTCGAAGCCTGAGCAGATCGCGTTGCGTTTCGACAGCAACGACGGCCTGGTGGCCGGCGTCGACGAAGCCGGGCGCGGGCCGCTGGCCGGGCCGGTGGTGGCCGCGGCCGTCATCCTCGACGACCTGAAGCGCATCAAGGGCCTCAACGATTCCAAGCAACTGACGGCGCTGCGGCGCGAGCGGCTGTTCGACGAGATCCGCGCCCATGCGCTGGCGTTCTGCGTCGCCGAGGCCAGCGTCGCCGAGATCGACGAGCTCAACATCCTGCACGCCACGATGCTCGCGATGAAGCGCGCCGTCGAAGGCCTGCGCCTGCCGCCGCACAAGGTGCTGGTCGACGGCAACCGGTTGCCCAAGATCCGCATCCGCGCCGAGGCGATCGTCGGCGGCGATGCGAAGGTGGCCGCCATCTCGGCGGCGTCCATCCTCGCCAAGGTGACGCGCGACCGCCTCTGCGTCGCGCACGAGCTGCACTATCCGCAGTACGGCTTCGGCACGCACAAGGGCTACGGCACCGCGGCGCACCTGGCGGCGCTCGACGCGCACGGACCATGCGACTGGCATCGCCGTTCGTTCGAGCCGGTGCGGCTCGCGGCGCTGCGCAAGGCCGGCGCGCAATGACCGTCGTCCGCCAGGTCACCTCGCGCCACAACGACCTGTTCAAGGACCTGCGCAAGCTGCTCGCCGAGCCGGCAGCCTACCGCAAGCTGGGTCGCGTCTGGCTGGAGGGCGACCACCTGTTCCGCGCGCTGCTCGAACGCGGACGCGCGCCGCGGCGCGCGATCGTCACCGAGACGGCCTGGGCCACGCCGGCGCTCGAGGCGCTCGCGCGCAACGCGCCCGAGGTCGTCTGCATTCCCGACGCGCTGATGCGCGAGCTGAGCGGGCTGGAATCGCCGGCGCCGATCGGCTTCATGATCGATGCGGACACCGCCGCCGTGCCGCAGCCCGGCCGCGACACCGTCGTCCTCGACCGCCTGCAGGATCCCGGCAACGTCGGCAGCATCCTGCGCACCGCGTCGGCGATGGGCTTCGCGCAGGTCGTCGCGCTCAAGGGCAGCGTGGCGCTGTGGTCGCCCAAGGTGCTGCGCGCCGGCATGGGCGCGCACTTCGCGCTGACGCTGGTCGAAGGCGCGTCCATCGCCGACGTCGCCGCGCTGGGCCTGCCCATCGTCGGCACCCACCTGCGCGACGCCCAGTGGCTGCACGATACGACGCTGCCGACTCCGCTCGCCTGGGTGTTCGGGCACGAAGGGCAGGGCATGGGCGACGCCGTCACCGCCGCCTGCACGCAGCGCGTGCGCATCGCGCAGCCGGGGGGCGAGGAGTCGCTCAACGTCGCGGCGGCGGCGGCGATGTGCCTCTACGAGTCGGCGCGGCAGCGGGCCGTTCAATCGAGCTTGCGCGCGTAGCGGTCTCGCACATGCTGCGAGACGAAGGTGCTCAGGCCGCGACCGGCCTTGGCGAGGGCGATCATGCGATCCAGCGCGGCGCGCCCGACGCTGATCGAGGTGTAGAGGTAGCGGCCCCCATCGACGAACGTCAGCGTGATCGAATCGGTGGTGGCCTCGTACGCGACGATGCCCGAATGGCCGCTGAGGTTCTTGTAGCGGGGCATCGACGGCTGCCGCGCGATCAGTAGATCAGCTTGTCCGGCCGGATATCCCGCAGGATCGTCGCGGCGATCTCCTCGATCGACTTGTGCGTCGACGACAGCCACGAGATGCCGTTGCGCTTCATCATCGATTCGGCCTCGCGCACCTCGTAGCGGCAATTGTCCAGCGCGGCGTACTTGCTGTTGGGCCGGCGCTCGTTGCGGATCTGCGTCAGTCGCTCGGGGTCGATCGTCAGGCCGAAGCACTTGGCCTTGTAGGGCGCGAGCGTGGACGGGAACTGGCCGCGTTCGAAGTCCTCGGGGATCAGCGGGTAGTTGGCGGCCTTGATGCCGTGCTGCATGGCCAGGTACAGCGTGGTGGGCGTCTTGCCGCAGCGGCTGACGCCCACCAGGATCACGTCGGCCGCGGCCAGGTTCTTGGCCGACTGGCCGTCGTCGTGCGCCAGCGAGAAGTTGATCGCCTCGATGCGCTCGTTGTATTCCTCGCTCTTGGCCGCGTCCGAGAAGCGGCCGACGCGGTGGTTGGACTTCATGCCGAACTCGTGCTCCAGCGGCTCGACGAAGGTGCGGAACATGTCCATCACCACGCCGGCGCAGTCGGGCGCGGCGATGACGGCGCGCACGTCCTCGGTGGCCATCGTGATGAAGACGATCGGCTTCTTGCCCTCGGCCTTGGCGGTGTGGTTGATCTCGTCGACGACGGCGCGCGCCTTGTCGATGGTGTCGATGAACGGCCGGCGCACCTTGCGCGGCTTGCCCGGGAACTGGGCCAGGATCGAGCTGCCGAAGGTTTCGGCGGTGATCCCGGTGCCGTCGGAGACGAAGAAAACGGTGCGGTTGGGCATTTTGCAAGGCCGCGCCTGAGCGCGTTAGGGCTTCTGTCCTACCCGATCATAGGCAGAACCTCCGTAGAATCCCGGCCAACTGAGCCATAAATCTTTCTGCACGTCTCGTTTCCCATGTCCCGCTTCGAACGACAAGTCCAATCAGAAAGCGTCGAAGCGCGTGGAGATTCGCACGGGCGGAACCCGGTTTTTCATCATCAAGGAGCTTTCCCATGTCCAACCCCACGCTGGCCGCCCGACTGGTAGTCCCGTTCGAAGAGCTGAGGATGACCGACGTCGACGTCGTCGGTGGCAAGAACGCGAGCCTCGGCGAAATGATCAGCCAGCTGGCCGCCACGGGCGTCCGCGTGCCCGGCGGCTTCGCCACGACGGCGCACGCGTTCCGTGAGTTCCTGAAGTTCGGCGGCCTCACCGAGCGCATCGCCACGCGCCTGAAGTCGCTCGACACGGACGACGTGCGCGCGCTGGCCGAGGCCGGCACCGAGATCCGCCGCTGGATCGAGGATGCGCCGTTCCCGCCCGAACTCGAGGCCGGCGTGCGCGAGGAGTTCGCGCGCCTGTCGGCCAGCGACCCGAACGCCTCGTTCGCGGTGCGCTCGTCGGCCACCGCCGAGGACATGCCCGACGCGTCCTTCGCCGGCCAGCAGGAAACCTTCCTCAACGTCGTCGGCATCGACGGCGTGCTGCACAAGATGCGCGAAGTCTTCGCGTCGCTGTACAACGACCGCGCAATCAGCTACCGCGTCCACAAGGGCTACGCCGACACGGAGGTGGCGCTGTCCGCCGGCGTGCAGCGCATGGTGCGCTCCGACCTCGGCGCCGCCGGCGTGATGTTCACGCTCGACACCGAGAGCGGCTTCAGCGACGTCGTCTTCATCACCTCCAGCTACGGCCTGGGCGAGACGGTCGTGCAGGGCGCGGTCAACCCCGACGAGTTCTACGTGCACAAGCCGGCGCTGGCCGCCGGCAAGGTCGCCGTCATCCGCCGCTCGCTCGGCTCCAAGCTGATCCGCATGGAATTCGCGACGCCCGAGGAAAAGGCCAGGGACGGCAAGCTCGTGCGCACCGTCGACACGCCGCCCGAGATGCGCAACCGCTATTCGCTCAACGACGCCGACGTGACCGAGCTGGCCAAGTACGCGGTGATCATCGAGAAGCACTACGGCCGCGCGATGGACATCGAGTGGGGCAAGGACGGCGGCGACGGCCTGCTGTACATCCTCCAGGCGCGCCCCGAGACGGTCAAGAGCAACGCCGGCAACCAGGCCGAGCATCGCTACAAGCTCAAGGGTTCGGGCACCGTGCTGGTCGAAGGCCGCGCGATCGGCCAGAAGATCGGCACCGGCCCCGTGCGCGTGTGCCGCAACATCTCCGAGATGGACCAGGTGCAGCCCGGCGACGTGCTCGTGGCCGACATGACCGACCCGAACTGGGAGCCGGTGATGAAGCGCGCCGGCGCGATCGTCACCAACCGCGGCGGCCGCACCTGCCACGCGGCCATCATCGCGCGCGAGCTGGGCATCCCGGCCGTGGTCGGCTGCGGCGACGCCACCGACCTGCTGCACGACGGCGCGCTGGTGACGGTGGTGTGCTCGGAAGGCGACACCGGCTACGTCTACGACGGCCTGCTGGAGACCGAGGTGAGCGAGGTGCAGCGCGGCGAGATGCCCTACAGCGCCATCAAGATCATGATGAACGTGGGCAACCCGCAACTGGCGTTCAACTTCTCGCAGCTGCCCAACTCCGGCGTCGGCCTGGCCCGCCTCGAGTTCATCATCAACAACAACATCGGCGTCCACCCCAAGGC
>CAIMXF010000299.1 GCA_903845345.1 uncultured beta proteobacterium
CGTCATGCGATGGTCCAGCAGGTCCATCTTGCTGCCGATCTCGGAACTCCACAGGCTGTCGGGCGCGAACGAGGCCGGCACGCCGGGCGGCAGGCCCAGTTCCTGGAGGTTCTGCTCGACGAGCGGAGTGTCCGGCACCGGGCGGTTGGCACCGCCGAGCCGCACGCCCTTGGAAATATTCGCGTACAGCGACAGGTCCTTGACCGGCTCCCAGTTCAGCTTGAAGCTGGGGGTCGTCGCGTTCCACTTCGCCTCGACCGCGGGCTGGCCGGCGTACCCGGGGGTGGCCGGCGTCGGGCCGTCGTAGAACAACGGCTTGGCTTCACGCGTGAACGACTGCGTGGCATAGATCTGGCGCAGGCCGCCCGTCAGCGCGAGGGTGGGCGTGAAGTGCCAGGTCAGTTCGCCGAAGACCGACGACTGCTTGTCGTGGTAATGGCGCACGCTGAAGTACGAGCTGTCGTCGGCGAAGTCGCCGGGGAAGCCGCCGTCGAGCTGCGTCGGGTCGCCCGGATCCACGCCCGCGGCCGCGAACGCGGCGTTGACGCCGAAGACCGGCTCGTTGTCGTAGACCGAGGTCGTCGCGTCCTGCAGGTACAGGCCGCCGATCCAGGTGAGCGCGCTGCCGCCCTTGGGATCGTAGTCCTTGGAGGTCATGCGCAGCTCGACCGACTGCTGGTCGATCTTGTTCTGCAGTTGCACCGCCGACGACAGCGAATCGAGCGCTGCGATCAGGTCGGTGCCCTGCTGCCCCGGCGTCAGCACCGCGTAGCTCGGGTCGTTGATCGAGGTGCCGTCCTGGATGCGGTTGAAGCGCCGGTTGTAGCCGCTCCACACGCCGGTGAAGGTACCGAAGGACGTGTCGCCCGACACCGTCAGGCTGGGCACGGCAAGCGTGTCGTGGCCGGGCTCGCGCACCGTCTTGCTGGTCTCGAAGCGGGGCAGCGAGGTGTAGATGGCATCGATGTCGGCAGTGTTCGTCTTCTGCGCGAACAGCGCCGGCGTGACGCTCCAGTTGTCGCCGATGTCGACCTTCAGCGCTGCCTTGACCACGGTGTAGTCGTCGTGGTTGATGCCCTTGGCGACCTTCGCCCCGGTGGAGTCGACCTGGTCGACGTAGCCGCTGTCATGGCCGCGCTCGATGCCGATGCGCAGCGCCGACACGCCCTTGACCAGCGGGATGTTCAGGATGCCCTGCATCTCGTAGTTCAGGCCGCCGCCCTTGGTGCCGGACAGCGTCTCGGTGGTCGAGCCCGAGAAGTACTTCAGGTCGGGCTGCTTGCTGATGAACCTGATCGTGCCGCCCAGCGAGCTCGCGCCGTACAGGGTGCCTTGCGGCCCGCGCAGCACTTCGACGTCCTGCAGGTCGAAGAATCGCGGTTCGGCGGTGCCCTGGCTGTAGAGGTTGCGCGTGGTCATCGAGACGTCGTCGAGGTAGACACTGACGGTGGCCGCGCCGGCCTGCGAGCTGACGCCGCGAATCTCGACCGTGCCCAGGCCCGGGCCGCCTTGCGTCGTGAACGAGATGTTGGGGATGTTGCGGGTCAGGTCCTCGACGGTCTTGATCTGCTCCGCCTGCAGCTGCTCGCCGGAGATCGCGGACACGCTCATCGGCACGTCGCGGATGTCTTCCTTGCGCTTCTGGGCGGTGATGACGACGGTGGCGATCTCGTTGCTGGGCGCCGAGGCCGGCGCGGCCGCGGCGGCGGCGGCCTGCGCGAGGGCGGTCAGCGGCATCAGGCAGACCAGGCCGGAGGCGACTCCAGCGGCAATGGCGATCTTCTTGGACATCTGGGTTTTTCCTGTGTGTCGATAGAGAGTGGTGGTCGCGAACGATGTCTGCCCCGTATCGGTCTCACGCATGAACGGGCAGGCGCGCCGACAACCTGGAATGCCGGCAGCACGGGTGGCGCCAGGCATGGCAAGCCCGCTGCATCGTGACAGTGATGTGACGAACGATCCTATCAGTTGCTTGCCGTGCTCGACCTTGGAGCGTTGCGCGGGAAGCACGCTCCTGGCCAGCGCTTGATTCGGGGTATTCCCGCTGTCGCGGCGAAACCGGCCGCCGACCCCGAGCAACATCCCTCCTGCGATTTCGCAAGAACCGTTCCAGCGAACGGCAATGTCGATGAGGCACCGAATTTGGCCCGCCCCGAGTTGTCACTGTCGCGACTTTCGGGCCGCTGCGGGTCGTCACCGTGGGCCGGACCCGACGATGTTGATACCATTCATCGTTCCGGGGAGTGCGACGTGCGATCGCGCCGACCGCCCCGCCGTCAAATGCACACCGCAGCGCTCAATATGTCGCGGTATCGACTGCCAAGCCCTCAATGACCCCCTCAATATTCCCGTCCGGCGCAGCCACCGTTTTCCCGAATGATCCTTGCGAAAAGGGCCTGGCATGAGTCAGACACTCGGCCAGAAACTGCTGCGCATCAAATCCGGTGAGGAAATGCCGGTTCATGGCGAGGGCTCCGACGGCAAGGCGCTCGAGCGAACCCTCGGAATATTCTCGCTGGCGATGATAGGCGTCGGCGCGACGATTGGCACCGGGATATTCTTCACGATGGCCGAGGCGGTGCCCAAGGCCGGGCCATCCGTCATCCTGTCCTTCCTGATTGCGGCGATCACCGCGGGACTGACGGCGCTGTGCTACGCAGAACTGTCATTTCGCATCCCGGCGTCCGGCTCGTCGTATTCGTTCGCCTACGCCTCGCTCGGCGAATTCGCCGCATTCTCGATGGCGGCCTGCCTGCTGCTGGAATACGGGCTCGCCGCCAGTGCGACGGCGATCGGGTGGTCCGACTATCTCAACAATTTCCTGCTCAACGCGACCGGGTGGCAGGTTCCCGCCGCGCTGCATTCGCCGATGATCGTCGCGGGCGCCAACGGCACCGAATTCCATCCGGGCCAGTTCAACCTGCCGCCTATCATCCTCGTGATCCTGTGCGTGCTGCTGCTGATCAAGGGCACGACCGAATCCGCGGTGGTCAACACGACCATGGTTCTGATCAAGTTGGCCATCCTCGTGTTCTTCGCGGCCATCGCGCTGTCCGGATTCGATTCGAAGAATCTCCACCCGTTCTTCAATACTGGCGACGGCAGCCTGCTGACCGGAATGCACGGCGTGGCCGCGGCAGCCGGCACGGTGTTCTTCTCGTTCATCGGCCTCGATACCGTCGCCACGGCGGGCGCCGAGGTGCGCAATCCCAGGCGCAGCGTGCCCATCGCGATCCTGTCGGCGCTGGCCGTCGTCACCGTGTTCTACCTGCTGGTGGCCGTTGCCGCCGTGGGCGCACAGCCGGCTGCCAAGTTCCGCGGCCAGGAAGCCGGCCTGGCCGTGATTCTCCAGGACGTCACGGGCAAGGCCTGGCCAGCGCTCGTGTTGTCCGCGGGAGCGGTGATCTCGGTATTCAGTGTCACGCTGGTGACCATCTATGGACAAACCCGTATCCTGTACACGATCAGCCGCGACGGCCTGATTCCGAAGATATTCCACCGCGTCGACAAACGCACCCACACGCCGATAGCCAATACCCTGATCGTGGGCGCAGGCGTCGCCGTCGTCGCAGGCCTGGTGGATTCCAATTTCCTGTGGGACATGGTCAGCATGGGCACCCTGACGGCATTCATCGTGGTATCGGTCGCGGTGCCGATCATGCGCAGAAAAGCAAAGGACAAGGCGCTGACGCCAGGCGCGTTCCGGGTTCCGTTCGGACCTTATGTCGTCCCCGTGCTGAGTATCCTGTCCTGCCTCTACATCATGCTGGATCTGTCGGCGCTGACCTTCAGGATATTCTTCATCTGGATGGCGATCGCGCTGGTCATCTATTTCACCTATGGCCTGCGCCATTCGCGCCTGAATATCACGAGCGACAAGTGATCGCGCGCGCCACGAGGCCGGCGAGTTGGGCCGGCGCGATATTCAGAGATCGCCGATGAAATAACGCTTGAGACCGGCCAGGATCATTTCCACGGCGACGGCCGTCAATACCAGCCCCATCAGCTTCTCGACGGCGGCCACCATCTGGTCGCCGAGCGCGCGGCGGATATGGTTGGCGGCCAGCAGCACGACGCCGCTGATGGCCAGCGCCGCGGTCAGCGCGCCGATCCAGGTGACCAGGTGGTCGGGCTGGCGCGAGGCCAGCAGCAGCACGGTGGCCATCGCCGACGGCCCGGCCAGCAGCGGCACGGCCAGCGGAAAGATGAACGGCTCGCGCTTGCCGACGTCCGCGCCGTAGATCTCGCCGCCGCCGAAGATCATGCGGATGGCGATGATGATCAGGATCACGCCACCGGCCACTTCCAGCGAGCGCTCGGACAGCCGCATCAGCGTCAGGAAGCCCTGCCCCGACACCATGAACAGCACCAGCACCGCGAACGCGATCAGCACCTCGCGCACCGCGACGAAGGCGCGGCGCTCGGGCGCCACGGCGCCCAGGATCGAGATGAAGATGGGCAGGCTGCCGAACGGATCCAGCACCAGCAGCAGCAGGATGAACGCGGAGAGAAAGGTGTGGTCCATGGGGGCGCGATTGTCGTTTGGCGTCAGCCGTCGTCAAGGGCGCTTTCGCCACAGGGTCGCTCGACGAAGCCGCGACCCGCATCCGGCCCGGTCTGCGTGGCGCCGGATCCGTGGATTTGCCCCAGAAAGCGGACGAGTGTATTATTCATGCATGCCCAAGCCCTCCCACCGCGAAAAGCTGCTGCACGTCGGCATGCAGGTCGTCCACGAACGCGGGTTCGGGGGCGCCAGCGTGCGCGACATCGTGCAGGCCGCCGGGGTGCCGCAGGGCTCGTTCACCAACCACTTCACGTCGAAGGAGGCCTTCGGCCTCGAGGTGATCGACCTGTACTACGCCAACGCCAGCGAGCTGATGCGTCGCACGCTGCGCAACGACGACCTGCCGCCGCTGCAGCGCCTGCGCGCCTACATCGACGAAGGCAAGGCCGGCGACGAGGCGGTCGGCATGAAGAACGGGTGCCTGTTCGGCAACTTCACGGCCGAGGCGAACGACTGCGGCGATCCGATCCGGCTGCGCGTCGTCGAGGCCTTCGCCGCGGTGCAGGCGTCCATCGCGTACTGCCTGCGGGCCGCGGTGAAGGCCGGCGAGATCGCGCCGTCCACCGACTGCGACGAGATCGCCGCGTTCATCGTCGCGTCGCTGCAGGGCGCGCGCCTGCTCGCCAAGGCGCAACGCAGCCCGGTGCCGGTCGAGCGTTTCAAGGAAGTGCTGTTCGGCAGCGTGATCAAGCGCATCGGCTGACGCGGGGGGCGTGTCTTTGAAGGCGTCCAGAAATGAAGCGTACGGGCGTATTTTCTTGTTGACTTGTTTAATACGGTCGTACATACTGAATTGACTGACGCACCGCAACATCGCTTTGGAAAGGGCTTGGCCATGACCGCTCCCGTCGTCCTCATCACCGGCGCCCTGGCCGGCATCGGCCGCGCCACCGCGCTGGCCTTCGCGCGCCAGGGTGCGCGCCTGGTCGTCTCCGGCCGCCGCGACGACGTCGGCCAGGCGCTGGCCCGCGAACTCCGCGAGTTGGACGCCGAGGCAGAATTCATTCGCGCGGACGTCCGCCACGAAGCCGACGTCGAGGCGCTGGTCGGCGGCACGCTCGCCCGCTTCGGCCGGCTCGACGTCGCCGTCAACAACGCCGGCACCGAGGGCACGTCGGGCCCGTTGACCGACCTCACCGTCGACGGTTACGCGGCGGTGTTCGACACCAACGTCCTGGGCACGGCACTGAGCCTCAAGCACGAACTGCGCGCGATGCGCGAGCAAGGCAGCGGCGCCATCGTGAACCTGTCGTCGACGATGGGACACCGCGGCGCGCCCAACGCCTCGCTGTATGTCGCGAGCAAGCATGCGGTCGAAGGGCTGACCAAGGCCGCGGCGCTCGAGGGCGTGGCGTTCGGCGTGCGCGTCAACGCCGTCGCGCCCGGACCGGTCGAGACCGGGATGCTGACGCGCCTGACCGGCAATGCCGACCGCAAGGCGGCGCTGGTGGCCGGCGTGCCGATGAAGCGCGCGGGGACGCCCGCCGAGATCGCGCAGGCCATCGTCTTCGTCGCCTCCGGGCAGGCCGGTTTCATGACCGGCCAGGTGATCGACGTCAACGGCGGCAAGACCGCCTTCTGAGCAGGAGCACGCCATGACCACGAAACCCGCCCGCATTCCCGGCCCCGACCACCCGATCACCATCACGCCGACGGCCCGGCGCGTCGTGGTCACCGCCGGCGGCCGCGTGCTGGCCGACAGCCGCAACGCGCTGACGCTGCGGGAGGCGAGCTATCCGGCGGTGCAGTACGTGCCGCGTGCCGATGTCGACCTGTCGCTGCTCGAACGCACCCCGCACGCCACGTACTGCCCCTACAAGGGCGACTGCGCGTACTACAGCGTGGCGAGCGGCGGCGAGCGCGCGGCCAACGCCGCGTGGACGTACGAGCAGCCCTACGACGCCGTCGCCGCGATCCGTGACCACGTCGCGTTCTATCCCGATCGCGTCGACGCCATCGAGCTGCGCGACTGACCCACGCCCGCGGCGCGAGAGACTGGCCCCGCCGCTGTTGTCCCTGACGCGTCCTCTTTCGTTACTTGAATACGTTCGTCCATCTTTTTCACTGTCCAACCGCTTGCCAAACCCGGAGATCATCATGACCGCTTCCAGCACCCCCTCCCCCGTCGTCCTCGTCACCGGCGCCCTCGCCGGCATCGGCCGCGCCACCGCGCTGGCCTTCGCGCGCGAAGGCGCGCGGCTCGTCGTCTCGGGCCGCAACCAGGAGAGCGGCGACGCGTTCGCCGCCGAACTGCGCGCGCTCGGCACCGACGCGCTGTTCCTGCGCGCCGACGTCCGCAACGAAGCCGAAGTGCGCAGCCTCGTCGACCAGGCCGTCGAACGCTTCGGCCGACTCGACGCCGCGGTCAACAACGCCGGCACCGAAGGCCAGCCCGGCCCGGTCGTCGACCAGACCGCGGAGACCTATGCCGCGACCTTCGACACCAACGTGCTGGGCGTACTGCTGAGCATGAAGCACGAACTGCGCGTGATGCAGGCACAGGGCAGCGGCAGCATCGTCAACGTGTCGTCGGCCTACGGCAAGATCGGCGCGGCCGGCGCGTCGGTGTACGTGGCCAGCAAGCACGCTGTCGAAGGCCTGACGAAGTCCGCCGCGCTGGAGGTGGCGACGACGGGCATCCGCGTCAACGCGGTCGCGCCCGGCCCGATCCAGACCGGCATGCTCGACCGCTTCACCGGCGGCGACGCCGGCAAGGCCTGGATGACCGGACAGGTACCGGCCAAGCGGCTCGGGCACGTCGACGAGATCGCCGCGGCGATCGTGTTCGTCGCGATCGGCAAGGCCGCGTTCCTGACCGGCCAGTCGATCTCGGTGGACGGCGGCATCACGTCCTGACGCACGCCGCGGCGCGCGCGGCACGACGATCCAGGTCTGGCACCACCGATCACCGATCAGCCGCGCGGATGGTGCCTCGCGTGCAACTGGCGCAGGCGCTCGCGCGCGACGTGCGTGTAGATCGTCGTGGTCGAGATGTCCGCATGCCCCAGCAGCAGCTGCACCGCGCGCAGGTCGGCGCCGTGATTGAGCAGGTGCGTCGCGAACGCGTGGCGCAAGGTGTGCGGCGACATCGGATTGCGGATACCCGCGGCCAGCGCGTACTTCCTGACCAGGTTCCAGAACATCTGGCGTGACATCGCCGCCGCACGCACCGTCACGAACAGCGCGTCGCTGCGCCGGCCTTCGAGCACCTCGGCCCGTGCCCCGGCGAGCCACGATTCGAGCCAGCGCCGCGCCTCGTCGCCGAACGGCACCAGCCGCTCCTTCGAACCCTTGCCCATCACGCGCACCACGCCGTCGGCCAGGCTGAGGTTGACGAGCTTCAACTCCACCAGCTCGCTCACGCGCAGTCCGCTCGCGTACATCAGCTCCAGCATCGCGCGATCGCGCGCGCCCAGCGGCGTGTCGACGAGCGGCGCGGCCAGCAACGCGTCGACCTGGGCTTCCGTGAGCGTCTTGGGCACGCGCATCGCCTGGCGCGCGGGGCGCAGCTTGAGCGTCGGATCCTCGGTCACGAGGCGCTCGCGCAATCCCCAGCGATAGAAGCGGCGGAACACCGCGAGCCGCCGGTTCGCGCTGGTGGCCTTGCTGCCCGCATGCCGCGCGAGCATGTAGCCCTGCACGTCGCTCGCACGCGACTGCGCAAGGTCGCGCGCCTGCGCCTCGGACAACCAGGCCGCGAACAGCGTCAGGTCGCGCCGGTACGCGGCGAGCGAGTTCTTCGCGAGGCCGTCCTCCAGCCACAGGCCGTCGAGGAAGCGGTCGATCACGGCCGCGCTGCGCTGCATCGCCGCGGAGAGCGGCGGCGCCTGCGCCGCGGGCGTCGACGGCTTCGCGCGGGTCGCCGGGACTTTCTTGCCTGCGACCAACGTCAGCCCGCGGCGCCCGGCATGCCGGCCTTCATCTTCGGATCGACCGGACGATCGCCCACGACGATGCCCAGCAGCGGGGCGTAGAGATCGACGCCCGGCAACGTCGCCGCCCTGGTGGGCAGGGACAGGCCGGCGAGATAGACCTTGTCGATGGATGCCGCGCGCAGCCCGACGCCGTCGAGCTGCAGCGGCGCGCCGGCGACGCTGGCGTTGCCTGCGAAGGTCTGGTCCTCGAACGTGACCGGCACGGACGCCTGGGCCGCATGCGCGCTCGGCAGCAACACGAACGCCGCGAGCGCGATCAGCGCGACCGCCAGCAGGCCCTGGCCCAGCGCACGGGCGGCTGCGACGACGCGGCGGCCCGGATGGCGCTTCGACACTTGGAACATCGTCTCTCCTTCGCAGGCCTCGCGGGGCGAGGCCTCACCCGTTCAACGCGCCAGCGGCGGGCGCGGACGACCGGGCCCACTGTATGTGCTCCGCGAGCAGCGCGTTCGCACCCTCGAGACGCGCGCGCAGCGCGGCTTCGATGGGCGCGCGCGGCTCGCCGGCATGCAGCGCGTTGCCGAGCGCCACCGCGATGTTGCGCTGCCAGCGCCCATGGCCGATGCGGCGGATCGGCGAGCCCTCGGTGCGGCGCAGGAATTCGTGCTCGCTCCACGCGAACAGCTCGAGCAGCGTCGGATGCGCGAGGTCGGCGCGCTCTGCAAAGTCCGGTAAAGGCGTGCGACGCGCGAACTTGTTCCAGGGGCAGACGACCTGGCAGTCGTCGCAGCCGTAGATGCGGTTGCCCATCGCGCGGCGGAACTCCAGCGGGATCGGATCGTCGCTCTCGATCGTCAGGTAGGAGATGCAACGACGCGCATCGAGGCGCTCGGGCGCGACGATCGCCTGCGTCGGGCAGACATCGATGCACGCCGTGCAGCGCCCGCAATGCGGCTCGGCGGCGGCGGTGAGCGGCAGCGCGATGTCGACGAAGATCTCGCCGAGGAAGAACATCGAGCCGGCGTCGCGCGCCAGCGCCAACGTGTGCTTGCCGCGCCAGCCCAGGCCCGAGCGCGTGGCGAGTTCGACCTCGAGCACCGGCGCCGAGTCGGTGAAGCAGCGATGGCCGAGCGGGCCGATCTCGTCGGCCAGGCGATCGGCCAGCTTCTGCAGGCGGTGGCGCAAGACCTTGTGATAGTCGCGGCCGCGCGCGTACATCGAGATGACGGCCTCGCCGGGCCGCGTCAGCCGCGCCTCTTCCTGCGCCTGCCAGTCGTCGCCGCGCGATTCGGGCAGGTAGTCCATGCGCGCCGTGATGATGCGCAGCGCGCCCGGATGCAGCTCGGCCGGGCGCGCCCGCTTCATGCCGTGGGCCGCCATGTAGCCCATGCTGCCGTGGAAGCCGGCGTCCAGCCAGGCGCGCAGGCCGTCCTCGGCGTCGCCGAGGTCGACCCCGGCCACGCCGATCTGTGAGAATCCGAGCTCGCGCGCCCAGCCCTCCAGGCGCCGCAAGAGAGCGAGCACTGGGGCATCGTCCCCGACGTCATGACGCAGCTGCAACATCCGCCGATTCTAGGAACATCGCAGGCCACCTGGGCCGACGAGGCCGCGTGCGCGCGTGACGCGCTCGCGCTGGCCGGCGCAGCGGCGCTGCGCGACGCGTTCGTCGAGCTCGAAGGCCCGCTGGGCGCCGGCAAGACGACCTTCGCGCGCCACCTGCTCCATGCGATGGGCGTCGCGGGCCGCATCAGGAGCCCGACCTACGCCCTGGTCGAGACCTACGAGCTCGACCACCTCGCCATCTCGCACTTCGACTTCTACCGCTTCGACGATCCGCAGGAATGGGAGGACGCCGGCCTGCGCGACCTGTTCGGCGCGCCCGGCCTGAAGCTGGTCGAGTGGGCCGAGAAGGCCGCGCCGCTGCTGCCCCTGCCCGACCTGCGCGTGACGATCACGCCACAAGGGGAGCACGATCGAAGCGTCCGATACGACGCGATGACCCCCAAGGGCCTGCTTCTGATCGACAATCTGGGCTCATGAAGCGTAGAGACTTGCTGCGTGGCGGCAGCCTCGTTCTGTGCCTGGGCGCGACCGACCTCGCGTTCGGCGCCACCATCCTCGCCGTCCGCATCTGGCCCGCGGCCGACTACACGCGCGTGACGATCGAGTCCGACCAGCCGCTGGTCGCGCGCAACTTCGTCGCCGACAACCCGTACCGCCTCGTCGTCGACATCGACAACCTCGAGCTGAGCCCTGCCCTGCGCGACATGGTCGGCAAGGTGCACTCCGACGACCCGTTCATCGCCGGCGTGCGCGTCGGCCAGAACCAGCCGCGCGTGGTGCGCGTGGTGCTCGACCTGAAGCAGGCGGTGACGCCGCAGCAGTTCGTGCTGGCGCCCGTCGCGGCGTACCAGCATCGACTCGTGTTCGATCTCTATCCTGTCAGGGAGCCCGATCCGCTGCTCGCGCTGCTGCGCGGCAAGGAGCAGGCCGAGCAGAAGGCCGCACAGGAGGTGCAGGACGCGCTCGGCGAGTTCATCGGCAAGATCCCGAACGGGGCGGACGCGCCGTCACGGCCGGGCACCGATGTCGCGAGCATGCCGACACCACCGGTCTCCTCCGCGCCGCGCGTCGCCGACGCCGGCACCACCACGCGCGGGGCCACGGGCGTCGACACCTCGTCGATGGAGATGCAGGCGCCCTTTGCCGCGCGCCCGCTCACGCCCGAGGAAAAGCGCAAGGTCGACCGGCTGCTGGTCATCGCGATCGACCCGGGCCACGGCGGCGAGGATCCCGGCGCCATCGGTCCGACCGGCCTGAAGGAAAAGGACGTCGTGCTGGCCATCGCGATGCAGCTGCGCGAGCGCCTCAACGCCAAGTCCGGCGTGCGCGTGCTGCTGACGCGCGACTCCGACTTCTTCGTGCCGCTGGGCGAGCGCGTGAAGAAGGCCGAGCGCGTGCAGGCCGACCTGTTCGTCTCGATCCACGCCGACGCGTTCTTCACGCCCGAGGCGCGCGGCGCGTCGGTGTTCGCGCTGAGCCAGGGCGGCGCCTCGAGCGCCGCGGCGCGCTGGATGGCCAACCGCGAGAACCAGTCCGATTCGGTGGGCGGCGTCAGCGTCAAGGTGAAGGACGCCCAGGTGATGCGCGCGATGCTCGACATGAGCACCACCGCGCAGATCAAGGACAGCCTGCGCGTGGGCGACGAGGTGCTCTCGCGCATCGGCAAGGTCGGCAAGCTGCATCACGGCAGCGTCGAGCAGGCCAGCTTCGCGGTGCTGAAGGCGCCGGCGATCCCGTCGATCCTCGTCGAGACCGCGTTCATCTCGAACCCGCAGGAAGAAGACAAGCTGCGTGACGCCGACTACCGCACCCGGCTCGTCGAGGCGCTGTTCACGGGGATCGACCGGTACTTCGCGAAGAATCCGCCGATCGCAAGGCATCGGGACCTGTAGCGCAGCCGCCGGGCGCAGCGCTTGCCACGGCCGCGCATCGATCCCAACGAAGGCGAAGCGATGCGGCTCAAGGCCATGTGCGACATCGAGGTCTCGGCAGCCGAGGACTGCCCCACCGTTGCCATGCTGCGACCGAGCAGCGGGCTCGCGCAGTGGCTCGCCAGCGAGGCGTACTACTTCGAGCCGCACGTGCCGTCGACCGAGTACGTCGATTCGTTCGGCAACCTGTGCCAGCGCTTCGTGGTGCCCCAGGGGCGCATGCGCATTCGGGTGGATGTCGTGGTCGACACGGAGGACGCGATCGCCGTCGATCCGAACGCACCCTGCACGCCGGTCGACGAGGTGCCCGACGCCGCCCTGCAGTTCCTGCTCCAGAGCCGCTACTGCCCCAGCGACAAGATGGAGGATCGCGCCCGCGAGATCGTGGCGGGCGTCGCGCCCGGCTATGCGCAGGTGGAAGCGATCCGGGCGTGGATCCACGACAATCTCGACTACCGGTACGGCGTCAGCGATGCCGCCACCGATGCGCTCGACACGCTGGCCCGGGGCGCCGGCGTCTGCCGCGACTTCGCGCACGTGGGCATCGGCCTGTGCCGGGCGCTGCAGATCCCGGCCCGCATGGTGGTCGGCTACCTGTACCAGCTCGACCCGATGGACATGCACGCCTGGTTCGAGGCCTTCGTCGGTGGGCGCTGGTACACCTTCGACGCGACGCAGGATGCCCCGCGCGGCGGCCGCATCGTCGTGGCCTACGGACGCGACGCGGCGGACGTGGCGTTCCTGTCCAACTACGGCGAGCTCACGACGGAGCGATTGACGGTGCAGGTCGAGCTGCACACCGACGGCGCGCCGCCGCCGCTGGGCACATCTGGCGACTGACCCGACTCAGGCCGCCGGCTGCGTCTTCTTCCGCAAGACCCCGACCAGCGCCAACACGCCCGGAATGACGATCATCGACAGGAAGATCCACGGCAGGTGCCCCTTGACCCACGGCAGGTTGCCGATCGCATAGCCCAGCAGTGTCACGCCGCCGATCCACAGCGCCGCGCCGGTGACGTCGAAGAAGGTGAAGCGGCGCCGCTCCATCAGCGTGACGCCCGCGACGAACGGCGCGAAGGTGCGCACGAAGGGCATGAAGCGGCCGGCGATCAGGGCGACGCCGCCGTACTTCTCGTAGAACGCGTGGGCCTTGTCGAAGCCGTCCTTGCTGAACCAGCGCGAGTTCTCCCAGTGGAAGACGCGCGGGCCGAACCAGCGGCCGATGGCGTAGTTGGCCTGGTTGCCCAGCACCGCCGCGACGAACATCACGCCCAGCGCCATCGAGATGTCGAGCAGGCCGGTCGACGCCGTGGCGCCGACCACGAACAGCAGCGAATCGCCGGGCAGGAAGGGCATCACGACGACGCCGGTCTCGATGAAGATCACCGCGAAGAGCACGCCGTACACCCAGAGGCCGTTGGCGGCGACGAAGGCCGACAGGTACTGGTCGGCGTGAAGAAGATGCTGAAACAAGGGGATCATGGAGTCCATGGGCGGCGATTATCGACGCGGGTTCCTACAATGCGGGGATGAGTCTGCAGACAGCGGCGCCCGAACGACGCACCATCCGTGAATTGCCCGACGAACTGGTCAGCCAGATCGCCGCGGGCGAGGTCGTCGAACGGCCGGCCTCCGTGGTGCGCGAACTGGTCGACAACGCGCTCGATGCCGGCTCCACGCAGATCGGCGTGCGTCTCGTGGCAGGCGGCGTGCGCGCCATCCTGATCGAGGACGACGGCGGCGGCATCGAGGCCGCCGAACTGCCGCTCGCGCTGAAGCGCCACGCCACCAGCAAGATCCGCTCGCTCGACGACCTCGAGTCCGTCACGACGATGGGCTTTCGCGGCGAGGCGCTGGCGGCGATCGCGTCGGTGTCGGAGCTGGCGCTGGTCAGCCGCACGCCGACGGCGGGCCATGCGCAGCGGCTCGACGCGCGGTCCGGCGAGCTGTCGCCCGCCGCGCGCGCGCAGGGCACCACCGTCGAAGTGCGCGAGCTGTTCTTCAGCACGCCGGCGCGGCGCAAGTTCCTGAAGTCCGATTCCACCGAGCTCGCGCATTGCATCGAGGCCGTGCGCCGGCATGCGCTGGCGCGGCCGACGGTGGGCTTCGCGGTGTGGCACGAAGGCAAGCTGGTCGAGCAGTGGCGCGCCAGCAGTCCCGGCGATGAGTCGCAGCGCATCAAGGACGTCCTCGGCGACGATTTCATCGCCAACAGCCGCCCGCTGCAGGCCGAGATCGGCCCGATCGCGATCCGCGGCCGCGTCGGGCTGCCCGCGGCCGCGCGCACGCGCAGCGACCACCAATACGTCTACGTCAACGGCCGCTACGTGCGCGACCGCCTGATCGCGCACGCGCTGCGCAGCGCCTACGAAGACGTGCTGCACGGCCAGAAGCAGCCGGCCTACGTGCTGTTCATCGAGATCGATCCGACGCGCGTCGACGTCAACGTGCACCCGACCAAGATCGAGGTGCGCTTCCGCGACTCCGGCGCGATCCACCAGGCGGTCAAGCGCGCGGTGGAGGACGTGCTCGCGCCGTCGGGCGCCACGGCGCCTGGCAGCAACGCCGGGACGGGCGTCGTCGGCATGGCGTTCGGGACGCCGGGCGGTTTCGCGGCAGCGGCCGCGGCGGCCGTCGACCGGCTCAACGGCATCGGGAGCGTCAACGCGTCGCCCGGCTGGAGCGGCCAGGGACTCGAACCCGCGCGCCCGTGGGCGCTCGCCAGCGACACGCGCGACCCGCTCGCCGGCGCGACGACGGCCTCGCTGTTCGCCCGCGCCTTCGGCGATTCGAGCGCGCCAGCGCCGGTGGCCGGCGGCATCCTCGACTCGGGCGGTACCGCCGTGCTCGAAGCCCGCGAGCCGACGCCCGCGTGGGTGCGCCCGCAAGGCAACGACGAGGCCGTGGCCGCCGTCGCCAGGGCCGACGCCAGCGACTGGCCGCTGGGCCGCGCGATCGCGCAGATCCAGGGCGTCTACGTGCTGGCCGAGAACGCGCTGGGGCTGGTCGTCGTCGACATGCACGCCGCGCACGAGCGCATCGTCTACGAGCGCCTGAAGGCCGGCGCCGCCACGCACGACATGCCCACCCAGGCGCTGCTGATCCCCGCCACCTTCGCCGCCACGCCGGCCGAGCACGCACTGGTGGAGACGCACGCCCAGACGCTGCGCGCGCTGGGCCTGGACGTCTCGCCCATGGGCCCGACGACACTCGCCGTGCGCAGCCTGCCCGCCGCGCTGCTGCAGGCCGACCCCGTCGACCTGGTGCGCTCGGTGCTGGCCGACCTCGCCGAGGTCGACGCCAGCAGCCTGGTGCAGCGCGCCCGCGACGACGTGCTCGCCTCGATGGCCTGCCACGGCGCCGTGCGCGCCAACCGCCGCCTCACGCTCGAGGAGATGAACGGCCTGCTGCGCCAGATGGAGGCCAC
>CAIMXF010000300.1 GCA_903845345.1 uncultured beta proteobacterium
ATCTTCCCGAGGGTGCCCCATGCATCTGTCCGAACTCAAGGCCCAGCCCGTGATGGAACTCATCACGATGGGCGAAGCCCTGGAGATCGAGAACGTGCAGCGCCTGCGCAAGCAGGAACTGATGTTCGCGATCATGAAGAAGCGCGCCAAGGCCGGCGAACAGGTCTTCGGCGACGGCGTGCTCGAAGTGCTGCCCGACGGCTTCGGCTTCCTGCGCAGCATCGAGGCCAGCTACATGGCTTCGACCGACGACATCTACCTGTCGCCGAGCCAGATCCGCCGCTTCAACCTGCACACCGGCGACATGGTCGAAGGCGAGGTGCGGGTGCCCAAGGACGGCGAGCGCTACTTCGCGCTCGTCAAGGTCGATCGCGTGAACGGGCTCACCCCTGAGGAGAGCAAGCACAAGATCATGTTCGAGAACCTGACGCCGCTGTTCCCGACGCAGCAGTTCAAGCTCGAACGCGACATCAAGGCCGACGAGAACATCACCGGGCGCATCGTCGATCTCGTGGCGCCCATCGGCAAAGGCCAGCGCGCCCTGCTCGTCGCCCAGCCCAAGACCGGCAAGACGGTGATGATGCAGCACATCGCCCACGCGCTGGTCGCCAACCACCCCGAGATCCATCTCATCGTGCTGCTCGTCGATGAGCGTCCCGAGGAAGTCACCGAGATGCTGCGCACAGTGCGCGGCGAGGTCATCAGCAGCACCTTCGACGAACCCGCGGCGCGCCACGTGCAGGTGGCCGAGATGGTGATCGAGCGCGCCAAGCGCCTGGTCGAGCTGAAGAAGGACGTGGTCATCCTGCTCGACAGCATCACCCGCCTGGCCCGCGCCTACAACAACGTGCTGCCGTCTTCGGGCAAGGTGCTCACCGGCGGCGTCGACGCCAACGCGCTGCAGCGCCCCAAGCGCTTCTTCGGCGCCGCGCGCAACACCGAGGAAGGCGGCACGCTGACCATCATCGGCACCGCGCTGATCGACACCGGCTCGAAGATGGACGAAGTGATCTACGAAGAATTCAAGGGCACCGGCAACTGCGAGATCCACCTCGACCGCCGCATGGCCGAGAAGCGCGTCTACCCGTCCATCCTCATCAACAAGAGCGGCACGCGGCGCGAGGAACTGTTGCTGAAGCCGGAAATCCTGCAGAAGAGCTGGATCCTGCGCAAGCTGCTCTACCCGATGGACGAGATCGAGGCGATGGAGTTCATGCTCGACAAGATGAAGGCCAGCAAGACGAACCTGGACTTCTTCGACATGATGCGAAGGGGTGGCTGATCCACCAGCCCCTCGCCGCCCCGCAAGGGATGTCGACATCGACAGGCCCGCCCCGCGGGCCTGTCGTGCGTCTGGATGCCGCCTTTCCGGAAAGTAGACAGACCGATCCGATCCATCCTATAATCCAAGGTTTTCCGCTTTCGGAAAGTGCTGGGCATGGTGCCCACGTGGCTTCCGACGACACCCGGGTTCAGATCCGCGGCAAAGCGAGATAGAGGGCATCCCCATGAAGCAAGGCATTCACCCCAACTACCGCGACGTCTGTTTCGTGGACCAGTCGAACGGTTTCAAGTTCGTGACGCGTTCGTGCGCGCCCACGAAGGAAATGATCAAGATGGAAGACGGCAAGGACCTGCCGCTGTTCAAGCTGGAAACCACCAGCGAGACCCATCCGTTCTACACCGGCACGCAGAAGAGCATCGACAGCCTGGGCGGCCGCGTCGAGAAGTTCCGCAACAAGTTCGCCCGCGTCGGCCTCAAGAAGTCGTCGACCGCCGCTGCGGAATAAGGTCCGGCCTCATCCGCCCCCTGGAAAGGCAGCTTCGGCTGCCTTTTTTGTTACCATCTCCGAGCGCCAACGTGCCTCGGCGCTGCCGCTCACTCGCCCCGAACGACGTGCAAGGGAGCGTCGGAACCGGCTCCGCCGGGCCGCTCGCGGCCGGCCCCTCGGGGGCAGGGAGCGAAAGCGAGCGTGGGGCCGTCAATCCCTCCCCCGTGAATCTGCCAACTCCCGCCCTCGTCACCCAGCGCGCGGCCCAGCGACTGCCGCGCTGGGCCTTGATGCTCCTGTGCGCCGCCTACCTGTTGCCCGGCCAGTTCGGGCGCGAGCCCTGGAAGAACGCCGACATCACCGCGTTCGGCTACATGTCGTCGCTGGCCGAGGGCCGCAGCCCGTGGACGGCACCGGCGCTGGCCGGACTGCCAGGTGACGGCGCCCTGCTGCCCTACTGGCTCGGCGCGCTGTCGATCAAGGCCCTGCCCTTCATCGACCCGGCCAGCGCCGCGCGCGTGCCGTTCGCGCTGCTGCTGGCCGCCACGCTGGCCCTGATCTGTACAGCACGCAGCACCTGGCGCGCACCGAAGCCGCGCAACCGGTGGCGTTCGCGTTCGGCGGCGAGGCCTCGCCGCTGGACTACGCGCGGGCGCTGGCCGACGGCGCGGTGCTCGCGACCATCGCGAGCCTCGGATTGCTGCAACTGGGCCACGAGACGACGCCCGAGCTCGTGCAGCTGAGCGGCGTCGCGCTGTTCATGTGGGTGCTCGCCGCGGCGCCCACGCGCCCGCGCGTGGCCGCGGGCGCGGCCGTCGTCGCGCTGACCGTGATCGCCGCCAGCGGCGCCCCCACGATCGCGCTGGCGCTCGGCGCGAGCGGCTTCGTCATCTGCCACTGGTCGCGCTATCCGGGCGCGCTGGGGCTGCGTCCGTGGCTGGTCCTGGGCATGCTTGCGGGCGCACTGTTGGCCGCGGCCGGGCACGCCTG
>CAIMXF010000301.1 GCA_903845345.1 uncultured beta proteobacterium
CCACGGTGCGCTGTGCGTCGCCTACAGCGGCCAGTGCTACCTGAGCCACGCGCACACCGGCCGCAGCGCCAACCGCGGCGACTGCTCGCAGCCCTGCCGCCTGCCCTACACCGTCACCGACGCCAAGGGCGGCATCGTCGCGCACGACAGCCACGTGCTGTCGATGAAGGACAACAACCAGACCGCCAACCTCGACACGCTGGTCGACGCCGGCATCCGCAGCTTCAAGATCGAGGGCCGCTACAAGGACATGGGCTACGTGAAGAACATCACCGCCCACTACCGCCGCCAGCTCGACGAGATGCTGGAGCGTCGCCCCGAGCTGCGCGCGGCGTCGGCCGGCAAGGCGAGGTTCAACTTCACGCCCGATCCCGACCGCAACTTCAACCGCGAGTCCACCGACTACTTCGTCACCGGCCGCAAGATGGACATCGGCGCCTTCGACACGCCCAAGCACGCGGGCCTGTTCGTCGGCCACGTCACCAAGGTCGCGGCCGATCATTTCGAGGCCGAGCTCGACGACGCCGACACGGTGTTGAACAACGGCGACGGCCTGACCTACCTCGACCTGCAGAAGGAGCTCGTCGGCCTGCAGGCGAACGTCGTCACGCGCCTGGCCGGCGCCGCCAACCGCTGGCGCATCGAGCCGAACCAGCCGATGTCGGAGCTGAAGGACATCCGCTCCAAGCCGCAGCTGCATCGCAACCGGGACATGCAGTGGGATCGGCTGCTGGAGCGCAAGTCGGCCGAACGGCTGATCGGCGCGTGGATGACGTTGTCGGACATCGAAGGCGGCCTGCGGCTGTCGGTGACCGACGAGCGCGGCATTTCCGCGCACGCCGACGCGTTGCTGGAGCTGCAGCCGGCGCGCGACGTCGAGCGCGCCACGGCCACGCTGCGCGAGCACCTGTCCAAGGTCGGCGGCACCCTGTTCTCGCTGAACGGACTCACGCTCGCCACGTCGCAGCCGTGGTTCGTGCCGGCCAGCCGGTTGAACGCGCTTCGGCGCGAAGCGCTGGAGCGCCTGGAGCAGGCACGCCTCGACCAGCGCGAGATCCTGCCGCGCGCCGAACCCGTCGACCCGCCCGCGCCCTTCCCCGACGACACGCTCACCTACCTCGCCAACGTCTACAACCAGGCCGCGCACGACTTCTACGTCAGGCACGGCGTCAAGGTGGTCGAGGCGGCCTACGAGAGCCACGAGGAAGCAGGCGAGGTCAGCCTGATGATCACCAAGCACTGCGTGCGCTGGTCGATGTCGCTGTGCCCCAAGCAGGCCAAGGGCGTCACCGGCGTCCAGGGTACCGTGCGCGCGGAGCCGCTGGTGCTGCAGAACGGCAGCGAGAAGCTGACGCTGCGCTTCGACTGCAAGCCGTGCGAGATGCACGTGGTCGGCAGGATCAAGAAGCAGGTGATCAACGAGGCGATGGCCGTGCCGATGACCTTCTTCCGCACGCGACCTGCGGCGCAGCGCGCCGGGCACTGAGCCGGTTCAGCCGAACCACCAGCGGCGATCGTCGTCGAGGCGGCGCTCGAACCGGATCCAGCCGAAGCTGGCGGCCAGCAGCAGCGCGATGGGGGCCAGCATGAGCCACTTGTGCACGTTCGCGCGCGCGATCACCTCGTCGCCGCGGCGGATGCCGTCGCAGGACTTGAAGACGCGGCTGGTGTCGACCGACACCTCGTCGCCATCGTTGAGCGCATTGAACGCCGACCATCCCACCTCGCACGAATCGACGCGCCCGCCGACGAAGTGCAGGCGGTAGCTGTCGTCGTGGCGCCAGTTCGTCGTGCGGCTGTGGCGGTCGACGTGCAGCATCTCGGTGCGCTCGCCCGAGAACGCGTCGATCGCCAGCAGGATGGCGATGAGGAACGCGGCGAGACGGGTGACGACGTCCATGGCGGGCGCCCTTGAAGTGACGGACAGCGCGAGTCTAGGGAGACGTCCGTCGCGACGCTTCCTTCAAATTGGGGTGTCGTCGCCGTTTGGAGACACGTCCGGCGGCGCAGCGGCAATCGTTGGCGCCGGCGCGGCGGGAACCGGCGCCGCGATCACGAGGACGTGGCCCGGCGCGATCGTCGCGACCTGCTGCTCGTGCGCGACGATCATCTCGGCGACGGCGCGACGCCGTTCGACCGGCAGCGGGGGTCTGGGAGCGAGCAAGTGGCCTCCTGGGCAGGCGGGCCGACGGCCCGATGCAGCGCAACTGGCGGCGCGCGTCGAGGCTTCAAGCGCGGGCTTGTCCGGGGCTTGAAATCGGCGCGCGCGTCAGGCGGGCGACGCCGCGGTCCGCGCCTCCACGCTCGCCCTGGGCGGACTGGCCGTCGTGCCGGGCGCGCACGACCCCGTGGCTCCGCCCGCCGCGCCGCGCAGGTCGGCGCAAGCCGATCAAGGTCGACGCGCCGTCACGATCCAGCCCTGCACCGGCACGTGCGATTCCTCGCGCAGCACCTCGCACACGATCGCCTCGACCTGCAGGCCGGCGTCCTCGAGCACGCGCCGCACGTAGCCCCCCGAATGCGCGTAGCGGCCGGTGGGACGCAGCACGTGATCGCCGGGTTCGGACGCCGCCATCGCTTCGAGCGAGAACGCCACATGCCCGCCGCTGCGGACCGCGCGCCGCATCGAGCCGGCGACGCCCCGCAGGTCGCCGAAATAGATGAAGGTGTCGGCGGAAACGACGACGTCGAAATCGTCGGGATGGCCGTCGAGAAAGGCCGTCAGTTCCGCCTTCTGCAGATCGTCGTAGACGCCGCGGGCATGCGCGCGTTCCAGCATCGCCGCCGACAGGTCGCAGCCGACCAGCCGGCG
>CAIMXF010000302.1 GCA_903845345.1 uncultured beta proteobacterium
CCACGCGCGGCAGGTAAACCGTCTTGCCGGCCTTGCGCTCCAGGTCGCCCCCCTTGATCGCGTCTTCTAGCGCCGCGTCGACGGCGCCGCCGAACTTGGGCAGGTCGCCGGTGGCCGGCAGGACGACGATCAGCGCGTCGGCATTGATGCCGGCGACGCCTGCTTCGGGAAGAGCCAGGGTTTGGAAGTCCATGGTGGGTACTTTTGTTCGATTGGAGATAATCGGGCGATGTTATTCGATTCGACGGTCCGCAAGGAGCTGGCGCGCAGCTTCGGGGCGACGCTGATGGTGATCCTCACCATCTTCATGACCAACCTCGTCATCCGCACGCTGGGCCTGGCCGCCAACGGGGCCGTGGCCGCGCAGGACGTGCTGTTCATCTTCACGCTGCTCGCGCTGCAGGCGCTGCCCACCGTGCTCTCGCTGTCGATGTTCATCGGGGTCATCCTCACGCTGGGCCGCATGTACCGCGAAAGCGAGATGGCGATCTGGTTCTCCAGCGGGATCGGCCTGGCGCGCTTCGTCCGGCCGGTGGTCGCGACGAGCTGGCCGGTGGTCGTGCTGATCGGCGTGCTCATGCTGTTCGTCTGGCCGTGGAGCTACAGCCAGTACAACGACCTGCGCCAGCGCTTCGAGCAGCGCGCCGACGTGCTGCGCGCGTCGCCCGGCCAGTTCCAGTCGTCGGGCGACGGCCACCGAGTGTTCTTCGTCGAGAAGGCGGCCAGCGCCGTCGGCGGCGGCGGTCGCAACGTGTTCATCATGAACGACCTGGGCACGCGCGAATCCGTGGCGGTGTCGCAGTCGGGCAAGATCGAGAACGTCGGCGACGAGCGCTTCCTCGTGCTCGACTCGGGCCACATGGAACAGAACGACAAGGTCTCCGGCGAGCACACTCACGTCGAGTTCAGGAACTACCGCGTGCACGCCGGCACGGGCGCCAGCTCGAGCAACACCCCGCCGTCGCCGCGCGCGGTCGACACGTCCGAGCTGCTGCTCGGCGGCGGCGCGGCCAACATGGGCGAACTCGCCTGGCGCCTGGGCCTCATCCTGGGGGGCGCCAACCTGCTGATCATGGGCATCGGCCTGTCGGCCGCGAACCCGCGGCGCGCCAGCAACTGGGGACTGCTGTTCGCGGCGCTGGCCTTCATCATCTACAACAACCTGCTCACGCTCACCCAGGCGTGGGTCGGCAGCGGGCGCCTGAACATCGTCGTCGCGCTGGTGGGCGTCCACGGGCTCGCGTTCCTGTTCGGACTGGGGCTGATCTGGTGGCGCGAGCACGCCACGGTCATCCATCCGCTGAAGCTGCTGCTGCGCCGGAGCGCCGCATGAAGACCGTCCGAAATCTGCTCTACCGCGACGTGCTGTGGTCGGTGTTCTTCGTGACCATCTTCTTCATCGCGCTGTTCTTCTTCTTCGACTTCGTCGACGAGATGAGCCGGGTCGGCCGCAACGGCTACACGATGCAGGCGGCCGCGCTGGCGGTGCTGCTGGAACAGCCCGGGCACGTCTACGAGCTGTTTCCGATCGCCGTGCTGATCGGCACGATCTACTCGATGGCGCGGCTGGCGCAGTCGTCCGAGTTCACGATCCTGCGCACCGCCGGCCTCGGCCCGGGCCGCGCGCTGAGCCTGCTGGGCGTGATCGGCCTGCTGTTCGCCGTGCTCACCTTCGGCCTGGGCGAGTACGTGACGCCGCACAGCGAGCAGGCCGCGGGCTTCCTCAAGGCGCGCTTCGGCATGGGGCTGGCGATCGGCCGCACGGGCGCCTGGCTCAAGGACCGCCGCCGCGACCCCGCCGGCGAGCGCAGCATCACCATCAACGTGCGCGGCGTCGGCAAGGACGGCGAGCTGACCGGCGTGCGCATCTTCGAGATGGATCCGACCGGCCGCGAGGTACGCAGCCTCAGCGCCGAACACGCCATCGTGCCGCGCACCCGCACGATCACGGCCTGGACGCTCAAGGACGTCACCGAGACCAACTGGAACCCGCGCACGCCGACGAGCGAGCCGCGCGTCGACGAGAAGAAGCTGCCGGAGATGAGCTGGCCGACCACGCTCAACGCGTCCGTCGCCGCCGCCGCCCTCCTGCCGGTGCAGAGCATGGGCGCGGCGGACCTGTGGCGCTACAGCACCCACCTGGCCGAGCAGGAGCAATACACCCAGACGTATCGCATCCAGTTCTGGAAGCGTGTGCTCTATCCGTTCGCCTGCCTGGTGATGGTGGCGCTCGCCCTGCCCTTCGCCTACCTGCATGCGCGCGCCGGCGGCGTCAGCGTGAAGGTGTTCGGCGGCATCATGCTGGGCATCAGCTTCGTGCTGTTGAACAACGTCGTCGGCCACCTCGGGCTGCTGCACGAATGGACGCCGTGGATCGCGGCGTCGGTGCCCAGCGTCGTCTACCTGCTGATGTCGATGTCGGCATTCGCGTGGCTCGTGAGGTACCGATGACGTCCAGGCGCGGGTTGATCGTCCTGGCGCACGGCGCGCGCGACGCGTCCTGGGCCGTGCCGTTCGAGGCGATGGTCGCGCGCGTGCGCGAGCGCGCGCCCGACGCCGAAGTGCGGCTCGCGTTCCTCGAGCTGATGGCGCCGCGCCTCGAGCAGGCCGGTGCCGAACTGGCGGCGCTCGGTTGCACGCGCATCGACGTCGTGCCGGCCTTCCTGGGCATGGGCGGCCACGTGCGGCGCGACGTGCCCGCGCAGCTCGAGACCCTGCGGCAGGCCCACGGCGGCATCGTCTGGCGACTGCACCCCGCGCTCGGCGAGACGCCGCACGTGATCGCGGCGCTCGCCGACGCGACGCTCGCGCTCGCCGGCCTGGACTTCGCCGCCGGCGAGAGTCACCTCGACGGAATCGCCCCATGAACCTGCACCAGTTCCGTTTCGTGCAGGAGGCGGTGCGCCGCAACTTGAACCTGACCGAGACCGCGAAGGCGCTGTTCACGTCCCAGCCCGGCATCTCCAAGGCCATCCTCGAGCTCGAGGAGGAGCTGGGCATCGACTTGTTCGTGCGCCATGGCAAGCGGCTGCGCCGCGTCACCGAACCCGGCCAGGAGGTGCTCAAGGCCATCGACGTGATCCTGCGCGAAGTCGCCAACATGAAGCGCATCGGCGAGGAGTACTCGAAGCAGGACGCCGGCACGCTGTCGATCGCGGCCACGCACACGCAGGCGCGCTACGTGCTGCCCGAGCCGGTGGCGCAGCTGAGGCGCCGCTTCCCCAAGGTGCAGGTCAGCATGCACCAGGGCTCGCCGAGCGACGTCGTGCAGATGCTGCTCGACGGCACCGCCGACATCGGACTGGCCACCGAGTCGCTGTCCGAGCCCGAGGATCTGGTCTCGCTGCCCTGCTACGAATGGGAGCACGTGATCGTGATGCGCGCCGAGGATCCGCTGGCCGCGGTCGACAAGATCACGCTCGAACAGCTGGCCAACGAGACGCTCATCTCGTACCACCCGTCGTTCACCGGCCGCAGGCGCATCGACGCCGCGTTCGCGCAGCGCCGCCTCAAGCCCAATATCGCGCTCGAGGCGATCGACTCCGACGTGATCAAGACCTACGTCAAGGCCGGCCTGGGCGTGGGCATCGTGGCGGAGATGGCGGTACGCGACGATCCTGCCGGCGGCGAGCTGGTGCATCGCCCGGCCGGGCACTTGTTCGGGCGCAACACGACGCGG
>CAIMXF010000303.1 GCA_903845345.1 uncultured beta proteobacterium
CTCGCCATCCTTCGCCGCTACGCCGTCGCGCGCACGCTGTTTCCGCCGACCACGCTGCAGAAGGCCATCGACCGCCTCGGCTTCGTGCAGGCCGATCCGATCCGCGCGCCGGCGCGGGCGCAGGACCTGACGCTGCGCCATCGCGTCAAGGGCTATCGCGCGGGCGACCTCGAGCGCCGCTATCCGCGCCTGGACGTCGAGGAGGACTGCCTCGTCAACTACGGCTTCCTGCCGCGCAGCCTGCTGCCGTTGCTGCATCCGCGCACCGCCAGACGCCCGTGGGACGCCGCCACCGAGCGCCGCGCCGCCGAGGTGCTGGCCTTCGTGCGCGCGCGCGGCGCCACGCACCCGCGCGAGGTGCAGGACGTCTTCGACCACGGCCGCGTGCGGAGCTGGGGCAACACCAACACGCTCAACGCCAGCACCGCGCTGCTCGACGGCATGCACTACCGCGGCCTGCTGCGCGTGGTGCGGCGCGAGACGGGCACGCGCGTCTACGAGGCCGTCGATCACGCGGTGGTCGACGACGCCCCGGCCGCACGCCACGACCGCGCCCGCCGTCTGCTTCTGTGCATCGTCGAGAAGTACGCGCCGCTGCCATCGGCCTCGCTGGGCTACCTCGCGCAGTTGCTGCAGTACGGCGCACCGCATCTGAAAGGCGAGACGCGCACGCTCCTGGCCGAGCTGCGCGCGAGCCTGCCGCAGGCGAGGATCGACGGCGTCACGTGGCTGTGGACGCCCGGCGAGGAGCCCGCGGCGGGCAAGTGGCGCGTCGACCCGGAGCGCGCGCGGCTGCTCGCGCCGTTCGATCCGGTCGTGTGGGATCGGCGCCGCTTCGAGCTGCTGTGGGGCTGGGCGTACAAGTTCGAGGCCTACACGCCTGCCGCGCAGCGGACGATGGGCCACTACGCGCTGCCGCTGCTCGTCGGCGACCAGGCCATCGGCTGGGCCAACGCGGCGCTGGTCGACAAGTCGCGGCTGGAGGCGCACTTCGGCTTCGTCGAGAAATCCCGGGCGCGCGATCCGGCGTTGTCGCGTGCCATCGACGACGAACTGACACTCATGGCACAGTTCCTCCAGCTCGACGGTGGCGCCTTCGTCAGGTTGAAGCAGCCGCGAAAGTAGTGCAGAAGTTGGCGCGCCGGGCGGTTGAAACCCGGGCCGTTATCGCATTGGTAACAAAAAGAACGTTAAATGTGAGGGCCGATTCCTGTCGGGCCGCGACGTCGTCGCGGCGAACGGGGACAACAGGCCAAAAGATATCTCAGCGAGGGTTGCATGGAAGGGTCCGAGTTCAGGCGGTCAGCCAAGCGCTACGTCGGTCGCGACGATGCGCGGCTGGACGTCGCGATGGCGAACGATGACGGCGCGCCGTCGGCGTCGATGACGCCGCCCATGTCGCTGGGCGCGGCCCGCATCGAGCTCGAGGCGCTCCAGGCCGAGCTCGCCTATCGCGGCCCGGAACGCCGCAACGGACCGGGCGCGGGCCTGGCCAAGCTGCTCGCCAGCGTGCTCGACGAGGTCGACTACGGCCTGGTGCTGATGGCCGCCGACGGCCACGTGGTGCACGCCAACCATGCCGCGCGGGTCGAACTCGCCGGTGCCAGGTCGCTGCAGCTCAACGGCAAGCGCCTGGTCGGCCGCTCCGCCGGCGACCAGCGCGCGCTCGACGACGCGCTCGCCGGTGCGCGCGACGGCGGCAAGCGCCGCATGCTGGCGTTCGCGCCGGCCAATGCGCTGTCGGAAGGCAAGTCCTGCGACCTGTCCATCGTGCCGTTGCCGGCCGCGCTGTCGGCCAACCACGACGGCCACGCCGTGCTGATCGCGCTGCCGCGCAGACGCATCGCCGAGACCTTGTCGGTCGATGCCTATGCCCGCGAACTGGGCCTGTCGCGCCGCGAGCAGCAGGTGCTGGCCGGCCTGTGCGAAGGCCTGCGTGTCAAGGAGATCGCCGCCAGGCTCGAGATCGGCGACGAGACCGTGCGCAGCCACGTGAAGCGGCTCAAGGCCAAGACCGGCTGCGCGGGCATCGTCGACATCGTCAACCAGGTCTCGCGCCTGCCGCCGATGGTCGGCGCGTTGCGCCAGGCGCCGGCGGAGTCACCGCGCGACGAGTAGTTCTTGAGGCCGGCGCCTGCCGGCCGATATAATCGATCTGTTCCGAGGAGCGTTGCGAGGCCCGGTCATCCCCGATGACCGCGAAACCCCAGGCTCGGAACCCCCTCTTGGCAACCGCGCTCACCCGCTTCGCAGCACGCGAAGGGCCGGGTGAGGGTGCACCGATTCGCCACTCCCACACGGTCGTTCGCTGGTCATGCGTGGCGGGTCTTCAACGGAGATCCCGAATGAACGCAGCACTGAATCCCCTCCCGACCGACGCGTACGCCGTCGCCGACCTGAGCCTGGCCGCCTGGGGCCGCAAGGAAATCAAGATCGCCGAGAGCGAGATGCCCGCGCTGATGGCCATGCGCACCGAGTACGGCAACGCGCTCAAGGGCGCCCGCGTGACCGGCAGCCTGCACATGACGATCCAGACCGCGGTGCTGGTCGAGACGCTGCAGGCGCTCGGTGCCGAAGTGCGCTGGGCGTCGTGCAACATCTACTCGACGCAGGACCACGCGGCCGCCGCGCTGGTCGTCGAGGGCACGCCCGTCTTCGCCTACAAGGGCGAGAC
>CAIMXF010000304.1 GCA_903845345.1 uncultured beta proteobacterium
GCGTGTCGAGGCGCGCATGCTTCAGGATCTGCAGGTGCAGCGTCACGAGCGCGTGCTGGAGATCGGCGCCGGCTCCGGCTTCATGGCGGCCCTGCTGGGCCATCGCGCCCAGAGCGTGATCTCGCTGGAGGTCAAGCCGGCGCTCGCCAGGATGGCCACCGAGAACCTGCGCCGCAGCGGCTCGGCCAACGTCACCGTGGTGCAGGCCGACGGCGTCCACGGCTACGCCGCCGAAGGCCCGTTCGACGCGATCATGCTGTCCGGATCGGTGTCGAAGGTGCCCGAGGAACTGCTCAAGCAACTCAAGCCGGGCGGTCGCCTGGTGGCCGTCGAAGGCGACGAGCCGGTGATGGAGGCCGTGCGCTACACGGCCAACGCCGACGGCACCGTCTCGCGCCTGGGCCTGTTCGACCTGAACGCGACGCGCCTGATCGGATTCCCCGAGCCCGCGCGTTTCCATTTCTGATCCAGTGCCAAGCGCAGGCGGCGCGAACCGGACGGTCTTCCGAGGCCATCCGGGGGATCGCTGCAGCCGTCGACAGCCCGCGGCCCGTCCGCAGCCTGTCGGCTGAAATCGTCGTCAGGGGGTGCGCCGGCTGCAGGTCGTCGCATCGCGCGTGCATCGCGGCCCGCAAGACCGTACAAAGCTGTCCCAACGCCAACCGGCTCGTTTCACCCAAGGATTAACGCATGTCCATTTCGCGCGCAGGTCTCGCCTCGATGTCGCCGGCCCTCAGGCCGCTCGTCGGCGCCCTCGTCCTCGCTTTCGGCGCCGTCGGCGCCCAAGCGCAGAGCCTGTCCGAAGTGGTGCAGGCGGCACGCAGTGTCGACGCCACCTATCTCGGCGCGCGTTCGAACGCGGACGCGGCGCACTACCGCTACGAACAGGCGCGCGCGGCGATCTTTCCCACGGCCAACCTCCAGGTGCAGGTCGGACGCCAGACCAACGCGCAGCCCACCGTCATCGGCATCGCCGACCCGAACGATCCGACCAAGATCGAGGAAGTGACCACCGCCGAGAAGACGACCGGCAATTCGGCGGGCGCCACCGTCAATGCCTCGCAGACGATCTACAACCGCCAGAACAGCCTGCAGATCGACCAGGCGAAGAAGCAGGAAGACTTCGCGCAGTCGCAGCTCGCGCAGGCCGACCAGGACCTGATCGTGCGCGTGGCGCAGGCCTACTTCAACGTGCTGGCCGCGGCCGACGCGCTGCAGTCGGTGCAGGGCAACAGCAAGGCGATCGCCGAACAGCTGGCTTCGGCCAAGCGCAACTTCGAGGTCGGCAACGCCACCATCACCGACACCCGCGAAGCCGAGGCGCGCGCCGACCTGGCGCACTCGCAGCAGATCGCCGCCGAGAACGACCTGCTGGTGGCCAAGGTCACGTTGGACCAGCTCGTCGGCCGCAACGGCGTCGTGCCGCATCCGCTGATCCTGCCTGCCGTGCTGCCGCCCGTGATGCCCAGCCAGGCCTCCGACTGGGTGACGCTGGCCGAGTCGGACAATCCGAGCCTGACGCAGGCGCGCCTGACGCTCGAGGTGGCGCAGCTGGAGACGTCGCGCCGCAAGGCGGGCGGCCTGCCGACGCTCGTCGCCGGCGCCAGCTACGGCCGCAATCGCCAGAAGGACGGCTTCTCGCCCGGCGGCGTCTCGTTCGCCGGCACCGGCGGCTCGACCAACGTCGGCCTGACGCTGACGGTGCCGCTGTTCACCGGCTTCCTGATCCAGAACCAGGTGCGCGAAGGCGTCGCCCTCGAGGAGAAGGCGCGCACCGATGCCGACGGCGCGCACAACCAGGTCGTGCTCGGCACCCGCACCGCCTTCGTCAACGCGCTGTCGCAGGCCGCGCAGGTCAAGGCGCTGGAGGCGTCCGAAGCGTCGAGCAAGCTCGCGCTGGACGCCACCGTGCTCGGCTACAAGGTGGGCGTGAAGGTCAACCTCGACGTGCTCAACGCGCAGTCGCAGCTGTACTCGACGCAGCGCGACGCCGCGGGCGCGCGCTACAACTACCTGATGTCGCAACTCAAGCTGCGGCAGGCCGCGGGCAACCTCACGAACAACGACCTGCTGCCGATCGACGCGCTGCTGGCGCGCTGACCCGCCGTCGCCGGCGCGCGGGCGGGACGCGCGCGGCACTGTCATCCCCCATTCGGGGCAGCCATCCTAGGGCTGCGCCGCACGGCTTTGCGCTCCTAAGATCGCGGCATGGCCCACGAACTCGGAGTCGCTGCCTGGGACGGCAGCCTGGAGACGTTCCGCCTGCTCGCGAACAGCCTGCAGGCGATGATCGCCTATTACGATTCCGAGGAGCTGGGCTACGGCTGCCGCTTCGCCAACAAGGCGTACGCCGGCGCCTTCGGGCTCACCGAGACCTCCATCATCGGCAAGACCTTCGTCGAGATCATCGGCGAGGCCGCGGCGCGCGAGGTCAAGCCGTCGATCGACACGGTCACCCGCGAGCGCCGCACCGTCGCCTACGTGCGGGAGCTGACGGCGGCCGACGGCACGCGCCGCTGGATCGAGGTCAACGTCATCCCCAACGTCACGCCGGTGGGCCATCCGATGGGCGCGTTCGTCATCGTCACCGACATCACCCGACACCACCTCGCCACGCAGGCGCTGCGCGAGTCCGAGGAGCGGCTCGCGAAGTTCATGCAGGCCAGCGCCGAGGGCATCGCGTTCCACCGCGACGGCATCGTCACCGACGCCAACCCGCCGCTGTGCGAGATGCTGGGCTATACGCTGGAGGAGGTGCGCGGCCGCCGGGCGATCGACTTCGTCGCGGCCGACCAGCGCGCGCACGTGCAGGGCGTGCTCGACGGCGGGCAGGATCTCACCTACGAGAGCGCCGTCGTCCGCAAGGACGGCAAGCGCATCCCGGTGGAGCTGATCGGGCGCACGCTGGTCTATGGCGACGAGAAGCTGCGCATGTCGGTGGTGCGCGACCTGCGCGACCGCCACGCCGCGCAGGCGCGCATCCATCACCTCGCGCACCACGACGCGCTCACCGGCCTGCCGAACCGCATGTCGTTCATGGAACGGCTGGGCCGGCAGATCGAGCGGGCGCGCGCGGCCAACACGTCGCTGGCGCTGCTGTTCGTCGACCTCGACCACTTCAAGCGCGTCAACGATTCGCTGGGGCACCTCATCGGCGACCGCCTGCTGCAGACCGTGGCCGCGCGCATCTCCGCATGCCTGCGCGCGGGCGACGTGGTGGCGCGCTTCGGCGGCGACGAGTTCATCGTGCTGCTGGACGACGCGGCGCGCGACGACGTCGCCCAGGTCGCGCACAAGCTGCTGCGCGCGATCGAGCTGCCGGTCGACGCCGAGGGCCGCGACCTGTCGGTCACGCCGTCGGTGGGCATCGCTCTCTTCCCGCACGACGGCGCCACGCCCACCGAGCTGATCAAGAACGCCGACACCGCGATGTACATCGCCAAGTCGCGCGGCCGCGCCAACTGCCAGTTCTTCGACCCGGCCGTCGCCAGCGCCGCCTACGACGCGCTGGTGCTCGAGAGCGAACTCGCGCAGGCGCTGCAACGCGACGAGTTCGTGCTGCACTACCAGCCGCAGGTGCGCGCCGACGACGGCTCGCTGGCCGGCATCGAGGCGCTGATCCGCTGGATGCATCCGGAGCGCGGCATGCTGCGTCCGGACGCGTTCATCGCGCTCGCCGAACAGCAGCGCGTGATGCTGCCGATCAGCCAGTGGGTGCTGCGCACCGCCGCACGCGCCGCGCTGCGCTGGCGGTCGCTGGGCCTGATCGACGTGCCCATCGCGATCAACCTCTCGAGCATGCAATTCCGCGCCAACGGCTTCGTCGAGGCGGTGGCGCACGTGCTGCGCGAGGAAGGCGTGCCCGGCGCGTGGATCGAACTGGAGCTGACCGAGCGCATGCTGATGGACGACGTCGGCGACGTCAAGCGCACGCTGCAGCAGCTGAAGGCGCTGGGCATGCGCGTGTCGGTCGACGACTTCGGCACCGGTTATTCGTCGCTCGCGCACCTCAAGGAATTCCCCATCGACGGCATGAAGATCGACCGCTCCTTCGTCGCGGACCTGCCCCACCAGCGCGGCTCGGTGGCCATCGCGCGCGCGGTCGTGCAGATGGCGCAGGGGCTGTCGCTGACGGTGGTCGCCGAAGGCGTCGAGAACGAGGCGCAGCGAAGGTTCCTGGTCGATCAGGGATGCGATCTGCTGCAGGGCGAGTTGATCAGCGGACCGTTGCCGGAAGGTGAGCTGGTGGCGTGGATCAGGGGGCAGCGGCTGGCGCTGAATGCCTGATTCGGGCGGGATGCGGCAGCGACGCCTGGCGGGAGCGATACCAGCTCACGCCGTCGAGGACTGCCCCGGCGCCACTGGGGAAGCCAGCGACTGAATCCTGCTCAGTGCTCTGGCGCCCGCGGCTCCGGGGGGTGCTTCTCGAGCAGGCCCAGCATCACGGTGCGCCGCAACCCGACGACGCACGCACGATCTCGGCCCACGTGCGACTGCGACGCGCTGGCGACACTGCGCGCCAGTTGAGCCGCGGGAGCGGGATTCTAGGAATGGCGTGCGCCGCCGGCGACCGACAGAATCGCGTGCATGCGAACTCTCACCCTGCTCCTGCTGGGCGCGATAGGCTGCACTGCGGCGAAGGCCGGCGAGGCACCCAAGCGCGCGGCGTTCGACCCACCCGACGCCGCGGCGATTCCTGCGGGTGCGCTCGGCGACTCGATCCGCCTCGGACAGCGCGTGCTGACGCAGACGCAACTCTACGCGAAGGCCTGGGTCGGCAACGGGCTCAACTGCACCTCGTGCCATCTGAACGCTGGCCGCACGCAGAACGCGGCGCCGTGGGTCGGTATCTACGGCGTGTTCCCGGAATACCGCAGCCGCAGCGGCAGCGTCAACAGCTTGCAGGACCGCGTCAACGACTGCTTCGTTCGCTCCATGAACGGCAGGCCGCTGCCGGACAACAGTGCCGAGATGGAAGGCATCGTCGCGTACATGGCATGGCTATCCAGGGGCGTCCCAACGGGCGTGGACGTCGAGGGCCGTGGCTTCCGCCGCATCGTGTCCGCGCACGTGCCTGACGAAGTGCATGGCAAGCAGGTGTTCGCCGACAAGTGCACCGCCTGCCACGGCACCGAGGGTCAGGGCCGGCAGGCCGCCGACGGCGGCTACGCGTTCCCCGCCCTCTGGGGCCCGAACTCCTTCAACATCGGCGCCGGCATGGCCCGCCTCGGCAACGCCTCCGCCTTCGTGCGTTGGAACATGCCGTTGGGGCAAGGCGGCACGCTGAGCGACGAAGACGCACTGGACGTCTCCGCCTACTTCACGCGTCAGCCGCGGCCGGACTTCGCGGACAAGGGCAAGGACTGGCCGAAGGGCGGCAAGCCCGCCGATTCGCGCTACTGACCCTCGCATCGCGACGCCGCTGGCCCCTGTGCGGCATCAGGGGCCTGGTGCGAGCGGCGACAAGCGGTGCCCTTCGGCGGCAGCTCCTCGGTTCGCCGAAGCTCCAGGATCGTCGGATCCTGCTCGCGGCCACACCGAAGTCACCGTGCCCGGAACTCCACCTTCGCGGACGGCAGTTCCCGGCCGACTGCAGCCTGTGGACAGTCCGGCCTCGAGACAGCCACCCGCAGCTCGTCTTCGAGATGTGCATAGACTCGCTTCGAGCTCGAGCAATCGAGTTCAGGGCCGCACGTCAGGAGACCGGATCGGACTCCCCCGAAGCCGGCCTCTGCAACAGTCCGGCATCGGCGGGTAGCCGACAAACCCTCAACACCCCTTCACGCACTTGCCCGCCCCATCGAACTCCATCGTGTGCCCCGACAACGGCAGGTAGGCGGGCACGTTGACGGCCTTGATGAACGCCTCGGTCTTGCTGCCCGGGCGTACCTTGCCGTCGACGGTGCCGGCCTCGTTGGCGTGCGACGGGATCACCGAGGCCGGCTTCACGAGATCGTTGACGACGTAGGCGGCCTCGGCCGGACCGGTGGTGAAGCCGTCGCCCATGTTCATCACGACGAGGCTCGCGTGGTAATAGTCGCGGATGACGGTCTGCTGGTCGGCCAGGATGCCGGTGTCGCCCGACAGATAGGCCGCCAGGCCGTTGCTGAAGCGCAGGACGTAGCCGGTGGCGGGGCCCACGTCGCCTTCGAGGCCGGCGGCCTTCATCTGCTTGCCGAGGTCGCCGTCGATGAACAGCGGGTCCACGCCGTTGCTGTGCAGCGCCGCGACCGTCGCGATCTTCACGCCGCCCACCGTCACGCTGCCGCCGAAGCGCGCCAGCATCGAGTTGGCAGGATCGCCGCCGCCGGCCTTGAGCCGCACGGCGAAGAACGGCGGCATCTCGCTGCCGGTGACGATCTTCGATTTCTTCGCGAGGGCGATGTCGACGACGTTGGACTGCGGGGTCGGCACCGAGATGTCCGGCTTCGCGCAAGTGCCCGCGCCGGTCGCCTTGATGTGCGCCTCGCCGAGGTGGTCGTTGTGCATGTGGCTGACCAGGATCACGTCGATCCTGCCCAGGCGCGGATCGGTGCCGCCGGCCACGGTGTGGCCCGGGTCGTAGAGCAGGCGCGTGCCGTTCGGATCCTCGAACACCAGCGCGCGGTCCTGCGCGCAGAACTCGCCGTCGAAGCCGCCGAGAGGCGTCACCTTGACGGTCTGGGCGAGGACGGGCTGGGCGAACACGGTGCACAGCGCGCCCGCGGCGGCGATCCAGTTCAGGCGAATCATGACGGCTCCACGACGACGGAAGCGCGATCTTACGGCGGCTGCGGCTTGCCCCTGACGTCGTCGCGCGGCCGACGCGGCAGGCGCGATGCGGCCCATCGCGTTGGAGCGGCACGGCATCGAGGGCGCGGAAGTGGCGCCTGCGTGGCGCCGTGCCGACTCAGACGATCGCCGCGATCACCGCGATCGAGATCTTCAGGCCCGGCAACTGCATCGGCATCTTGGCGCCCGAACGCGCCGGCGGGTTGGTCGGAAACCAGCGCAGGTACTCCTCGTTCATGCCCGCGAAATCGGCCTCGTCGGCGAGCACGAAGGTCACGCTGGCAATCTTGTCCAGCGAACTCCCGGCGGCCTCGAGGATGGCGGCGATGTTGGCCAGGCACTGGCGCGTCTGTTCCTGGATCGTCGTGCCGACGATCGTGCCCGTGGCCGGGTCGTGCGGCGCGGTGCCGGAGACGAACACGAGGCCCGCGGCCTTGACCGCCTGGCTGTAGGACGGCGACGGCCTGGCCGCCTTGTGGGTGAAGACGATGTCGCGGGTCATGGCACCTCCCTGGCGCCACGCGGCGCCGGATCACAGCAGTCTAGCGATGCGATCGGCCATCCGCTCGGCCGCGCCCTTGTGCGTGGACGCGAACGCGAGCGCGCGCGCGCTGGCGATGGCCTGCAGGTCGCTGCTCACCACCTGCAGCGCGCGGCGCAGCGCGTGCGCCATGTCGGGCTCCTGCCACGCGGCGCCCGCGAGCGCGGCCTGGCGCGCGGCCTCGGCGAAGTTGAACGTGGACGGGCCCATCACGATGGGGCAGCCGCTGGCCGCGGCCTCGATCAGGTTGTGGCCGCCGAGCGCCATGAAGCTGCCGCCCAGCAACGCGACGTCGGAGCTCGCGTAGTACTGCGGCATCTCGCCCAGCGAATCGCCCAGCCAGGCATCGACCTTCAACTGCTCGGCCGAAGGCATCTCGCCCCACGCGCTGCGACGCGCCACGCGCAGGCCGTGCTGCACCAGCAGCGCCTCCACCTCGTCGAAGCGCTGCGGATGGCGCGGCACGACGATCAGGAACGGACTGCGCCCCTGCACGCGACCCCACTCGCGCATCAGCTCGGCCTCCTCGCCTTCGCGGGTGATCGCGGCGAGCACGACCGGACGACCGATCGCGGCATGCCACTTCCTGCCGCGCGCCAGCAGCGCCGGCGACGGCCGCACGTCGAACTTGAGATTGCCCGACAGCGCGACCCGGCGGGCACCTGCCTCGCGCAGGCGCTCGGCGTCGTCCTCGGTCTGCGCGAGCACGTCGGTGACGGCGGCGGCCGCGGGCCGCATCAACGCGGCCAGGCGATCGCCGCGGCGCGCGCTGCGCTCAGACAGCCGCGCGTTCGCGAGCACCATCGGCACGTCGCGATCCGCCGCGGCATGCAGCAGGTTCGGCCAGATCTCGGTCTCCATCAGCACGCCGATGGCCGGCCGCGTGCGCAGCAGGAAGCGGCGCACGGCGCCGGGGGTGTCGAGCGGCAGCCACGACTGGCGATCGCCGTTGCGCATCAGCGTCTGCCCTGCCTCGCGGCCAGTGGCGGTGCCGTGCGTGAGCAGCAGCCGCATCTCGGGACGCCGCAGCCGCAGCGCGTCGATCAGCGCGCTCGAGGCGCGCGTCTCGCCAAGCGACACGGCGTGCACCCAGATCGATCCGGGTTCGATGGCCGGCCCCAGCCCCAGGCGCTCGCGCATCGCGACGCGATAGCCCGGTTCCTTGCGCCCGCGCAGCCAGTAGCGCAGGAGGATGGCCGGCAGCAGCAGGCGCAGCGCGAACGTGTACGCGCGGAGCGCGACGCGCTGCTTGAAGGTCATCGCCGGCTGCATGCAGATTGGCGAGGAATCAATGCGCGGCGGCGCCGACGTGCGCGTCGGGCTTGACCTTCTTCAAGGCCGCCATGAAGTCGTGCTGGATGCGGTCGAGCGCGGCCTGCGTGTGGCCCTCGAAGCGCATCACCAGCACCGGCGTCGTGTTGGACGCGCGGATCAGCCCGAAGCCGTCCGTGTACTCGGCGCGCAGGCCGTCGATCGTGAGGATCTCGGCACCCGGGAACTGCGCCTCGGCCAGCAGCCGCTCGATGATCTTCGGCGGCTCGCCCTCGGCGCAGGCCACGTTCAGCTCGGGCGTGCTGAAGCTGGTGGGCAGTTCGTCGAGCACCGCGCTCGGATCGGCGCTGCGCGACAGGATCTCGAGCAGGCGCGCGGCCGTGTAGGTCGCGTCGTCGAAGCCGTACCAACGCTCGCTGAAGAAGATGTGGCCGCTCATCTCGCCGGCGATCGGCGCGCCGGTCTCCTTCAACTTGGCCTTGACCAGCGAGTGCCCCGTCTTCCACATCAGCGGCACGCCGCCGGCGTCGCGGATCGCGATGGGCAGGCGCTGCGAGCACTTGACGTCGTAGATGATGGGCGCGCCCTTCACGCGGGTGAGGATGTCGCGCGCGAACAGCATCAGCTGGCGGTCGGGGTAGATGATGTTGCCGCCGCGCGTGACCACGCCCAGGCGGTCGCCGTCGCCGTCGAAGGCCAGGCCCAGCTCGGCCTCGGTGGCGTGCACCGTGCGGATCAGGTCGACCAGGTTCTCGGGCTTGGACGGATCGGGATGGTGGTTCGGGAAGTCGCCGTCGACGCGGCTGTAGAGGTCGATCACCTCGCAGCCCAGCGCGCGCAGGATGCCAGGGGCCGACGCGCCCGGGATGCCGTTGCCCGAGTCGACGACGATCTTCATCGGCCGCGCCAGCTTGCAGTCGCCGACGATGCGGTGCGTGTACTCGGCGAGGATGTCCATCGTCGCGACGCGGCCCGTGCCCGTCGCGTAGTCCTCGTTCTGCATCCGCTCGCGCAGCTTCTGGATGTCCTCGCCGTAGATCGCGCGGCCGGCCAGCACCATCTTGAAGCCGTTGTAGTTCTTCGGGTTGTGGCTGCCGGTGACCTGGATGCCCGAGTGGCAGCCGTGCCGGCCGCGCGTGGCGGCCACGTAGTAGAGCATCGGGGTGGTGACGGCGCCGATGTCGACGACGTCGAGGCCGGTGGACGCCAGCCCCTTGATCAGCGCGGCCACC
>CAIMXF010000305.1 GCA_903845345.1 uncultured beta proteobacterium
CGGCGTGATCCTGTCCAAGATCGACGAGGCCGTGAAGCTGGCCCCGGCGCTGGACGCGCTGATCCGCCACAAGCTCAAGAACATCGGCGTGGCCAACGGCCAGCGCGTGCCGGAAGACTGGCACCACCTGTCGGCCAACGCGCTCGTGCATCGCGCGCTCAAGGGCGGTGGCAGCGCGGCGTACCGCATGGATCCGCAGGACGTCCACCTCGTGTTCGCGCATGCGGGCGTGAGCCAGCAGTCGGCCGCGGCGTTGCGCGTCTGAACACGCGACGAAGCACCGCTTTTCACTCGATCGCCCCCACCCACGCACGGACATAGTTGCCGACATGACCAGCCGTCATCGCAACCCTCCCCCGACCGACCAGGCCGACGGCCTGCGCCGCATGTTCGCCGCCACGCGCGGCGTGATCGTGCCGGTCGTCGCCAACCCGCACGTCGAACACCACGGCGCCGTGCTGGCGCGGCTCGCGAGCGTGTTCGCCGAGCAGGGCCTGAACACGCTGGTGGTCGACGCCGCCGACACCGCCCCCGAACCCGGCGAGCTGGCCTTCATCGACCTGGGCGCGTGCGTGGAGCCGCTGGCGCCGCAGCTCGCCTACCTCGCCGCGCGCGGCCTGCCGATGCAGCATGTCGACACGCACGGGTCCTGCGCGAGCTTCATCCCGCGCATGATGAATGTCGTCTACGACGTCGACGTCGTCGTGATGCATACCGAGGCCCGTATCCTGGCGCGCATGCTCGGCGAGCAGCCGTTGCGTCCGGTGCTGCTGGCGTCGGGCGCCGGCGAGAGTCTCACGCACGCCTACGCCGCGCTCAAGCTGCTGGTGCAGCGCCTGGGCCTGATGAGCTTCGACCTGGTCACGCCCACGACCCGGGGCCGCGGCCCCACGCCCGACCAGCTCGCGCGCCGCGTGGCCGACTGCGCCGACCGCTTCCTCGGCGCGGCGATGCACGACTGCGCCGTCATCGACCCCGATATCGCCTTCGGTGGAGCTTCCGGCCCCGACCTGATGCGCCTGGCCGCCGCGCAGCTGCGCGCGTCCGACTCGACTCCCGCCGCCTGGACGCCTGCGCGCCCGGTCGCCGCGCCGTCTTCCTACCTGTCCGCTTGAACAAGATTCTGGAGATCGCCATGTACACCGCCAAAGGCCAGCTCGACGCCAACGCGATGCTCAAGCAATACAGCCCGCTCGTGCGTCGCCTCGCGCACCAGATGATTGCCAAGCTCCCCGCCAACGTCGAGATCGACGACCTGATCCAGGTCGGCATGATCGGCCTGAACGACGCCATGTCGCGCTTCGACAGCGAGCAGGGCGTGCAGTTCGAGACCTTCGCCACCCAGCGCATCCGCGGCGCCATGCTCGACGAGCTGCGCGGCAGCGACTGGATGAGCCGCGGCGGCCGCCGCCAGCAGCGCGAGATCGAGACCGCGGTGCACAAGCTCGAGCAGAAGCTGGGCCGCGCGCCGCAGGAAAGCGAGATCGCCGAGGCGATGGGCATGTCGCTGCAGCAGTACCAGGAAGTGCTGGGCAAGGTGCGCGGCACGCAGCTGGTGTACCTCGAGGACATGTCGGGCGACGAAGGCGGCGACGACTATCTCGACCGCCACGTGTCCAACGAGGACGCGAACCCGCTGTCGATGCTGCAGGATCACCGCATGCGCGAAGCGCTGGTCGAGGCGATCAAGAACCTGCCCGAACGCGAGCAGTACGTGATGTCGATGTACTACGAGCACGACATGAACCTGAAGGAGATCGCCGCGGTGCTCAAGGTCACGGAAAGCCGTGTCTGCCAGTTGCACAGCCAGTCGATCGCCCGCCTGCGCGTCAAGCTGCGCGAGTGGTGAACCGCGCGGCTCCCGCGCCGTCGCGAAGGCCGCCTGCGGGCGGCTCTTTCATTGGCGCGGCGCGATTGCTACAAGCGCGTCATGATTCGTCATCGTCAGGTGCGCGGCCGTGATGGGCCGGCGCGGATAGTGGCCCTCAAGGAGATGACCATGCCCGATCGTGCAAGGACTTTGGCCATGTTGACGGTGCTGAGCTCGCTGGTCGCCGCCTGCGGTGGCGGTGGCGGGTCGCCGGCGCCCGCGCCGGCCCCAACCCCTTCGCCGACGCCCGCGCCGACCCCCGCACCGACGCCCGCGCC
>CAIMXF010000306.1 GCA_903845345.1 uncultured beta proteobacterium
CCCGGAGTTCAAGGGAGCGGCGGATCCGGCTCTGCCGGGCCGCTCGCGGCCGGCCCCTCGGGAAGTGGAGCCGGCAAAGGGCTCGCACAGCGAGACCCCGGCAGAACGGCATCCGGCCTGCAAGCCGGATGCTTTCGAGCAGCCAGCGACCGTGGGGCTGTCAGTTGGTGATCTTGAGCCAGTCGATGTTGTAGCCGCCGGCCAGCGCCTTGACCGCGATCTGCTGCTGGCCCGCGGGCAGCGTGACCTGGTGCGAGATCGTCGTCCAGTTCTGCCAGCCGCCGGTGCTGGGCACCGCGATGCTGCCATACACCGGGCTGCCGCCCGCCTTCTCGAGCTGGATCACGCCGCCGCCGTTGAGGCTCGCCACCCGATACTGCACGGTGTATGTGCCTGCCACGGGGATGTTGACGTTCCAGACGATCCAGTCGTTGGCGTCGATCCAGCCGACGTCCTGGCCGCCTTCGGAGCAGGGCTCGGTCTGCACGCCGCTCATCGCCGCGTAGTTCTCGGCCTCGATCTGGATGCTGGTCGGCGTGCCCTTCTGGTAGACGCGCACGTAGTCGACGTACATCTTCGCCGGGAGCGAGGCGTCGTCGATCGTGAAGCCCGGCCAGTTGCCGCCCACGGCCATGTTCAGCAGCAGGAAGAACGGGTTCTGGAACGCCTGCGTGTTGCCCACGCCGTTGGTGATGGTGAACGCGTTGTACTGCCTGCCGTCGACGAACCACTTGATGCTGTCCTGGTCCCATTCGACCGCGTACACGTGGTAATCGGTGGGCGTGGTCACCATGTTGTTGCTGTAGTCGGCCTGCGATCCGTTGGCGGCCTGCCAGTGCACGCTGCCGTAGACGGTGTTGCCGTTGTCGATCTGCTCCATGATGTCGGTCTCGCCCGACGCCGGCCAACCCACGCCGGAGATGTTGTTGCCCAGCATCCACCAGCCCGGCCACGTGCCCAGCGTCGCGGGCAGCTTGATGCGCGCCTCCATGCGGCCGTATTTCCAGGCGTGCGTGCCCTGCGTCGTCATCCGGGCCGAGGTGTAGTGGTAGCCGCCGAAGTCTTCCTTCCTGGCGGTGATGACGAGGTTGCCGTTCTCGACGGTCGCGTTCTCCTTGCGGTAGTACTCGAGCTCGTTGTTGCCCCATCCGCCGCCACCGGTCTCGAAGACCCAGTCCGGGCTGATGGAGCCGTTGAATTCGTCCGCCCAGACGAGCTGCCAGGATTGCGCGTGCGCGACGTGGCCGAGCGCGAGCGCGCCCACCGAAACGAGGAGGGTTCGGAGTTTCATCTTGCTTGCCTCAGTGTGTTGGTTGTAACGACCGATGCGGCAGAGCAATGGAACCGGTTCCGTTCGCCGCCGGCCGATGCTAGTGAAAGCGTTTTCGAGGCGCATCCCCAGAACCGGGTACGGCAGGCGGTATATGACTTCCTGCAAGCAATTCGGGCGGGATTTCCGGTGCCTACACGCTTCCCGTTCGACACCAACGGCGAATAGTTCGGCGCACGCCGACGAAGCCGCGGCGCACCGCGTGGATCGGCTGCACGCTCAGGCAGATGCGGCTGGTCTACTTCGCGGCCGAAGCGAAGGCGCGGTCCGGGAGGTCAGCCAGCGTATCGAAACGCAAGGGCTCGCCGTCCGCGGGCCTGACGTCGCCATGGAAGATCGTCCAGCCGCGGATCGCCGTGCTGCGGGGGAGAGCGCCCCTCGCGCGCTCATAGCGGGTGCGGCCCGAGTACGTGAACCGTTGCTGTCCGCGCGTGTCCTGCAGCGCGATGCGGATCGAATCGCCCTCCAGCTCGAAATTACCAGAGACAGCATCGTCGCCGATGCCCGATGCCCGATGCCACCGGATAGCGAGTCTTCGCACGCAGCCCGCACGGACTCTCGCGCAGGCTGGCAAGCCGTCGCTCGGCACGTTCCGGATCCGTCGACAGTCGTCCTGTTGCGCATGCGTCCTCACGATGCCGCGCAGCGTACCGCGGACCCGGGACGGAGATCAGCGGTCAGTCTCCCTGCGCAGCCGCACGCGCCTTGGCTGCGAGCGCGGCGAATTCCTCCTTGCCGAATGCGGTGCCCAGCATGCCCCAGCCGCCCTCGGCGGCCTCGGTCAGGATCACCCAGGTGCGGCCGGCCTGCGTCGCGTCGCCGGTGAGGCTCGCGACGATCTCGGTGGCTTCCCTGACCAGCTGCTTCTGGCCATCGCGGACGAGCGCGCCCGGCGGCGTGATCACCTGGATGCGCACCGTGCGCGCGTGCGCGCTCGCGGCCGTCTGCACCGCCGACGCCGGCAGCCGGTGGATGTACGCCGCCGTGTTGTTGGCGTGGAGCGGACCCGGCGTGGGCACGCCCTCGGCACGCAGCACGGCCAGCGTGAGCTGCTCGCCGAGCGCTCGGTCGGCGTCGGCGGGGAACAGGTCGGCGGGGGCGTAGACGTCGATCATCGGCATGGCGAACTCCTGGTTGAAACTATGACGGGTTGCATAGAGCTTAGACTATGACGATCAACATAGTCAAGCAACGGAGCGACATGGTGGCCGGCGAGGTACGCAGGAAGATGATCGAAGGCGCGACGCGGCTGCTCGCGCGGCATGGGTTGCAGGCGACGTCGTTCGCCGAGGTGCTGGAACACACGGGCGCGCCGCGCGGCTCGGTCTACCACCACTTTCCGCAGGGCAAGGATCAGATGGTGGGCGAGGCGGTCGACCTCGCCGGCGCCTTCCTCGTCGCCCTGCTGGACAAGCGCGCCGGCGCCTCCGCGCTCGCCGTCACCGAGCACTTCCTGGCGATCTGGCGCGGCGTGCTGACGCAGTCGAAGTGCGCGTCGGGCTGCGCCGTGCTGGCGGTGGCGGTGGCCACGGACTCGCCCGACCTGTTGAATCGCGCGGCCGAGGTGTTCCGCCTGTGGCGCGGGCGTCTCGCCGAACTGCTCGAGCAGGGCGGCCTCGCGCGGAAGGACGCGCGCCGCTTCGCGACGGTATTGATCGCGTCGGCCGAGGGCGCGGTCGTGATGAGCCGCGCGGCGCAGGACATCGAGCCGTTCGAGACGGTCGCCAAGCAGCTCGTCGACCAGGCCCGCGCGCTCGTCGCCAAATGAAAAGGGCCCTGAAGGGCCTTTGCGAAGCAAAAGGGCTGCGAAGGGCCTTTGCGAAGCAAAAGGGCTGCGAAGGGCCCTTGCGAAGCAAAAGGGCTCCGAAGGGGCCCAAGTGAAGACGATCCCGACGCGGGCCCGACCCCGCGCCAACCCCGCTTCAGGGGTACAGCCCGCGCTCCTCGCGCGCGATCAGGATGCGTTCGCAGGCCACCGCGAACGTGGCGGTGCGCAGCGTGATCCTGTGGCGGTCGGCCGTGTCCCAGATCTTCTTGAGCGCGTCGACCATGATCTTGTCCAGGCGCACGTTGATCTCGTCCTCGCTCCAGAAGAAGCTCGAGAAATCCTGCACCCATTCGAAGTACGAGACCGTCACGCCGCCGGCGTTGCAGATCACGTCGGGCACGACCAGGATGTTGCGCTCGAACAGCATGTCGTCGGCCTTGGACGTCGTCGGGCCGTTGGCGCCTTCGAGGACGAGCCTGGCCTTGATGCGGCGCGCGCGGTCTTCGTTGATCTGGCCTTCGAGGGCGGCCGGGATCAGGATGTCGCAGTCGACGTCCCAGAACTCTTCCGACTTCATCACGTCGGCGCCCTTGAAGCCGGCGACGCCGCCGGTGTTGGTGACGTGCGGGATCAGGTCGGCCAGGTCGAAGCCGTTGGCGTTGTAGATCGTGCCCGTGTGGTCCTGCGCCGCGACGATCTTGGCGCCGGCCTGCGCGAACAGTTCGGCGGCCGAGCCGCCGACGTTGCCGAAGCCTTGCACCGCGACGCGCGCGCCGTTCAAGTCCATGCCGATGCGGCGGGCCGCTTCGCGGCCGGTCACGAACACGCCGCGGCCGGTGGCCTTGACGCGGCCGGCCGAGCCGCCCAGGTGCAGCGGCTTGCCGGTGACCACGCCGGTGGACGTGGAGCCGGTGTTCATCGAGTACGTGTCCATCATCCAGGCCATGATCTGGCCGTTGGTGTTCACGTCCGGCGCCGGGATGTCCTTCTGCGGGCCGATGATCAGGCCGATCTCGCTGGTGTAGCGGCGCGTCATGCGCTCCAGTTCCTTGTGCGAGAGCAGCTTGGGGTCGACGCGGATGCCGCCCTTGGCGCCGCCGAACGGCAGGTTCACCGCGGCGCACTTGACCGTCATCCAGGCCGACAGGGCCATCACTTCTTCCAGCGTGACGTCCGGGTGGTAGCGCACGCCGCCCTTGCCCGGGCCGCGCGACAGGTTGTGCTGCACGCGAAAGCCCTCGAAATGCGCCACGGTGCCGTTGTCCAGCTCGATGGGCACGTCGACGATCAGCGCCCGCTTGGGGCGCTTCAGGGTCTCCACCCAGCGCGCCAGGTTGCCCAGGTAGGGCACCACCCGGTCGACCTGCGACAGGTAGGTGCCCCAGGGGCTGTCATCGGTGGGCGAAACGTACGACAGGTTGCTCATGACGGAATTCCTTCTGACGGTGTGAGATTCGCGGCCCGCTCCGGCCTCGTGGGCGGCGGGCGGCAGATCGCAGGGCGCGGGCAGCCTCGATCGGAGACGGCCCGTGCAGGGCGTGGATCGGAC
>CAIMXF010000307.1 GCA_903845345.1 uncultured beta proteobacterium
GATTGAACCTTGACCCGGATTGAAGTAGCCTGCCACCCTTTCGCCACGAGAGTTTCCGCGAGCGTGGGCAGCAGGTGGCGCAGCTTGGAGGCCACGGCCGAATTGGCGGCCAGGATCGTCCAGCCGTCGTCGTCCAGCGGGCCGGCGCGCAGGTGCTGGCGCAGCAGTCCGGGCAGCACGTCCGCGAGCGCGTCCAGGCGCGCCTGCGACGCGCGCACGCGTGCCAGCAGTCCGGCGAGGCCGTCGTCGCGCGCCAGGCTCTCGCCGAGCGGGCGCGCGAGCGGCACCACCGACGGCCTGGGCGGGGGCGCATGGAACGCCTGCGGCCGGGGCGTGGCGGCGGGTTTGTCGGCGGGTTTTCGGGGTCCGGGCGGGGCCATCTACGGAGAGTGTAGCGATGCAGATAATGATCACCCACGGCGGCCTGGCGCGCACGCGGGTCATGCACATCAGCCCGATGCAGATGATTCTGTCGGCGGTCTTCTTCGTCGTGGCGATCCTGCTGACCTCCGGCGCGATCTACCACTACTTCTTCCTGAAGGCGGCCCGCGAGGGCTGGCCCGTCGTCAGCCAGCTCGTGAAGCTGGTGGTGCACGACGAGAGCGCCCAGCGCGACAAGATCATGCGCGAGAACCTCGACGCGATGGCGCAGAAGGTGGGCGACATGCAGGCCCGCATGATCAAGATCGAGGCGATGGGCGACCGCGTCTCGGGCATGGCGGGCCTGAAGCCGGAGGACCTGTCCGGCCTGACGCGGCCCAAGGGCGGCGGCTCGGGGGGTCCGTTCGTCCCGATGAACAGCCCCGGCTTCGACGAGCTCAATGGCGCGCTGCAGGCGCTGTCGCAGGCCGCCGGCGAGGAGAGCGACGTGCTGACGCTGACCGAGTCGCGCCTGCTCGAATCGCGGCTGAAGACGCTGATGGTTCCCAGCAGCCGTCCGATCGACGTGCCGGTGGGCTCGGGCTTCGGCTTCCGCGCCGATCCGTTCACCGGCCGCGGCGCGCTGCACACCGGCCTCGACTTCCCGTCGCCGGTGGGCACCGAGATCCACGCCGCCGCCGGCGGGGTGGTGCGCACCGCCGAGATGCATCCCGAATACGGCCTGATGCTGGAGATCGACCACGGCAACGGGCTGATGACGCGCTACGGCCACACCTCGAAGATCCTGGTGAAGGTGGGCGACCTGGTCAAGCGCGGCCAGGTGGTGGCCGATGTCGGCACCAGCGGGCGCTCCACCGGCCCGCACCTGCACTTCGAGGTGCTGGTGGACGGCATCCCGCAGGATCCGCAGCGTTTCCTGGCCGGCCCCAACGCCAAGCCCACGGTGCAGACCGCCGCCGGCAACGCGACGCCGCTCGGCGCCGAGCACCGTTAGCCGGGGAAGGGCGTCGACCCCGGGCCGAAGGGGCCCGAATGCTACACTTTGACGTTTTTCGCCTCGTACCGGGCGGGCTCGGCCGTTTCGCCGTTTCCCCCGTCGTGCAAGGAGCCGCCTAGCCCCTCGGGGATAACGCGGAGCCGGTCGCACTTTGGCCTTGCCGTCGCGCCATGCGTCCCCAGATGCGGCGCAATGCGAAGGCCGCGAGGCGGACTTCGAGAATTTGCTTGCCACCCCCGGCAGGCCCGCGGCTCGCAGCCGGCTCCGCCAGAACCGGCTGCCGTGCGTCATCCGTGGCCTGTCTTCCCGGCCCAGAACCCACGCATGTTGCCCAAGCTTCTTACCCAGATTTTCGGTAGCCGAAACGATCGCCTGCTCAAGCAATACAGGCGCGTCGTCGAGAAGGTCTCCGCGTTCGAGGCCTCGACCGCGGCGCTGAACGACGAGGCCCTGAAGGGCAAGACGGCCGAGTTCAAGGCGCGGCTGGCGCAAGGCAGCACGCTGGACGACCTGCTGCCGGAGGCCTTCGCGGTCGTGCGCGAGGCCGGCAAGCGCGCGCTGAAGATGCGCCACTTCGACGTCCAGCTGATCGGCGGCATGACGCTGCACGAGGGCAAGATCGCGGAGATGCGCACCGGCGAGGGCAAGACGCTGATGGCCACGCTGCCGGTCTACCTGAACGCGCTGAGCGGCAAGGGCGTCCACCTGATCACGGTCAACGACTACCTCGCGCGCCGCGACGCCGAGTGGATGGCCCGGCTGTACAACTTCCTGGGCATGACGGTGGGCGTGAACGTGCCGGGGCTGTCGCGCGACGAGAAGCAGGCCGCCTACAACGCCGACATCACCTACGGCACGAACAACGAGTTCGGCTTCGACTACCTGCGCGACAACATGGTCTACGAGACCGCCGACCGCGTGCAGCGTGGCCTGAACTTCGCGATCGTCGACGAGGTCGACTCGATCCTGATCGACGAGGCCCGCACGCCGCTGATCATCAGCGGCCAGGCCGAGGATCACACCGAGATGTACGTGCGCATCAACGCGGTGGTGCCGGCGTTGAAGCGCCAGATCGGCGAAGAGGATCCGCGCACCGGCGAGGGCGTCATCGAGCCGGGCGACTTCACCGTCGACGAGAAGGGCCACCAGGTCACGTTGACCGAGGCCGGCCACGAGCGCGCCGAGGAACTGCTGGCGCAGGCCGGCCTGCTGGTCGAGGGCGCCAGCCTGTACGACGCCAGCAACATCACGCTGATGCACCACGTGTACGCGGCCCTGCGCGCGCACCACCTGTATCACCGCGACCAGCACTACGTGGTCGCCAACGGCGAAGTCACGATCGTCGACGAGTTCACCGGCCGCCTGATGACGGGCCGCCGCTGGTCGGACGGCCTGCACCAGGCCGTCGAGGCCAAGGAAGGCGTGGAGATCCAGAGCGAGAACCAGACGCTCGCGTCGATCACGTTCCAGAACTACTTCCGCATGTACACCAAGCTCGGTGGCATGACCGGCACGGCAGACACCGAGGCCTACGAATTCCAGGAGATCTACGGTCTCGAGACCGTGGTGATCCCGCCGAACCGCCCGACGCAGCGCAAGGACGAGCTCGACCTCGTCTACAAGACGGCGCGCGAGAAGTACCTGGCGGTCGTGGAGGACATCCGCGACTGCGTCAACCGCGGCCAGCCCGCGCTGGTCGGCACCACGTCGATCGAGAATTCCGAGCTGCTGTCGGACCTGCTGCAGAAGGCGAAGATCCCGCACCAGGTGCTCAACGCCAAGCAGCACGAGCGCGAGGCGCTGATCGTGGCGCAGGCGGGTCGCCCCGGCGCGATCACCATCGCCACCAACATGGCCGGCCGCGGCACCGACATCGTGCTGGGCGGCAACGTCGAGAAGCAGGTCGAGCACATCGAGGCCGACGACGCGATCCCGCCGGACGAGAAGGCGCGCCAGATCAAGCAGCTGCAGGACGAGTGGCAGGCGATCAACGCGCAGGTGAAGGCGGCCGGCGGCCTGCGCATCATCGCCACCGAGCGCCACGAGTCGCGCCGCATCGACAACCAGCTGCGCGGACGTTCGGGCCGCCAGGGCGATCCGGGCGCGTCGCGCTTCTACCTGTCGCTCGAAGATCCGCTGATGCGCATCTTCGCGGGCGACCGGGTCAAGGCGATCATGGAACGCCTGAAGATGCCCGAGGGCGAAGCCATCGAGGCCGGCATCGTCAGCCGCAGCCTCGAAGGCGCGCAGCGCAAGGTCGAGGCGCGCAACTTCGACATGCGCAAGCAGCTGCTCGAATACGACGACGTCGCCAACGACCAGCGCAAGGTGATCTACCAGCAGCGCAACGAGATCCTCGAGGCGAAGTCGCTGGTCAACCAGATCGCCAACCTGCGCGAAGGCACGATGGACGACCTCACGCGGGCGTTCGTGCCGGCCGAGAGCGTCGAGGAACAGTGGGACCTGACGGGCCTGCAGAAGGCGCTGCTCGCCGAGTACCTGCTCGACGTCGACCTGGCCGGCCTGGTCGAGAAGGCCGATTCGATCACCGACGCGGAGATCGTCGACGCCGTGGTCACGGCCGCGAAGGCGGCGTTCCAGGTCAAGCTGGACATGGTCGGCGAGGAGCAGTTCACGCCGTTCATGCGCATGGTGCTGCTGCAGAACCTCGACTCCAACTGGCGCGAGCACCTGGCCGCGCTCGACTACCTGCGCCAGGGCATCCACCTGCGCGGCTATGCGCAGAAGAATCCGAAGCAGGAATACAAGCGCGAGGCCTTCGAGCTGTTCTCCACGCTGATCGACACCGTCAAGACCGAGGTCACCAAGGTGCTGCTGACGGTGCGCGTGCAGACGCAGGAGCAGGCCGCCGAGGCCGCGCAGGCGATCGAGCAGAGCGCCGAGGTCGTCGGGAACGTGCAGTACACGCACCCGAACGACGACGGCAGCGTCAGCGAGGAAACGGCCCCGCTGAACCTCGGCGCGGGCGCCCCGGGCATCCCGCGCGTCGGCCGCAACGACCCGTGTCCGTGCGGCAGTGGCAAGCGCTACAAAGAGTGTCACGGGAAATTAGCCTGAGCGTGGCAGACTAAGACCCTTTGAGCGGCCTTACCGGCCGCTTTCCGTTTCCGCCGCCGGCGCTGTCACGTCTCCCGGAAGTTCAAGGGAGCGGCAGATCCGGCTTTGCCGGGCTGCTCGCGGCCGGCCCCTCGGGGGCAGGGAGCGCTAGCGACCGTGGGGCTCCATTTTGGCTTTCGAGAAGAACTTCTTCCCCCGCCAGGTCGTCGAGGCCGGCAACCGTTGGGACTGGGCGCTGCTGCCGCTGGTGCTGGCGGCGCTGGTGCTGGCCGGGCTGGGCGGCGCGGAGATGACCAAGCCGTACCACCTGGGCGACCCGATCCCGCTGTCGCTCGATCCGCTGCAGTTGCCGTACTACCTGCTGCGCACCACCTTGCGCATGCTGATCGCGCTGGTCTTCTCGCTGCTGTTCAGCTTCGCGTTCGCCACCGCGGCCTCGCGCTGGCGCGCCGCCGAGAAGATCCTGGTGCCGCTGCTGGACATCCTGCAGTCGATCCCGATCCTGGGATTCCTGTCGATCACGGTCACCGGCTTCATCGCGCTGTTCCCGGGCAACCTGTTCGGCGTCGAGTGCGCGGCGATCTTCGCCATCTTCACCTCGCAGGCGTGGAACATGGCGTTCAGCCTGTACCAGTCGATGCGCACGGTGCCGGGCGAGCTGCAGGAGGCGGCGCGCGTGTTCCAGCTGTCCGCGTGGCAACGCTTCTGGCGCCTCGAGCTGCCGTTCGCGATGCCCGGGCTGCTGTGGAACATGATGATGTCGATGTCGGGCGGCTGGTTCTTCGTGGTCGCCTCCGAGGCCATCGCCGTCTCGGGCCAGAACATCAAGCTCCCCGGGGTGGGCTCGTACATCGCGCTGGCCATCGAGGCGAAGAACCTGCAGGCGATCGGCTGGGCGATCCTGGGCATGCTCGTGGGCATCATGCTGTACGACCAGCTGCTGTTCCGCCCGCTGGTGGCCTGGGCCGACAAGTTCCGCTTCGAGGAAGGCGGCCAGGAGGCGGCGCCGACGTCGTGGCTGCTGACGTGGTCGCGCCGGACCGAGCGCATCGCGGCGCTCAGCGAGCGCTTCACGCAGGCGCTCGAGAGCACGTTCACGTGGTTTCGCGTGTCGCACGACGGCACGTCGATCCGCGCGCGGCCGCATCCGGCCAGCGACGTGGTGGCGCGCGCGTGGGACGCGCTGATCGCCGCCGGCGGCCTGTACGCGATCTGGGAGCTGTACAGCTTCGTGCATTCGGAGGTCGGCTTCGCCGAGGTCTGGCACGTGTTCCTGCTGGGTTGCGCGACGATGCTGCGCGTGGTGATCCTGATCTCGCTGGCCGCGCTGTTCTGGGTGCCGGTGGGCGTGTGGATCGGGCTGCGGCCGATCTGGTCGGGCCGGCTGCAGGCGGTGGCGCAGTTCCTCGCCGCGTTCCCGGCCAACCTGATGTTCCCGGGCGCGGTCGTGCTGATCGTGCATTGGCACCTGAACCCCGACATCTGGCTGTCGCCGCTGATGGTGTTCGGCACGCAGTGGTACCTGTTGTTCAACGTGATCGCGGGCGCGTCGTCGATCCCGTCCGAGCTGCGCTTCGCGGCCGGCAACCTCGGCCTGACCGGCTGGCTGCGCTGGAAGCGCTTCCTGCTGCCGGCGGTGTTCCCGAGCTTCGTCACCGGGGCCATCACCGCCAGCGGCGGCTCGTGGAACGCCAGCATCGTGTCCGAGTACGTCAGCTGGGGCAGCACGACGCTGGAGGCCAAGGGCCTGGGCAGCTACATCGCGCACTACACCGCCAGCGGCGATTTCCACCGCATCGCGCTGGGCATCTGCGTGATGTGCGTGTTCGTGATGGGCATGAACCACTTCGTGTGGCGCAGGCTCTATCGCATCGCCGAAGAACGCATGCATTTCTAGTCATGACGACCCCCGCTCGCGTTCGCTCGCTGCCCCCCGAGGAGGCCGCCTGGCTTGCCCCGGGGCGGCCGAGCGCCGCGCCAGGCGTTCCTTCGATCGAATGAGCATCACCATGGACAAACACGGCATCCCCATCATCCAGATCACCGACGTCCGCAAGTCCTTCCGCGCCGCGGACGGCCGCGAGCGACCCGTGCTGGAAGGCGTCGATTTCATGCTGCGCGAGGGCGAGATCGTCGCGCTGCTGGGCCAGTCGGGCTCGGGCAAGAGCACCTTGCTGCGCATCATGGCGGGCCTGATCGGCGTCGACTCGGGCAACGTGCAGTACCGCGGCCAGCCGTTGTACGGCCCGGCACGCGCGATCAGCATGGTGTTCCAGTCGTTCGCGCTGTTCCCGTGGCTGACGGTGCAGCAGAACGTCGAGCTGGGCCTCGAGGCGCGCGGCATCGGGCGCGAGGAACGCGCCGAGCGCGCCGAGAAGGCGATCAGCCTGATCGGGCTGTCGGGCTTCGAGGGCGCGCTGCCGCGCGAACTCTCGGGCGGCATGCGCCAGCGCGTGGGCATCGCGCGCGCGCTCGTCACGCAGCCCGACGTGCTGCTGATGGACGAGGCGTTCTCGGCGCTGGACGTGCTCACCGGCGAGCGCCTGCGCGACGACATCCTCGAGCTGTGGACGCAGGGCGGCATGCCCACCAAGGCGATGCTGGTGGTGTCGCACAACATCGAGGAGGCGGTGCTGATGGCCGACCGCATCCTGATCTTCGCGAGCGACCCCGGGCGCATCCGCTTCCAGCTCGCCATCGACCTGCCGCGCCCGCGCGTGGCCGATTCGGCGGACGTGCGCGCGCTGATCGACGAGGTCTACGCGCTGATGACCGCCGGCGCCGGCCGCGCCGATCGCACCACCGAGGAACCGGAAGCGCTGCGCCTGTACGACCGCCTGCCGGAAGCCGACATCGCGCGCATGGAGGGCCTGCTGGAACTGCTCGCCGGCCCGCCGTTCCACGGCGAGGCCGACCTGCCCAAGCTGGCCGAGGAATCGGAACTCACCGACGACGAACTGCTGCCGGTGGCGCGCGCCATCGACCTGCTGGGCCTGGCCCGCGTCGAGAGCGGTGACCTGCATCTCACGCTGACGGGCCGCCGCTACGTCGACGGCGACCACGCCGTGCGCCAGGAGCTGTTCGGCCAGCAGGTGCTGGAGAACGTGCCGCTGGCCGCGCACATCCGCCACAGCCTCGAGCAGGATCCGGAACGCGCGCTGCCCGAGCAGCCGTTCCTGCGCCTGCTGCAGCAGCATCTCGACCCGGCCGAGGCGGAACGCGTGCTCAAGACGGTCATCGAATGGGGCCGCCACGGCGAGGTCTTCGAGTACGACTTCCACGCCGGCAGCATCCACCTGCCCGACGACCAGCAGGAAGAGGCGGCGCGCAACTCGATCATCGAGTGAGCCCGCGCGCCCCGGCGCGAACCTTCCATCCCGCAGGCGGCCGACACGTTCGGCCGCTTTTTTTTGCGCATGTGGTTTCCCACGATTGCCGACAATCCGCGCTGCCGCCGACACTTTCGACGACAACAAGAAGAGACCACAACAACAAGAAAGGAAGGTTCCCATCACCCGTCACTCGCACAACGAATCCAGCTCCTCCGCCGCCGAGCCGCGGGCGCGCGTCGAGGCCCATCAACTTTCCGCACCGGGCGATCCGCGCGCCCTCGAATTGCTCGAACGCATCGAGCGTCACGGCTTCAACGCGTCCGACGATCCGCTCGGCTTCGAGAGCCGGCTCGCGGACGACCACGGCTGGACGCTGGGCTACGCGCTCGCGGTGGTCGACGAATACCGGCGCTTCCTGGTGCTGACGCAGGTCGCCGGGCACACGGTGAGTCCGTCGCCGGACGTCGACGAGGCCTGGCACCTGCATCTCACGCGCACCGTGCACTACGGGGCGTTCTGCGCCGACGTGTTCGGGCGCTTCCTGCACCACGAGCCCGCGAAGGCGGGCGAGGACGAGCGCCATCGCGACATGTACCGCGAGACGCTGGCGGGCTATCGACGCGCGTTCGGTTCGAGCGCGCCCTCGGTGATCTGGCCGGCGCCTGACAAGCGCGGCGAACAGCACGCGTCGCGGCCTGCGACCTGGACGGTGCCGCACATGCTGCGCGGCCATCGTCTCGCCATCACCGGCGTGCTGGTCGCGGTCGCGGCGGGACTGCTGTCGCGCGACCTCGACCTGCTGGCGCCGCTGCAGGACATTCCGCCTTCGACCTTCCTGCTCGTCGCGCTGCTGGCCACCGTCGCGATCGGCTGGCTGGGGTTGCGCGACCGCATGCCGTCCGCCGGGGCCGTCCAGCGCGACATGCTCGAACCCTATGAGGCCGCCTGGTTCAGCGGAGGCGCGGAGCGCATGGCGATGACGGCGGTCGTCATGCTGACGGAGCGCGGTATCCTGCTGGCGCCGGGCAAGCCATCGGAGCGCGGGCAGCGGCCGCCCATCCCGCTCAACGCCACCATCGAGGCCCGCTGCGATCATCCCGCCGAGCTCGCCTGCCTGTCCGCGGCGGCCGACGGCGGCGTGCGCTTCACGGCGGCCTGTGAGGCCATGCGGCCGCTTGCCGGGCAGGTCGAGCGTCGACTGGTCGCCGCGGGCATCGCGAGCGACATGGGCGCGCTGCCGCTGCGTCGCGCGTGGGCCCTGCTCGCGCTGTGCGTGCTGCAGGTCGTGGAGTTCGAACGCATCTTCCACGCGTTCGGATCGTCGAACCGCATCGGATTCCTTGTGCTGCTGACGCTGGCGGGCGTGGTGCTGGCCTTCGTCCTGGCGCGCCAGGCGCGGCGTGCCAACCCGCGTTCCGAACGCGTGCTGCGCCCGCTGCGACTGATGGTTGGGCGCTACAAGAAGCAGGCACCCGTCGGCGAGGCGCTCGCGTTCGGCGTCGCGCTGATCGGCGGCACGGCGCTGGCCGACGATCTGCGCTTCGACGGCATGAAGCAACTGGTCTACGCTGGTGGCGTGTCCGGCCGCGTGCCGGGCAAAGGCATCGCTTCGGGCTGCTCGGCCTCGTCTTGCAGCTCATGCAGCGCTTGCAGCGGTGACGGGGGCGGCAGCAGCGGCTGCGGCGGCGGCAGTGCCTGCAGCAGCGGTTGCGGCGGCGGTGGCGGCGACTGATCCCGAATGATCCGCGCGGCGCGCTGATTGCCCGCATCGCGGCATGACCCGAGGCGACCGCGGCCCCGTCGTCATCGACGCCTTCTAGAATCGCCCGTTCCGGTGGCGACGTTCGCCACCCTTCCTGGAGCCGATGTCCATGCCCGTCAACCTCACCGCCCCCCGGCCCGCCGACCTGCATCCCGTCCCCGGCGTCCGCGTGGGCATCGCGATGGCCGGCGTGCGCAAGGCCAACCGCAAGGACCTGGTCGCGTTCGTGCTGGACGCCGGCACGGTGGTGGCGGGCGTGTTCACGCAGAACCGGTTCTGCGCGGCGCCGGTTCAGGTCTGCCGCGAGCACCTCGCCACGGGCAGCGCCGACGGCCAGGACGGCATCCGGGCGCTGGTGATCAACACCGGCAATGCGAACGCCGGCACCGGCACCGACGGCATCGCCCGCGCGCGCCGCACCTGCGAGGCCGCGGCCGGCCTGCTGGGCATCCGGTCGCGCCAGGTGCTGCCGTTCTCCACCGGCGTGATCATGGAGACGCTGCCGGTCGAGCGCATCGAGGCCGGCCTGCCGGCCGCGCTCGGCGACCTCGGCGCCGCGAACTGGGCGCAGGCCGCCGAAGGCATCATGACCACCGACACGTTGCCCAAGGCCGCGTCGACGCAGGTCACGATCGGCGGCCGGACGGTGACGGTCACCGGCATCAGCAAGGGCGCCGGCATGATCCGTCCCAACATGGCCACGATGCTGGGCTTCCTGGCCACCGACGCCGTGATCGGCGCGTCGCTGCTGCAGGCCCTCGCGAAGCAGGCCGCCGACGCGTCGTTCAACCGCATCACGATCGACGGCGACACCTCCACCAACGACAGCTTCGTCGTGATGGCCACGCAGCAGGCCGGCCACGCGCGCATCGACTCGCTCGATTCCGACGACGGCCGCGCGCTGGCCGCGGCCGTCACGCAGGTCGCGCAGCAGCTGGCGCAGGCCATCGTGCGCGACGGCGAGGGCGCCACCAAGTTCATCACGGTGCGGATCGACGGCGGCCGCGACGAGGCCGAGTGCCGGCTCGCGGCCTATGCGATCGCCCACTCGCCGCTGGTCAAGACCGCGTTCTTCGCGAGCGACCCCAACCTCGGCCGCATCCTGGCCGCGGTCGGCTACGCCGGCATCGCCGATCTCGACCAGTCGCGCATCGACCTGTTCCTCGACGACGTCGCCGTGGTCACCGACGGCGGCCGCCGCACCGACTACAGGGAAGAGGACGGCGCGCGCGTGATGAAGCAGTCCGAGATCACCGTGCGCGTCGACCTCAAGCGCGGCAGCGCTTCGGCGACGGTGTGGACGTGCGACCTGTCCTACGACTACGTCAAGATCAACGCCGACTACCGGAGCTGAGACGCGTGGCCGCGGATCGACTGACGCTGACGCAGCTGCGCCGCGACCGCCGCGCGATCTGGTGGTGGCTGCCGATCGGCGGCATGGTGATGTGGCTGGTCATCCAGGGCTGGCAGCATGTGGCCGGGGAGCCTGCGCCGCCCGGGCTCTACACGGCGCTGGACATCGCCTGGATCGCCGTCACGTTCAGCCTGATCGCGCGCCGCTCGTCGGCGCGTTGCCCGAAGTGCGACCACCGCTACCTGCGGGGGTTTCCGTGGCAGTCGCTCAAGAAGGTCGAGTGCGGCGTCTGCGGCCACGAGATCCCCGAGGCCTGACCGTTCGTCCGCGGTGTTGCGCCGGCGGCCCGGGGCCGCCGGACGCGCTTGCCTGAGCACGCTGCGCGCTGCTACCATCGTGGTGACCACCCATCCACCGGCAGCCCACGGACATGACCTCCCGCCTCACCGCCCACCGACGACGCGCCCCGCGCGCCGCTTCGGCGCGCCGTGCGCAGGGCGGTGCCGCGGCCCGTGGCGTCATCGTGGCGACGGGCATCGTCGCCGCGCTGGTGCTGCAACTGGCCGGTCCGCGGCTGCAGTGCCGCATCGCCGACCTGGTGGGCATCCCGGCGAGCGCTCCCCCGGTGATGGCGCCGGCGTCCACGCCGTCCTGCGGCTCGCCGTCGGGCGCCAACCTGATGCATCCGTGCAAGGTTGCCGCCGCGGCCTTTGCGACCGCACCGGTCATCTAGCTCTCCCAGCAACGCACGGGGTCCGACCCGACATCGCTGGGAACCCAGCGGTCGTCATCCATCTCGCGACTCCGCCGCTGCCAGACAACCCGGTCACCGCCGCCCACGAGGCCGCGACGCGACCCGAGGACAGGGAGAACAGAACATGGACAAGAAGCTGGCCACCGCGGCCATCGAGACGAACGGCGGCGCCACGCAGCGCGCGCTGGCCGCGCTGCGCGCGCGATTCGCGCTCGCGCCCGACGACCTGCTGCGCGACGCGGTCTACCGCCGCCTGTGGACGTCGGTGCTCACCAGCTCGTTCGGCGCGCAGATCATGATGCTGGCGCTGCCGCTCACCGCCGCGGTGCTGCTGCACGCGTCGCCCACGCAGATGGGCGCGCTGACGACGATGGAGATCCTGCCGTTCGTGCTGTTCTCGCTGCCATCGGGCGTGTGGCTGGACCGCGTGCGCAAGCTGCCGGTCTACATCGCCGGCGAACTCACGCTCGCGTGCGCGGCGGCCAGCATCCCGGTCGTCGCGTGGCTGCACGCCCTGACGATGGCCTGGCTCTACGTCGTCGCCTTCATCATCGGCCTCGTCTACACCTCGGCGGGCAGCGCCGCGCAGATCGTGCTGACGCAGATCGTGGAACGCGACCGCCTCGTCGAGGCCAACGCGAAGAACGCGCTGGCGAGTTCGGGGGCCGACGTCGCGGGCCCGGGCCTGGCCGGCGCGCTGATCAAGCTGCTGGGCGCGCCGATCGCGCTGCTGTTCGATGCCGCGCTGCTGGTGACGTCGGCCTCCATCCTGCGCGGCATCCGCGTCGACGAGAAGCAGCGCACCGGCAGCAGCGAGTTCTGGGGCGAGCTGAAGGCCGGGCTGCGCTTCGTCGCGCGCAACAAGCTGCTGATGGTGCTGGGCGCGACGGTGGGCGGCTGGCAGATGTGCAACAACTGCGCGACGGTGGTCAACATCCTGTTCGCGACGCGCAAGCTGGGCCTGTCCGAACAGAGCGTGGGCCTGAGCTACGTCTGCCTGGGCTTCGGCACGGTGCTGGCGAGCCTCGTGGGCCATCGCATCAGCAAGCGCCTGGGGCCGGGGCCGTCGATGACGCTGGGCATCGGCTCGTGCAGCCTCGGCTGGACGATGCTGTCCATCGCCCCGGTCGGGCCGCTGGGCGTGGCGGCGTTCGCGGCCAACCTGATGCTGTTCGGTCTCGGCGCGGTGATGATGTTCATCAACTTCCTGGCGCTGCGCCAGTCGGTGACGCCCGCGCCGATGCTGGGCCGCATGACCAGCACGATGCGTTGGCTGATCCTGCTGCCCGCGGCGCCCGGCGCGCTGATCGGCGGCTGGCTGGGCGAGCATGTGGACCTGCGCGCGTCGCTCGCGTTCTCGGGCATCTGCGGCCTGGTGCTGACGATCGTCGCGTGGCGCAGCCCGGTGCTGCGATCGATCCGCGTGCTGCCGGTGCTCAGCGATCCCGAGGCCGACGGCGGCGCCGAGCTCGTGCGTCTATGAGTGCGCACGAGAAAAGCCGCCGGGGCGTGCACGCCGGCGGCTTCGTCGCGAAGGCGCGCGATCAGCGGCCGCGGCGGCGGCGCAGGCCGACGCCGAGCAGGCCCAGCAGGCCCGCGCCGAACATCGCCAGCGTGGCCGGTTCGGGCACGGCCATCACGCTGACGTTGTCCAGCGATGCGCCATACGAGTCGTCGGTGCCGGTCGCGCTGAACATCAGCGACATCGACGAGCCCGTGCCCGTGAACGTGGCGGTGTAGAGCTGCCAGAGGTTGTCGGCGGTGGTGTCGGCGGCCGGCTTCAGCGTGATCGGGCCGGTGCCGAAGTCCACCGTCAGCCAGTTGGAGTCGGCCGGCACCACGCCGTTCGCGAACGAGCCGTTGTAGACGGTGCTGGCGGGACGCGCCGAGTAGTAGAAGCTCAGCTCGTAGGTCTGGTCGGCGACCGTGTCGAACGACGTCAGCATCGAGCTGTTGTGCGTCGAGTCGAGCTCGACGAAATCGCCGCCGTCCTGGGCAGTGCCGACGATGGCGTTGCGCACTTCGATGGCGCTGCCTGGCAACGCCGTCCAGCCGCTCAGCGCGCTGCCGGTGAAGTCGGCGTAGTGGCCCGCGGTCACGCCGGAGCTCTCGAAGCTCCCGTCCGTGACCAGGTTGGTGGCCGCGAAGGCCGGTAGGACGCTGCACAGGACGGCGCCGGCCAGAAAGCTCTTGATCATGGTGGATCCTCGAAATCGGGTCGAGACAACTCGTTCGCGCGGGCGGGGCCCGGCGGGCGGAACGCCTCGCGGTGCGGGCGTCGGATGGAGTCGGTTCTTGTCTCCGCGCAGCGGCGTGAGCCGCAGTGCTCGACCACCCGAGCAACGGGCGTGCCCTGTCGAGCAGGCGAGGCGCTCAGCGCTCGGCGCGGGCGTCGTCCGACCAGCGCTCGACGTCGTCGGTGATCACGCCGTCGACCCCGGCGGCGCGCATGGCGGCGACGTCGGCCGGCGCGTTGGCCGTGTAGACCAGCGCGCGCATCCCGGCGTGGTGCAGGCGCTGCACCAAGGCGGCGTCCATCAGCCGGAAGTTCGTGACGACCGCGCGGCACGCGAGGCGCTGCGCCGTCTCGAACCAGCCGGGCCACAGGTCGTCCAGCAGCAACGCGCGAGGCAACGCGGGCGCCGCGGCGGCCGCGGCTTCCAGCGCAGGCACCTCGAACGAGCTGAGCAGCGGCGGCGGCGCGCTGCCCGCCCACAGCTGGGCCGCGGCGCGCGCGACGTGGTCGCCGGTGCGCGTCTCCACGCCGGGGGTCGGCTTGATCTCGAGGTTGATGGCCAGCCCGTTGGCAAGCACGAAGCGGGCGATGGCGGCCAGCGTGGGAATCGGCTCGCCCGCGTGGCGCGCGCCGTGCCAGCTGCCCGCATCGAGCTGCGACAGCGCGGCCCACGGACGTTCGCCCGCCGTGCCGAGCCCGGACGTGGTGCGTTCGAGCGCACTGTCATGAAGCAGGAAGGCGACGTCGTCGGCCGACAGCTTGACGTCGCACTCGAACATGCGAAAGCCCTGCGCCGCGCCTTCGCGGAAGGCCGCCAGCGTGTTCTCGGGCGCGCGCTTGCCGGCGCCGCGGTGCGCGATCCAGTACGGGTAGGGCCAGTCGGTGAACATCATTTCGGCAAGTTTTGCTGCAGTGCGGAATGAAAGACAGGATCGGTGACCGGACGTGTCCTTCGCAACCGGCGAAGCAAGCATCGTCCGAAGCCGAGGCGTCGCCTGGCCAAGTGTAGAACCGTCACGACAACCTGGGCGATGCCCGCGAGATCGGCTGACCCCACGCAGCGCCGACGAGGGGCGCTGGGTTACGATCCAACTCCACGCTGCAGGCATTCCTGGCGTGGACACGTTCTCCCTCGTGCCCAGGCCTCATGAACGCTCCCCTCGCAACAACGCTGGCCGCCGCCGCAACGCTGGCGCAGACCCATCCCGCCGCCGCCCGGCTGCGGGAGATTCCCTACAACTACACGTCGTTCTCCGACCGGGAGATCGTGTTGCGGCTGCTCGGATCCCGGGCCTGGGAGATCCTGAACCGCCTGCGCGAGGAGCGCCAGACCGGCCGCTCGGCGCGCATGCTGTACGAGGTGCTGGGCGACATCTGGGTGGTGCAGCGCAATCCGTACCTCGAGGACGACCTCCTCGACAACCCGAAGCGCCGCGGCCTGCTGATCGCCGCGCTGAACCATCGCCTGGGCGAGGTCGAGAAGCGCCGCACGCCCGCCACCGACGCCGCGCGCGACGCCTTCGTCGCCGAGCTGCTGGTGGGCGCGCGCGGCGCGGTCGCCGCGTTCGCGAAGCACTTCGGCGACGTGTGGGACCTGCGCCAGCGCGCGCGCAAGGTGCTGGGCAAGGTCACCGCCAAGGACAACATCAAGTTCGACGGCCTGTCGCGCGTCTCGCACGTCACCGACGCCACCGACTGGCGCGTCGAGTACCCCTTCGTCGTCCTCACGCCCGACAGCGAGGCCGAGATGGCGGCGCTGGTGGCCGGCTGCA
>CAIMXF010000308.1 GCA_903845345.1 uncultured beta proteobacterium
CGGTGCCGGTCTACAGGATGAGGATGGAACAATGACGGGTGGATAATTAAGTTGACATAACGCACATTATGCGCAGTTTGTTGCGCGTCTTGAGGCGGCCAAGTCAACTCATCGGGCGGATGCCGATGCCACTGGCCAGGCGGTATATTCATCGGACCGACCAACGTCTTCCTTCGCCTCGAGGTCCGTCATCATGTTCAAAGCGCACCTGACCTTGGCAGCCGGTCTGCTCTCCGTCTCGGCCGCCCACGCGGCGGACATGCCGACGCCGCAGACCGTGGCCGTCGCGGCGTCGGCTCCCGCCAGCGCGGCCGCCGCTCCCGCGATGATCTGCCACCGTGAAACACCCACGGGGTCGACGATCCCGATCAAGGTCTGCCACCCCGCGGATGCCCCGGGCGATGCCGCGGCCAACGAGCGGATCCAGCAGCAGATCCAGCACGACGCCGCGATCGCGCAGCAACAGCGTCTCAACCACTGAATCGATGAGCGCGCCCAACCCGGAGCTCGACGCCTGGTTCGCGCGGGCGAAGACCTGGCAGGACGAACGCGTCGCACTGCGCGCGATCCTGCTGGACTGCGGCCTCGACGAGGCCCTGAAATGGGCGAAGCCGACGTATACGCACGACGGCGCGAACGTCGTGCTGATCATGCCGCTGAAGGACTCCTGCGCCCTGCTGTTCATGAAAGGCGCGCTGCTGAAGGATCCCAAGTCCTTGCTGATCCAGCCCGGCGAGAACTCGCAGTCGGCGCGGCAGATGCGCTTCAGGTCGAGCGCGGAGATCGCCAGGGTCTCGAAGGCCATCAAGGGCTTCGTCAAGCAGGCGGTCGACGTCGAGAAGGCCGGCCTGAAGGTCGCGTTCAAGAAGAGCACCGATCTGGTCTATCCGCCCGAATTCCAGGACCAGCTCGACCGGAACCCGGCGCTGCGCGAGGCCTTCCAGCGACTGACGCCGGGACGGCAGCGCCAGTACCACCTCCATTTCACGGGCGCCAGGCAGTCGGCGACGCGCGAGTCGCGGGTCGAGAAGGCGATCCCGCTGATCCTCGACGGCATGGGACTCCACGATCGGTGAGCGCGACCGGACGGACGCCGCCCGCCGGCCCTTTCCATGAGCCTGGGGCTGCGTCAGCTCCGTTCCAGATCTCAGCCCGATCAAGTTGCAGATCCCGGCCCTCGAAGATTCCATGCGACCCTTCGACGAGGACTCGAGCCTGGCCCGGTGCCAGGCTCTTTTTTGCGCACTCAATGCGCGGACTGCCAGACGCTGATCCGCGAGCCGCGCAACACCCTCTTCGTGCTGATCTCCGACCTTTGCGAAGGCGGCGTCGAGGCCAGCCTGTTGCGCCTCGCGGCCGAGCTGGTCGAGAACGGCGTGCAGTGCATCGCGCTGCTGGCCCTGAGCGACGAGGGCCGGCCGGCCTACGACCACGCGCTGGCCGCCAGGCTGGCCACGTTGGGCATGCCGTCGTTCGCCTGCACGCCCGACGCCTTTCCGGGGCTGATGGCCGCGGCGATCCGGCGCGACGACGTCGCCGAATGGGCCGCGGCCAACGGGATGGTCAACAACCCGAACGCACGCTGAGGATGCGGTGACCAGCCCGTCGTCGGGCGCGCGCCATGCGGGCAGGCGCCAGGTGCCTGAGCTGGCGACCAGGCCGGTGCGCCTTGAATCAGGCGCTCAGCGCGCCCCGTCCCCGGCCGCCCATCGCCGTCTCGAGCAATGCCAGTTGCGCGGGCAGGCAGACGCGGCGCAGGTCGTAGTTCTCGACGATCGTGCGCCGCGCCGCCTCGCGCAGCGGCGCGAAGCGCGGCCTGTCGGCGAGCGCCTCGATGACGCGCTCGGCGATCTGCACCGGTGAGAACATGTCGACGAGGAGCCCGTTCTCGCCGTGGCGGATCACCTCCTGCACCGGCGCCGTCGACGAGCCCACCACCAGGCAGCCCGCCGACATCGCCTCCAGCATCGACCACGACAGCACGAACGGCGTGGTCAGGTAGACGTGCACGCTGGACACCTGCAGGATCCAGACGAACCACGAATACGGCACCTGTCCCAGGAAATGCACGCGCGAGGTGTCGAGCGTGTCGCCGAGCTCGGCCAGCATCATCTCGCGGAAGGTCTTGCCGTCGGGCGCCCGCGGACCGTAGCTCACGCCGTCGCCGCCGACGACGATCACGTGCGCCCGCGGCCGCTCGGCCAGGATCTTCGGCAGGCTGCGCATGAAGCTCGGGAAGCCGCGCAACGGCTCCAGGTGGCGCGAGACGTAGGTGATGACCTCGTCGGCGGGCGTCAGCTCGACGCCGGCGTTGTCGAGCGCGACCCGCACGAACGGATCGGGCTTCACCGTGTCGGTGTCGATGCCGTCATGCACCCGATGCAGCTTGGACTGGTACTGCGCCGGGTACAGCGACTTCTGCCACTGCGTCGGACACTGGCCGAGATCGGCCGCCTCCAGCCCCAGCAGGTTGCCGATGTTGCGGGTGCGCAGGCGCGGGCCCATGTCGAAGTCGAGCCGCGACCCCGGCTCGAACCCGACGTCGGCGCCGTGCAGCCTGAAGAAGAACTCGAAGTAGCCGATCAGCGGCACGTCGGGCCAGACTTCCTTGATGAACCAGGGCTCGCCCCATCCGTTGTGGCCCAGCACGACGTCGGGAACGAAACCCTTGTCGCTCAGTTGGAGCGCGATCCGCGCCACGTGCTGCGCGTTGATGACGCCGGCCTCGCTCTCGTGCAGGTAGGGATGGAGGCCGTCGGCGACCTTGCGCGAGGGCTTGTAGACGATCTTGCTGACGCCCGGCAAGCTCGCGTCCTCGCGCTGGGTGATGAAGAGGACCTGGTTGTCCCGCACCGCGCCGAGGTGGCGCGCCAGATGCTTGTACTGGCCGGGAAAGTTCTGGTGGATGAACAGGATCTTCATGAAGCAGGAGGGAATGCTGCGGTCGTTCGCAGCGCGTCCCTCGAGCTTACCCGAGCATGGCGGTCGCCTCGCGGCGACACGGCGTCAGGCCTGGCGCTTCGGCAGCTTCCAGCCCGGCCGCGGGAAGTGGCAGGTGTAGCCGTTCGGGAACAGCTCGAGATAGTCCTGGTGCTCGGCCTCGGCCTCCCAGAACGCGCCGGCGGGCTCGACCTCGGTGACGACCTTGCCCGGCCACAGACCCGACGCGTCGACGTCGCGGATCGTGTCCTCGGCCGTCGCCTTCTGCTCGGGCGACGTGTAGTAGATCGCCGAGCGATAGCTCAGGCCCTTGTCGTTGCCCTGGCGGTTCTTCGTGCTCGGATCGTGGATCTGGAAGAAGAATTCGAGCAGCTCGCGATAGCTCAGCACCGCCGGATCGAACAGGATCTCGATGCCTTCGGCGTGGGTGCCGTGGTGTCGGTACGTGGCGTGCTCGACGTCGCCGCCGGTGTAGCCGACCCGCGTCTCCTTCACGCCGGGCATCTTGCGGATGAGATCCTGCATGCCCCAGAAGCAGCCGCCGGCGAGCACTGCGCGTTCGATCGTCATTGCACGTCCTCCACCTGGTTCAGGTATTCGCCGTAGCCCTGCTGTTCCATCTGGTCGCGCGGCACGAAGCGCAGCGACGCCGAATTGATGCAGTAGCGCAGGCCGCCGCGGTCGCGCGGGCCGTCGGGAAACACGTGGCCGAGGTGGCTGTCGCCGTGGTGAGAACGCACCTCCGTGCGGATCATGCCGTGCGCCGTGTCGCGGAACTCGTCGACGAAGGCCGGCGCGATCGGCCTGGTGAAGCTCGGCCAGCCGCAGCCCGACTCGAACTTGTCGGCGGACGCGAACAGCGGCTCGCCGGACACGATGTCGACGTAGATGCCGGCCTCCTTGTTGTGCAGCAGTTCGCCGGTGCCCGGGCGCTCGGTGCCGCTCTCCTGGGTCACGTGGCGTTGGATCGGCGTCAGCTTGGCCAGCGCCTCCGGGGTCTTCCTGTACTCGGGCATCTTCGTTTCTCCTGCGTGAACGTCCCTGGCATGTAGGGTCGGGACGCTCCAACTCAAGTCGAGCGCGCGCGGCTGGCGCGTCACGCTGGTGGGCGCTCCTGTGCGCGCAGCGGCGATGGTACGCCGGCACGCGCGAGGCCGGCGTCCATCCCCGGCAAGTCCCTAGCGCCAGTCGTCCGCGTCGACGATCGCCAGCCCGTTGGTGGCCGCGCTCGCCAGCGCCGCCACGCCCTGCAGGGCGAAGTTGCCGTCCTGGTCGACCTTGAAGACCGACACGCGCGACGCCGTGCCGGCGGCGTCGATCACCGCGGCGAAACCGTCGCGGTAGACGATGTCGGTCGGGTTGCCGGCGAACTGCGCGATCACCGCCGCGTCCTGCACGATCTTCTGGCCGTAGACGGCGTAGCGCGACACCGTCTGGCTGGGCGAGTTGGCCGAGAACAGGAACGCGCCGTCGAGCGCGACCCAGCACGGCGCATGCTGCGTCACCGACGGCGTGACGGTGAGCACCGCCCCGTTGCGCACCAGGCTGATCTCGTCGGCGTGGGCGATCGTCACGTAGGCGTCGTCGCCGCGCGTGGCCAGGCCGAACGGCGCGTTGACGTTGGCGGGGATGCTGGCGACCAGCGTCGCGCTGCCGGCGACGGCGCCGTCGCCGGACAGCCGCACGCTCTCGATCGCGTTGCTCTTCTCGGTGAAGACGAGCGCGCCCCTGACCACGCCGACCTGCGCGGCGCTGGCGTCCGAATGCAGCAGCTGCGCCTGGCCGTCGACGTTGGGCAGCACGCCCCACGGGCCGGCGCGATGCGATTCGACGTGGGTGGTCGTGAGCACGTAGAGATGGTCGTTGCCGAACGCGACGCTCACCGGGCTGCCCAGCGTCGGGATCACGCGCTCGAGGCGGAAATGGCGGCCGCCCTCGTCGCGCTGGAAAAGCGACACGTTGGACGAGCCGAAGTTGACGACGGCCACGCGATCGCGGCTGGCCGCGATGCCGCCGGCGTTGCCCGCGACGCCGCCCTGCCCCTGCGTCGGGATGCGCCGCAGCACGTTGCCCGCGGTGTCGAGCACCAGCAGCTCGTTGGTCGTCGCGTTCGAGGCGGTCAACACGAGGCTCGCGTGGCCTTCGGCCGAAGCCGTGGTCGCGACGCCGAGCAACAGGACGGCAGCTGCGCAGGCCGTGAGGATTCGTTGGATCATGGGTGTCTCTCCTGGAATGAAGTGGCGCGTTCCCGTTTCGGGATCCGCGCGCCGCGGCCGGTTCTGGCCGCGACCTCCGTTCGTCGCCAACACCCTCGATCTCTTACACGCATCGCGAACTTTACATACGGTACCCCCGTATGTCGAAAGCACGTCGGCGAGGCTTCGCGCAATTCATTTCGGCGAGCAAAGGACGTCGTGGACGTTAGTCGCGCCGGCGATCGAAACCTTACGAACGCCTCAGGCGGCGTTCAGCATCGCAGGTCGCCGATCGCGCCCACGCGTGACGCAGGCGCGCGGGCATCACTTGCGGTGGCGCCAGCCGTCCAGGAAGGCCAGCGTCACCGCGGCCTCGTTGGTCTCGGCCAGGCCGCTGGCGAACAGCGCGACGGCGTCGGCGTTGAACTCCTCGGCGCCGGCGAGGTCGCTGAGGCTGCGGAAGGCGATGTAGGGAACGTGGTTGGCGTAGGCGACATGCGCGAGCGCGGCGGTCTCCATCTCGAAGGTCTGCGCCTGCAACTGCTCGAACAGGTACGTGCGGTACTGCGGGTTGGCAAGGAAGGCGGTGCCCGAGACGCCGCGGCCGCCGACGATCACCTGCGGCACGGTCTTCACGCACAGCGACGGGTCGGGCTCGGCGCCCGGCGTCTTCGCGGCCTTCGGTCCGCAGCGCGCGAGCACCGGCTTGATCTCGCGCGCGACGGCCAGCATCTCGGCGTCGACCGGGTAGTCGAAGCGGAACTCGCCGCCGGGCGCATTGGCCGCGGTCATGACGAAGTTCTCGCGCATGAACAGGCCCGTGGGCAGCGCGCCCGCGGGCGTCGCGAGGCTGAACGGCGGCACGGGCTTGCCGTCGGCGCTGGCCAGCTTCAGGCCCAGGCACGAGACGTCGGCCGCCTTGCCGCAGCTGGCCGGCAACGTGCTGTCGCGGTTCCAGAACACCTCCAGCGGCATCGCCCAGCGGTCCGGGATGATGACGTCGCCGACGTGGTGCGCCGGGTTCACGCCGCCGGCGATGCCCGACATCACCAGCCGCTGCACCTTGAAGTGGTCCACCATGAGCTGGGTGACCATCGTCGAGTTGATCATGCTGACGCCGCTCAGCACGATCACTACCGGCACGCCGCGCAGCACGCCCGTCGTGAAGCGGTTGCCGTTGATGACCCAGGCGTGCGGCGACTGCGTCTGCGCGACGAGGATGTCGGCCTCCTGGCCGAAGGCCGACACGATGCCCACGCGTGGCGTGCACTCGGTCAGGCAGGTGGCCCTGGCCGCTGGCTTGGCCGCGAACGCCGACGCGGCGCCCAGCGCCAGCGCGGCCGCGATGAAGAGGTGCTTCAAAGACGATCTCCCGGGAATGGGGGCAGCCACGCGAGGCTCGAGTCCCGCGCGGCTGCCGAGGTCGAGGATCTTACTTAGAACGTCGCCTTGAACTGCACGCCGACCGTGCGCGGGTCGTTGATGAAGCCGGTCAGGTTGTTGAAGTCGATGCCGCCGGTCACGCGGATCTGGTTGGTGATGTTGCGCGCGAACGCCGCCACTTCGTACCTGCCGCCGTCCCAGTCGTAGCCCGCGCGCAGGCCGCCGATCGTCATCGCCTTGCCGGTGAACTCCTTGGACTCGTAGAGGAAGAAGTTGACCGCGCTGCGATACGACCAGTCGGTGTAGACGAAGTACTCGGCGTCGCCCACCGGGATGCCGTAGCGCGCGGTGGCGTTGGCGACGTACTTGGGCGCCTGCGGCAGCGGGTTGCCGTTGATCAGCACCGTGCCGGGCACCGGTCCGGCCGGGTTGGTCACCGTGCAGGTGGCGCACGGCGCGACCGCCAGGTCCGGATCCTTGATCTTGGTGAAGTTGTAGCTGCCGTTCAAGGTCACCAGCAGCGTGGGCAGCAGGTAGGCGTCGAGGTTGAGCTCGAAGCCCTGCCCCGTCACCTTCTTCGCGCTCACCAGCTGCGTGGCGTTGGACTGGCCGCCGACGGCGCTCAGCTGCTGGTCCTTCACATCGTAGTGGAACACGTCGGCCGAGAGGCGCGCGCGGCGGTCGAACAGGTCGGCCTTGACGCCGGCCTCGTAGGACGTCGTCGTCTCCGGCTTGGCGTACGTGAGGTAGCCGAAGTCCGACGCCGGGAAGATGCTCGATGCACGGAAGCCGGTGGCGACGCGCGCGTAGACGTTGGCGTTGCCCGTGACGGCGTACGTGCCGCTCAGGTCCCAGTTGGTGCGCGAGTCGCTGGTGCTCTTGGACAGGCCGGCGCTGGTGTCGACGGCGGTGTCGCTGACGGGCGTCGTCGTCAGCGACTTGCGGTCATGGGTGTAGCGCAGGCCGCCGCGCAGCTTGAACTTGTCGGTCACCGCATAGCCGACCGAGCCGAACGCGGCCCAGGCGTCGTTGGTCTGCGTGGCGTCGACCTCGGTGCTCGGGCCGCCGAACAGCGTGTCGTAGGCCAGGCTCATGATCTTGTACTTCTCGTGGAACAGGTACACGCCCGTCTGCCACGTGAGCGGCCCGGCGCCACCGTGCTCGAGGCGGAACTCCTGGCTCAGCTGCTCGTGGCCGGCGAGCGCGTCGGAGGTCTCGTCCGCGAACGGGATGACGCCCGGGCCCATCGGCAGGTCGTAGACCGCGCCGTAGCCGCCGTCGACGTCGCCGCGGCTGAACGCGTGCACGTGTTCCCAGCCGCTGATCGAGCTCAGCACGTTGTCGCCGCCGAGCACCCAGCGCAGCTTCGCGCTGGCGCCGTCGGTGTCGACCGTCTGCGCGTTCTTGCCGTCGATCGAGACCTGGTACGGATCGAAGCCGTCGACGAGGTCGTTGGTGCCCGGCTTGATGATGTTGGCGCGGAACAGGCGCGCCGTGCCGTCGAGGGCGCGCGTGTGCACGTTGAACAGCGCGCTGAAGGTGGCCGAGGGCTTGTACAGCAGTTGCAGGCGGCCGGCCTCGTCGTCGTAGCCTTCGAGCTTGCCCGGGCCGGCGCCCGGCGCCGTGTTGGTCACCCAGCCGTTGCGATGCTGGCTCAGGATCGAGCCGCGGATCGACCAGTCCGGCCCCAGCGGCATGCCGTAGGCGCCTTCCAGGTTGATCGTGTCGAACGAGCCGTAGCTGGCGTTGAAGTAGCCGTTGGGGATGCGCGAGGGCGCCACCGAATCGAACTTCACCACGCCGGCCGGCGTGTTGCGGCCGAACAGCGTGCCCTGGGGGCCGGCCAGCACTTCGACCTGGTCGACGTCGAACACCGGGAAGCCCTTGAGGATCGGGTTCTCCTGCACGACGTCGTCGTAGATCAGCGAGACGGGCTGCGAGGCGTTCAGGTGGAAATCGGTGTTGCCGTAGCCGCGGATGTAGAAGCGCGGGAAGGCGCGGCCGAACGACGACTCGATGTTCAGGCTGGGCACGCGGCCCGATAGCGCGCGCACGTCGTCGCCGCCCGAATTGAGCACGTCCAGCGCCTCGCCGCCGATCGTGCTGACCGAGATCGGCACGCTCCTGGCATCTTCGGTGATGCGTTCGGCAGTCACGGTCACGGCCTGCAGCTTGCCGGCCTCGGGCGCGGACGCGGCGTCGGCCGGCGCGGCGGCCTGGCCGTGGGCGGCGGTGCCCGCGAACGCGAGCGCGATCAGCAACGACAGCGGCTTGACCCGCGCACGCAGCATGGTGGAACGCGAGGCCGATTGGATGCGGTGGGAAGTGTTCATCGGACGAGTCCTGAAAATCAATGTGTGGACAACGTAAAGCAAGACGAAGGCCACGTGTCGGTTCAGGATGGGGTGTGGAAAGCGCACGACAACGCGCTCGCGCAGCTGCGCGGCACCACGCCCGGCGCATACGTGACGGCGCATGAAGGTCATGCCGCTCGGGGTATGTCCGATCGCGGACTTCTTCGGCAACATGAAGTGCCGATGGCTTTGCGCTGGACCGCACTTCGCGCCCGCCGTCGCATGCCGGGGTACGCAGGCGCCCGATTCAGGTGCGCCGCGCTCGGCGCGTCACGGGTACCGCGCCAACGGCACGCCCGGCGCACCGCCCGGGTGCGCACCGCGTCCGCCGCGCCGCCGCTCGCCGCCCGACGAGCGCGCTCACTGCGGCGGCACGCCCTCGCGCCATTGCGGCCAGCGCGCGACGATGTCGGACACCAGCGGCCACGCCGCGCGATAGAGATTGGCCGTCGCGATCGGGAAGCCGCCCGACTGCGCGTTCAGCGACTCCTGCGCCGTCTGTCCCGCGTGCGGACGGTCGAAGTTCGCGCCGGTGCGCAACACCGCCACCCGGTGCAGGTCGAGGCGTCCGGCCGCGGCGCCGCGCCGCAGCGCCTCGTAGGTGGCGTTGTCCTCCTGCTGCGTCGTGCAGTAGGTGCCCTTGCCGTCGGTCAGCAGGCGCGTCCAGGCGGAGGCCCGTTCGCCCAGCCGCTGGCCGTGCCACCAGGTGTCGCCGGCCAGCGTGTCGCATTGGAGGACGCCCGGCGCCGCCTGCGCGGCGACCTGCGCATACTGCTTGCGGTAGGCAGCGGCGGTGTCGTTGTCCTCCAGCTTCGCGGTGCGCGAGAGCGCCAGCGCCCGCTGCAGCAGCGTCTCGTCGAGCTGGAATACCTCGGTGCCGTATTCCAGCTTGGGCTTGACCGTGGGATCGGCCGCGCCGATGCCGACGTAGCCGCCCTGCCACTGCGGCGGCGCCTCGGTGACGTCGAACTCCTGCTGCAGGCCGAAGTCGACCAGGTAGCGCGCCCAGGCCGCGGCCCCGAGCGTGCCGACGTTCGGATCGATGCCCGCGATGCCGGTGACGACGAACCAGGCGTGCGACAAGTCCAACTGCGGGCTCAGCACCAGCGCCAGCGTCGACGCTGCGGCGTTGGCGTGGCCCATGCCGGTGGTCATCACGCAGACGCCGCTGTCGGTGCACTTGACTTCGGGATAATCGGCCGACAGCCCGGGCACCCGCACCGATCGCTTGATCGGCAACCGGGCCAGCCACGGCGCGGCCTCCGGCCCGAACATGGTGATGATCATCACCTTGACCGGGCGCGCGGCCGGCGCCTCGGCCGCGAAGGCCGACGGGGAGGACGCGCCCACGACCAGCAGCGCGGCGGCGGCGCAGGCGAGGCCGCGCAGGACAGGTGAAGGCAGGCGTGACAAGACGGATTCCCGGTGGAGGCGATGCCGTCATTGTGCGGGCTCGCGACACGCCCGCGGCGTGCCGGTTGCCGATGGCGCGCATACGGCACGACGCATGGCCGCCCGCGCGCTCGCCTACTGCTTTTCGCCGCGCGCATCCACCGAGCCGAAGCCCGAGATCGACTTGTGCACATCCGGCTGGCCCCAGTACTCGACGTGCCCGGCGCCGGAGATCTGCACGCGCAGCGCGTTCACCGCCCACAGCGACGCGTTGCCGACGCCGCTGATCGACACGTCCGCGCCGTTCGCGCGCAACTGTTCGGCGCCGAGCTTGCCCTTGCCGGACACCGAAAGCCGCAGGTGATCGACCTTGCCAGCCAGCTGTCCTTCGCCGGCGCCGGATATCTCGAAGTCGAGGTTGCCCACACGCAACTGGTCGAAGTGCGCGACGCCCGAGCCGGCCATGCTGATCGTCAGGCGATCGCTGGTGATCGGCCCCGGCGCGACGACGTCGTTGGCGCCCGACAGCGTCAGCCTGCTCAGGTTGCGCACCCTTACCTCCACCTGCGCGCCGCTGCCGTTGTTCCAGAACTTCCAGCTGCCCGGCAGGTCGATCCTGATGCGGGTGCCGTTCAGGCGGATGTCGACCGCCTCCTGCGCGGCGGTGTCGCCCGCCACGAAGACCTCGTCGCGATCGCCTTGCACCAGGCGCACCTGGCCGGCACCGTCCAGGACGACGCTGTCGAACGGGCCCGGCGCGTAGATCTTGCCTTCGGGGGCCTGCGCGCCCGCGGCGAACGGCGCCGCTGCGAGTGCGGCGAGGGCCAGTGCACGAAGATGGCGGTTCATATCGATTGCTCCCTGAGCTTCTTTGAGACGTCGCGATTGGCGGTGATCAGCGTGCCGTCGGTCATGCGCGCGACGAGCTGCGAGTTCTCGTCGGGCGTCAGCGACTCGACGAAATCGAGGTTGACGATGCAGCTGCGGTGCAGCTTCACGAAACGCGTCGGGTCGAGCTTCTGCTCGAACGTGACGATGGGCAGGCGCACGAGGTAGCTCCTGCCCCTGACGGCCAGCGCCGTGTACTTGGTGTCGGAACGCAGGTGCTCGATCGCGTCGACGCTGATCGGGAAGATGCGGCCCTGGTCGCGCACCAGCACGCGCGTCAGCGGCGTGCCGTCGGGCGCCTGCAACGCGTCGACCGCGCCGGCCAGCGCGGCGCGTGCGTCGCGCTGCACGTGGCCGATCGCCTCGACGAAGCGCTCGTGCGAGAACGGCTTGAGCAGGTAGTCGACCGCGTGCAGCTCGAACGCGGTCAGCGCGTGTTCGTCGTAGGCCGTCGTGAAGATCACCGCGGGCTGGTGCGCGTCGGCCGACAGCGCCTGCAGCACCTGCAGGCCGGTCAGCACGGGCATCTGGATGTCCATGAGCACGAGATCGGGCTGCAGCGCGCGGATCTGCACCAGCGCGCTGGCGCCGTCGCCGCAGGTGGCCACGAGCTGCAGCGACGGGATCTGCGCGACCCAGTCGGCCAGGGCCTCGGCGGCCAGCGGCTCGTCCTCGGCGATCAGGACCTTGGTGAGTTC
>CAIMXF010000309.1 GCA_903845345.1 uncultured beta proteobacterium
CCGCCAGCCGCCGCACGCCGCACGCCGCACGCCGCACGCCGCACCCCGCACGCCGCACACCGCACACCGCACACCGCACACCGCACACCGCACACCGCACACCGCACACCGCACGCCAGATTGGCGGATCGGCGGATCGGCGGATCGCCGGGCACCGGATCGCGATCTGCGCGGCGAAAAGGCGTCGACTCATCGAATCTGGAGCGCGCCTCCCGCGCGGCCGAGGCGATCAGCCAGCGTGGACGATCGAATGGCCGGGGGGCGTCATTCGTCCGGGTGCGTCGCCCTGCCCTGCCTGCGCTGCGCATTCACCTGGCGCACCAGGGCCCCGACGGCCTGCCGCTCGTGGCAGGCCAGGTCCTTGAAGCCGTGCAGGGCACGCCGGCAGTCGCTGACCCGGGCGGTGCGGCTGGCGGGTTCCGCCAGACCCAGCAGCCATGCCATCTCGAGTCGCGCGAGCGTCTCGTCGGCCCGCGTCAGCAGCCCCAGGTAGCGATGGGCGATCGGGCTGACGATGGTGGCCTGGAAGCGTGCCGGACGTGCGAACGCGATGCGCGCGCCGGCGGGGGCGTGGGCCGCGAGGGCGGCGTCGAGGTCGGCGGCGATGCGTTGCAGCAGGGCCTGCACGTCGTCGATCCGGCGCAGCAGCGCGGCCAGCGCGTCGTCGAGACGGGTGCGGTCGAGGCCTTGCACGCGGCGGCTCGCCTCCAGCGCATGCAACTGGCGCGATACGTAGACGAAGTCGCGCCGGAAGACCTGGCGAACGAGCGTCGTGCGCAGCTCGAAGTCGAGCCGCAGCGCTGCGCCGTGGCGACGGCGCGCGAGCAGCCACAGTTCGGCGTCGCGCAACGCGCGCTCGGGCACTTGCGGCATCGGCTCTGGAGCGGTATCGGTATCGGTATCGGTATCGGCATGGCCCTGTTCCAGCGGCAGGTCGATGTGTTCGTGCGTCTCGCGCGGCAGGTCACGTCGGCGCCAGCGCGCGCCGCAGGGCAGGGCGGATGGGTCGCTCGCCGGCATGAGCCGGTCGGCGAGGGCAGGTTCCAGTGCGTCGTTGGCGTTCACGTCGGCCTCCGTTGAAGGCTTCCACGGTAAGGCCGAACCGCTTCCGGCCTGCGTGGCAAACGGGTCGATAAACGGCCCGGATGTCAACGGCGACCGTCCGCCATCTGGCGACGCGATCGGGTCGTGGCAGCTCGCGGCGCGCCAAATGCCGCATTTCGGGCCCACATGCCACGGACGACGGCGCGAGGCTGACCGCTGGCCGTCGGCCGCGCGCTGAAATCCGACCCCGCTCGTATCATCGTCCTCGCACCAGGCCGCATCGATGTCGATGCGGCGTTCGGAGAATGCTCCTGTCCATCCAGCCCATCACCGTCGCGACCTCGGCCGGCGCCGCGCCCCCCCCACCCGCGGCGGTGCGAGTGCCTGCGCCCGAACCCGCGCGCGTCACGCGGCGCACGCGCGCGGGCCCGTGGGCGATCGCCACGCCGTGGCTGATGGGCGCGGTGCTGCTGCTGGCCACCTGGCTGGCCTGGTTCACGGTCGATCTGCTGCAGAACCGGCTGCACGACTCCTCCCTTCAGTTCGACGCCACGGCGCACCGCTTCGAACGCTTCTGGACGCTGCACGACACCGCGATGGCGGCCACGCTGGCGGTCAAGTGGGACCTGGCGTCGGTCGACGCGCTGCCCGCGGCCGACGCGCTGCGCTTCGCGCAGAGCGCCCACGCGTTGCAGGCCGAGATCGCGCAGCCGGGCCCGCTGATGCTGTCGCAAGGCCC
>CAIMXF010000310.1 GCA_903845345.1 uncultured beta proteobacterium
TGGTGGACTGCGAGCTCACGCCGATCACGTTGACCTTCTGCTTGGCCAGCACATCGGAAATGTCGCGCAGCAGGCCTTGCCGATCCTGCGCCTCGACGACGATGTCGACCGCGTACACGCTCTTGTCCGGCCGCCCTTCGCCGGCCTGCGATCCCCATTCGACGGGGATGACGCGCTCGGGCGTGGTGGACGCCATGTGGCGGAAGTTGGAGCAGTCCGTGCGGTGCACGGCCACGCCCTTGCCGCGCGTGACGTAGCCGCCGATGGCGTCGGGCGGCGCCGGCCGGCAGCAGGTGGCCAGCGTCGTCAGCAGCGAATCGATGCCCACCACCAGCACGCCGCCCGCGGCCCCGCCGGTGCGCGGGCGCTTCAGCTGGATGACCTCGTCGGGCGGCGGCGGCTCGGCCGGGCGCAGCAGGTTCTCGATGTTGCGCAGCGAGTATTCGTCCTTGCCGATCACCTCGAACAGCGCCTCGGCGTCGTCGAAGCCCAGCCTGCCCGCGAGTTCCTCGAGGCTGGTCGCGGTGCGGCCCTCGCGCTGGAGCAGCTTCTCGACCAGCTCGCGGCCCTTGGCGACGGTCTGCTCGTGCTGCAGCGCGTTGAACCACGCGCGCACCTTGGCGCGGGCGCGCGGGCTCTGCAGGAAGTGCAGCTCGGGGTTGAGCCAGTCCATCGACGGGCCACCCTCGCGCACGGTGACGATCTCCACCGTCTGCCCGTTGCGCAGCGGCGTCTGCAGCGGCACCATCGCGCCGTCGACGCGCGCGCCGCGGCAGCGGTGGCCGACGTCGGTGTGCAGCGCATAGGCGAAGTCGACCGGCGTGCCGCCGGCGGGCAGCTCGATGACGCTGGCCTGCGGCGTGAAGACGTAGATGCGGTCCTCGAACGAAGGGCCTTCAGCGGGCGCGGCGCCGGGCCCGGGTTCGGCGACGAAGTCGCGCTCCCACGCGAGCAGTTGCCGCAGCACCGCCTTGCGTGCGGCCGCGACCTGGTCCTCGAACGCGCCCGCGGCGCTCACGCCCGAGTACCCCTTGGTGCCGGCCTCCTTGTAGGCCCAGTGCGCGGCCACGCCGTGCTCGGCGTGCTCGTGCATCTCGCGCGTGCGGATCTGCACCTCGAAAGCCCGGCCGGCGTCGTCCTTGACCACCGTGTGCAGCGACTGGTACCCGTTGGCCTTGGGCCGGGCGATGTAGTCGTCGAACTCGCCGTCGAGCGCGCGATAGCGTTCGTTGACGCGCCCCAGCACCGCGTAGCAGGCTGCGACATCCTCGACGATCACGCGCATCGCGCGGATGTCGAACACGTGCTCGAAGTCCAGCTCCTTGCCGCGCATCTTCTTCCAGATGCTGTAGATGTGCTTGGGGCGGCCCTGGATGTCGGCCGGGATGCCGGCGTCGGCCAGCATCCGCTCCAGCTGCGTGCGGAATGCGACGATGCCGGCCTCGCGCTCCACGCGGCGTTCGTCGAGCAGCCTGGCGACGCGGCGATATTCGTCGGGCTCGAGGAAGCGGAACGACAGGTCCTCCAGCTCCCACTTGATCTGCCAGATGCCCAGCCGGTTGGCCAGCGGCGCGAACACCTGCTGCGACTCGCGCGCGAGATCGGCCGGGCACGGCGTGCGGCTGGCCGCATGCCAGCGCAGCGTCTGCAGGCGCGAGGCGAGGCGCAGCAGCACCACGCGCAGGTCGCGCGAGAACGCGAGCAGCATCTTGCGCACGCGCTCGGTCTGCAGCGCGCGCTTTTGCGTGTCGACTTCCTTGCCGATCTGCGCCTCCCGCGCGTTGCGCTGGATCTTCACCAGCTTGCGCGTGAGGTCGACCAGGCTCGCGTACGACGGCCCGAACGCCTTGGCCACGACCTCGATCGGCCGCTGCAGGCCGTCGCCCGCATACACGAGGTACGCAGCAGCCTGCATCGCCGGCGTGGCGCCGAGGTCGGCGAGGATGTTGGCCACGCCCTCGGCATGCGACCACGCCTCCTCGCCGGAATCGAGCTTGCGTCCGACCAACAGCGGCTCGGCGAAAGCGCGGGCGCGGCCCAGCGCCACGGTGCCGAGCGGGTCGACCTCGCCGCTCTCGCTGCCGGCGTGCGGCTCGCCCGCGGCCAGCGCCATGTCGGCGGCGGCCACGCGCACGATGGCCGGCGCGTCGTCGACAGCGAAGTTGGCCGACTGCGTCTTCATGGCGAGGCGGCAAGCAGGAAGTCGCGCACCGCGGCGATCTGGTCGGGGTGCACCAGCGTCGGCGCGTGGCCGACGCCGGCGATCTCGTGCACCCGTGCGCGCGGGCCGCGCTGCGCCATCGCGTCGGCGGTGGCGCGCGAGAGCAGGTCGGACTCGGCACCGCGCACGACCAGCGTCGGAATCTTCAACGCGTCATAAGCCTGCCACAGCAGGCCCTCGCCGGCCGCAGCGAGCTCCGGCGTGACCGCGCGGAACGGCACCGCGATGGCCGGGTCGTAGTGCGGCTTGAAGCCGTCGCCGTCGGCCTTCAGTTGCGGACGCGTCAACGCGAGCCATTCCTCGCGCGTATGCGGGCCGAAACTGCGCGAGATGGCGAGCAGCGCGTCGGCGGCCTCGTCGACCGTCTTCCAGTGCGCCGGCAGGCCGAGGTAGGTGCCGATGCGCGCCAGCGCGGCGTACTCGATCGCCGGGCCCACGTCGTTGAGCACCAGCTTCGAAATCGGCGACTCCGGCAACGCCGCGAGCCCCAGGCCGATCAGGCCGCCCATCGACGTGCCGACCCAGTGCACCTCCGTCGCGGCCAGACGCGCGAGCAGCGTGACCATGTCGGCCACGTACGCGGGAATGGCGTACGACGCCGGATTCTTCAACCAGTCCGAACGCCCGCGGCCGACGACGTCGGGACAGACGACGCGGTACTCGCCGCGCATCGCCTGCGCGAAGGTGTCGAAGTCGCGCCCCTGCCGCGACAGGCCGTGCACGCACACCAGCACCTTGGGGTTGGCGGCGTCGCCCCACTCGGCGTAGGCCATGCGATGCAGGCCCTCCGGGGCGAGGCATTGCACATCGAGCAGGCGCGGTTCGGCGGTGGCAGCGGCGGTCATGCCGGGATCGTAGCAAGCGCGGGCGCGGCAACGCGCACGAGCTCATGAAAACCGCGTCGCCTTCGGACTACTTCAGCTGGACACTGCCGTTGACGTTGACCGTCAGCGAGCCCGAGCCGGCCTCGACCGGGAGCGCGTCGCTGACGCTCGACGCGATCTTCGCCCTCATCATGAACGGCCGCGGCGTCGGCTGGCCGTTGTCGATGTTGACGTTGGCCTCGCGCACCGTGAATGTGGCGTACCCGAAGGCCTTGGCGTAGTCGGCTGCCTTCGCGCGGAAACGCGCGATCGCCTGCGCGGCGACCTCGCCCTCGACCTTCTCGCGCGCCTCGCGCGACACGCTGTAGTCGAGGCTGCCCACCGTCATCGCCTGGATGCGACCCGCCAGTTCGGCGATGGTGCCCATGTCGCGGCCCTGCACGACGAGCGAGGTCGTGCCCGTCCAGCCGTTGATGAGGCCCTTGCTGTTGTAGCGCGGCTGCAGCGAGAAGCCGCCGCCCTGCACTTCCACGTGGCCGTCCGGCTTGGCGACCTGTTTCGCCAGCGCCAGCGTGCCTGCCAGCGCCTCCTTCAGCGCGGCCTGCACGGAGGAAGCGTCGGGGCCCTCCTTCGTGGTCGTGAACTCGACCGTCATCCAGTCGTTGGGCACCTGCACCGTCGCGCTGCTGTTCAGCGAGACCACCCCTTCGGGATCCTTCTGGACGACCGGCGCCTGCGCCCGGGCCGGCAGCGAGAACGCGACGGCCAGCAGGCAGCTCGACAGGAGGAAAGCGGCAGGTTTGAGCATGATTGCGGTCATGAGTGGATGATGCCGATTGAACGGCGCAAAGTCGCAAAAGGGGTGACGAGAACCAGGCTATCGGCGAGTCGACGAATTTGTAACAGAACCAAAAGGTCGGGCCGAAAAACGTGAAAACCGCGATTTCACGCCGCAGAATCGAGCTTGTTACATATTTGGAGCCATCATGTCGGCAGTCCCTGGCACCCGCCAAGACCGTATCGTCGTCCTCGATGACGATGCCCGTATCCGCGACCTGTTGCGCCGCTACCTGAGCCAGGAAGGCTTCGACGTCCTGCTGGCCGAGGACGGCAAGGCCCTCAACCGGCTGATGACGCGCGAGAACATCGACCTGATCGTGCTCGACCTGATGCTGCCGGGCGAGGACGGCCTGTCGATCTGCCGCCGCCTGCGCGCGGCCGGCGACCGCACGCCCATCATCATGCTCACCGCCAAGGTGGAAGACGTCGACCGCATCGTCGGCCTCGAGGTGGGCGCGGACGACTACCTGCCCAAGCCCTTCAACCCGCGCGAACTGCTGGCCCGCGTGCACGCGGTGCTGCGCCGCCGTCCGCCGCAGGAGGCGCCGGGTGCGCCCGCGAAGGACGCGCAGGTGGTGCAGTTCGGCGACTTCGAGTTCGACCTGTCGCTGCGCCGCCTCACGAAGGAAGGCGAGCCGATCGCGCTGACCACCGGCGAGTTCTCGATGCTCAAGGCGCTGGTTCGCCATCCGCGCCAGCCGCTGTCGCGCGACAAGCTCGCGCAGCTCGCGCGCGGCCGCGACTTCGAGCCCTTCGACCGCAGCCTCGACGTGCAGATCTCGCGCCTGCGCAAGATGATCGAGCCCGACCCGTCGAACCCGCGCTACATCCAGACGGTGTGGGGCGTGGGCTACGTGTTCGTGCCGAGCGAAACCGCGTAAGCAGCCGCGCACGAATCCGGGATGGATCGCAAGCTCCTGTCGCTGAGTCTGTTCTGGCGCACGTTCTTCCTGCTGTCGCTGCTGCTGACCGGCGGCGTCATCGCCTGGGTCCAGACGTTGCGCCAGCTCGAGTTCGAGCCGCGCGCCGTCCTCGCCGCGCAGCAGATCGCGAGCCTCGTGAACCTGTCGCGCGGCGCGATGAAGAACGTCGACGGCATCACGCGCATCTCGCTGATGAAGTCGATGACCGACCAGGAGGCCGTGCGCGTGCTGCCGCGCGAGCCGTCGGATCGCTGGGAGCCCTACGAAGTCGACGCGTTCACGCGCCGCATCGCCGCCGAACTGCGCGTGCGGCTCGGCGAAGGCACGGTGGTGGCGCGTTCGGTCAACGGCCAGGACGCGCTGTGGGTCGGCTTCACGATCGACGACGACCGCTACTGGCTGCAGGCCGAATCGGCGCGCGTCACGCCGCTGACCTCGAGCACCTGGTTCGTGTGGGTGGGCATCGCGATCCTGGCGACCATCATCGGCTCGGCGACGATCGCGGGCCTGATCAACCGGCCGCTGAAGGAGCTGTCGACGGCCGCCGCGCGCATCCGCGACGGCGAGTACGACACGCGGCTCGACGAGCGCACCAGCACGACCGAGGTGCGCGCCGTGAACGTCGGCTTCAACCGCATGGCGCGCGAGCTGGCGAAGGTCGAACAGGACCGCACCGTGATGCTGGCCGGCATCTCGCATGACCTGCGCACGCCGCTGGCGCGCATCCGGCTCGAGGCCGAGATCAGCGTGCCCGACGAGGAGGCGCGCAGCCACATCGCCGACGACATCGACCAGCTCGACGCGATCATCGACAAGTTCATGGACTACGCGCGCCCCGGCGTCACGCGGCTCGAGCCGGTGCCGCTGGCGGCGGTGGTCGAGCGCGAGGCGCTGGCGTTCCGCGACGCGAGCCAGATCCGCATCGCGATCCAGCTGTCGCCGGTGTCGCGGGTGCTGGGCGATCCGATCGAACTGGGCCGCGTGTTCGCCAACCTGTTCGAGAACGCGCGTCGGTATGGCCGCGTGTCCGAGACGATCCCCGCCGAAGTGCAGGTCGGGCAGTTGCAGGCCGGCCCGTGGATCATCGTGACGGTGCGCGACCGCGGCCCCGGCGTGCCGGTCGAGAAGCTCACGCAGCTGACGACGCCGTTCTTCCGCGGCGACACGGCGCGCACGTCGGCCACCGGGGCCGGGCTGGGACTGGCCGTGGTGAAGAAATCGATCCAGCGCATGGGCGGCAGCCTCGAGATGACCAACGGGGCCGAAGGCGGCCTGGTCGCGCACGTGCGCCTGCGCCGCGTCGAAGCCACCTGACGACCTGGACGACCCCAGCCTGCGAGCGACCCGAGCCAGCCCGCGAGGGGCTGCGGCCCGAGCGAGGCAGCGGCCCGGCGCGGCAGGTGCCAGCGAGTCGTTTCGCGAGGGGACCCTCGTTTGCCACCGTCCGTGTTCAAACGACAACGGAGAGGTTCGAATGAACACGAAGATCCTGAAGACGACGTTGGGCGCAGTCGCCCTCGCCTGCTGCGGCGCGGCCATGGCGGACGTCACCTTCTACGAACGCGACAACTACGGCGGACGCGCGTTCACCGTGCACGACCCGATCGGCGACTTCCGGCAGATCGGCTTCAACGATCGCGCGTCGTCGGTGGTGGTCACCGACCGGCCGTGGGAGGTCTGCGACGACGCGGGCTTCCGCGGCCACTGCTTCGTGCTGCGTCCGGGCAACTATCCCTCGCTCAGCGCGATGGGGCTCGACGACCGCATCTCTTCGGCCCGCGAGGCACGCCGCGACGGCTCGATCCCCGACAGCCAATGGGGCCCGCCGCCGCTGCCCGGGCAGGTGACGTTCTACGAGCGTGACGGCTTCCGCGGCCGTTCGTTCAGCACGTCGTCGGACGTCGGCGACCTGCGCCGTTCCGGCTTCAACGACCGCGCGTCCTCGGCCGTGGTCGTGGGCGAACGCTGGGAGATCTGCGACGACGCCGGCTTCAACGGCCACTGCATGTACCTGCGTCCGGGCAACTACCCGAGCCTGGCCGCGATGGGCATGAACGACAGCATCTCGTCGGTGCGCATGGTGCCGCCGGGCGCGCCCGTGGCCGGCAGCAACTGGGCACCGCCGCCGCAGCCGGCCTACGACGCGCGCCCGCGTCCGCTGGAACAGCTGTTCCAGGCGCAGGTGATCGCCTCGCACGCCGTCTTCGGCACGCCGACGCAGCATTGCTGGGTCGAGCAGGCCGAGGTGCGCGACAACCGCAACCAGGTGGGCGGCGCGGTGGTCGGCAGCATCCTCGGCGGCATCCTCGGCCACCAGGTCGCGCGCGGCAACGGCGCGGTGGTGGCCGGTGCGGTCGGCGGCGCCGTGGTGGGCGGGGCGATCGGCAGCGCCAACAGCGGCACGCGCGTCGAGGACGTGCAGCGCTGCCGCGACGTGCCGGCCTCGGGCCCGCCGCAATACTGGGACACGGTCTACACGTTCCAGGGCGTCGAGCACCACGTCCAGACGACAGCGCCCGCGGGCGCGACGATCACGGTGAATCGCTTCGGCGAACCGCGCACGTGATCTGACAAGCCTCTCGAGCGGACGACGGCGGCCTCGGTCGCCGTCGTCGTTTCAGTGGGCCTTCAGCGGTTGCTGGCGCGACCCGAACAGCGCGGCGAGCGCCAGCACGATGGCCGAGCACAGGAAGCCGCGCTGCAGACCGCCCGGGCCATCGGCCAGGTGGCCGGTCAGGCTGGGCCCGAGGATCTGTCCCAGCGCGAACACGATCGTGAACGCGCCGATGCCCGCGGCCCACGCGGCCGGCGGCAGGTTGTGGCGCACGAACGCGGTGGTCGACGCCACCACCGACAGGAACGTGCCGCCGAACAGCAGGCACGACAGCGCGACGACCACCGGCTGGCCGCTGAGCACGGGCAGCAGCGTGGCGAAGGTCAGGATCGCGTTGAGCAACGCCAGCGCCTGGCCGCCGCGAAAGCGCTGCAGCACGCCGGCCCAGACCCACGACGACGCCACCACGCCCGCGCCGAGCAGTCCGTAGAACGCATCGACCCAGCCCGGCGCGATGCCCTGCTCGCGCAGCAGCGTCACGATGAACGTCATGTAGCCGATGTAGCCGAAGCCGAACAGCAGGTAGCCGGTCAGCAGCAGCGCCATCGGCGTCCAGCGCACGCGCAGGCGCGTGGTCGACGCGGCGTCCGGCGCCGTCTGCACGACGTCGCGCGACGCGCGCGTGACGCCCCAGGTCGCGAGCGCGCACGCGAGCGACGTCGCGCCCAGCGCGATCCAGGCCGCGCGCCAGGGCAGCGGCGGCACGATCAGCGTCGCGCCGAGGATGCCCAGGCCCGCGCCGCCGTAGTAGATCCCCACGACGAGGCCAGGATGCGGCGCGCGCGCCGCCAGCCGCGCCGCCAGCAAGCCGCCGCCGACGAAGGTGGCCGCGCTGCCGATGCCGGCCAGCGTTCGCAATGCAATCAGCAGCGCATCGCTGCCGGCGAAGGCATGCGCGGCCAGGATCGCCGCGGTGGACAAGCCGCCGGCCGTCAGTACGCGCAAGGCGTCGTGGCGCGCGAACCAGCGCGGCGCCAGCAGCGCGCCGCACAGGTAGCCGGCCGCGTTGGCCGTGTTCATCGCGCCGGCGGTGAAATAGCTCCAGTGCAGCTCGGCGCGCATGGGCGGCAGCAGCAGCGCGTACGAGAAGCGCGCCAGGCCCAGCGAGACGGCCGCCGCCAGCGCGAGCGAGAAGGCGAGGAGCAGCGGCGTGCGCGGAAGGGTCGGCGGCGGAGAGGTCACGCGGCGAGTATCTCCGCTGCCGGGAAATCGCGTCTGTGGGGTGTCGCCAAGGCCCGGCGTCATCTCGTCTAGACAACCGCCCGCTGGGAATCGGCCCGATTTCAGTCGAGAATGGAGGGATTTCCCGCAGTTCACCCTCCCCGGCCCAGACATGACCACGATCCTCCAGAACCTGCCTGCCCAGCAAAAGGTCGGCATCGCCTTTTCCGGCGGCCTCGACACCAGCGCCGCGCTGCACTGGATGCGCCTGAAGGGCGCGATCCCCTACGCCTACACCGCGAACCTGGGCCAGCCCGACGAGCCGGACTACGACGAGATCCCGCGCAAGGCGATGCAGTACGGCGCCGAGAAGGCACGCCTGATCGACTGCCGCCCGCAGCTGGTGGCCGAGGGCATCGCCGCGCTGCAGAGCGGCGCGTTCCACATCTCCACCGCCGGCAACACGTACTTCAACACCACGCCGCTGGGCCGCGCGGTCACCGGCACGATGCTGGTCGCGGCCATGAAGGAGGACGACGTCCACATCTGGGGCGACGGCAGCACCTTCAAGGGCAACGACATCGAGCGCTTCTACCGCTACGGCCTGCTCGCGAACCCGTCGCTGAAGATCTACAAGCCGTGGCTCGACCAGCTGTTCATCGACGAGCTGGGCGGCCGCGCCGAGATGTCGGAGTTCCTGAACAAGGCGGGCTTCGGCTACAAGATGTCCAGCGAGAAGGCGTACTCGACCGACTCCAACATGCTGGGCGCGACGCACGAGGCCAAGGATCTCGAGCACCTCAACTCCGGCATGAAGATCGTGCAGCCCATCATGGGCGTCGCGTTCTGGCGCGACGACGTCGCCGTCAAGGCCGAGGAAGTTTCCGTGCGCTTCGAGCAGGGCATGCCCGTCGCGCTGAACGGCCAGACGTTCAGCGACCCGGTCGCGCTGATGATGGAGGCCAACCGCATCGGCGGCCGCCACGGCCTGGGCATGAGCGACCAGATCGAGAA
>CAIMXF010000311.1 GCA_903845345.1 uncultured beta proteobacterium
GATCCGGCTGCAACTTCGTTTCCTGCTGCCGCTGGTCGCGGTGGTGATCGCCACGGCCTATCTTGTACTGCCATTGGTCGACGGCGTCACGCTGCGCTGGTTCGCGCGCGACCTCGACAGCCGCAGCGCCGTCGTGGCCAACGCCTTGTCCGATTCGGTGGTGGAGGCGGTGCGCGCGAATCGGCCCAAGCAGCTCGAGAAGCTGTTCGACCGCGCGTTGCAGGACGAGCGCCTGTTCGCGATCGGACTTTGCAGCCCGGACGGTCAGATGCTGGTGCGAACGCCGGCGTTCCCGTCCGACCTGAACTGCTTCGATGCGCTGCAGATCAGCCAGAAGCGTGACCCGCGGCTGGTGATCAACGGCGGCCCGGTGCACGTGTCGATGCACGACGTCGTCGACCAGCCGCATCCGCTCGCCGCGGCGGATCCGGCCAGCGAGGCCGCGAGCGCGCCATCCGCAGCGGCGTCGTCCTTCATGGGGCCGCCCGAGTTCGACGCCACGCTGGCGGCCGCCGCGATGCCGGCCGCGTCGGCGGCATCGGCTGCCCAGACCGAACCCGTCGTCGTCGGCCGCCTGGTACTGCTGCACGACCTCAGCTTCATCGAGAAGCGCAGCCAGGACACGCGCCGCTACCTCGTCGGCCTGATCGCGCTGCTGGGGCTGGTGATGGCGCTGATCACGATGATCGTGGCGCAGCTGAGCTGGCGCGGCTGGGTGCTGGGCGTGCGCGCGCTGCTGCGCGGCGAGGGCATCATCAGCCCGTTGACGGGCGCTTCCGCCGCCGCCGCGGTGGAACTGCAGCCGTTCGCGGCCGACCTGCGCGAGCGCCTGCGCGACCTCGAGGACGAGTACCGCCGCATGCAGGGCCCCGAGGCCGACTGGAGCGCCGAGCGGCTGCAGGCGCTGCTGATGACGCAGCTGCGCGGCGACCAGGTGATCGTCGTCTCCAACCGCGAGCCCTACATCCACGAGCACGCGAAGGACGGCAGCATCATCGTCAAGCGCCCGGCCAGCGGCCTGGTGACCGCGGTCGAACCGGTGATGCGCGCCTGCTCCGGCACCTGGATCGCGCACGGCAGCGGCGACGCCGACCGCGAGGTCGTCGACGCCAACGACCGCGTCGCCGTGCCGCCGGGCCAGGACGACTACCAGCTGCGCCGCCTGTGGCTCACCGCCGAGGAGGAGCAGGGCTACTACCTCGGCTTCGCCAACGAGGGCCTGTGGCCGCTGTGCCACGTGGCGCACGTGCGCCCGGTGTTCCGCGAGTCGGACTGGGAGGCCTACAAGGCCGTCAACCAGCGCTTCGCCGACGCCGTGGTGGCCGAGGCGCGCAGCGAGGATCCGATCGTGCTGGTGCAGGACTACCACTTCGCGCTGCTGCCCGCGATGATCCGCGAGAAGCTGCCCAACGCCACCATCCTCACGTTCTGGCACATTCCCTGGCCGAACCCCGAATCGTTCGGCATCTGCCCGTGGCGGCGCGAGATCCTGCAGGGCATGCTGGGATCGACCATCCTCGGCTTCCACACGCGCTTCCACTGCAAGAACTTCATCGAGACGGTGGACCGGTTCCTGGAGGCGCGCATCGAGCACGAGCATTCGACGATCTCGTTCCGCGAGGACGAGACGCTGGTCGAGGCCTACCCGATCTCGATCGAGTGGCCGGGCGAGGCGACGGTCGCGAGCTGGGCCTCGGTGCCCGAGGCGCGCCGCATCGTGCGCGAGCGGCTGGACCTGCGGCCCGACGCCGTGCTGGCGGTCGGCATCGACCGCTTCGACTACACCAAGGGCATCCTCGAGCGCCTCAACGCGGTGGAACGCCTTCTGGAGAAGCATCCCGAGTGGATCGAGCGCTTCGTGTTCGTGCAGGTGGCCGCGCCCACGCGCAGCGCGCTCGAGGAATACAAGAACTTCCAGGAACGCGTCGAGCGGCTGACGCTGCGCATCAACGAACGCTTCGGCCGTGCGGGCTACCAGCCGGTGCACCTGCTGGCGCAGCACCACGACAGCCACGCCGTCAACGAACTGCTGCGTGCAGCGGACATGTGCATCGTCACCAGCCTGCACGACGGCATGAACCTGGTCAGCAAGGAGTTCGTGGCGGCGCGCGACGACGAGCAGGGCGTGCTGATCCTCAGCCGCTTCGCGGGCGCGGCGCGCGAGATGACCGAGGCCCTGATCGTCAATCCGTACCACGTCGAGGAAACCGCGGACGCGCTGCACCGCGCGGCGACGATGCCGGCCGCGGAACAGCGCGCCCGCATGGCCAGCCTGCGCGCCACGGTGCGCGAGTTCAACGTGTTCCGCTGGGCCGGCCGCATGCTCACCGACGCCGGCCGCTGGCGCCTCAAGGCGCGGGTGGATGCGCGCGTGGCACGCTCCCGCGTCGCCGACCCGTTGGGGCTGTGATGGGCGAAGCCACACCCCCCGCGCTGCGGCCCCTGCTGGGCCCGCAAGGCCTGGCCGCGCTCGCCGACCTGGCGCGCGCGCCGGCGCTGTTCGCGTTCGATTTCGACGGCACGCTGGCCCCGATCCGGCCGCGTCCCGAGGACGTGCAGGTGTCCGCGACGATCGCGCTGCGCCTGGACAAGCTGGCCCGGATGCGTCCGGTGGCCATCGTCACCGGCCGCCGCATCGCCGACGTGCGCGACCGCCTGGGC
>CAIMXF010000312.1 GCA_903845345.1 uncultured beta proteobacterium
GCCCGCGTCGGCGCCCGCCGCCGCAGCGGTCGCCACGCCCGGCGCCTGCGCGCCGGCGCCGAGACCGGCCAGCAGCGCGGCCTTGCCGTCGTCCTTGCCGGCCTTGGCCGACGCCGCCTTGCGCAGCGCGCCCAGCGGGTCGGTGGCGAAGTCGTCGTGGTCGCCGGCGGCGGCGGTCCTGTCTGCAAGCGATGTCGTCGGCGGCGCGACCGCTTGCTGCGCAGCGAGCAGGGCCGCGGGATCGACCGGCGGCAGCTTCGCGTCGGTGGCCTTCGCGTCCTTGTCGCCCTTGCCGTCCTTCGCCTCCTTGGCGTCGGCGCTGGCCTGGCCGTCCTTGTCGTCGGTCGGCTTCTTCGCCTCGGCCTTGGGCCTGGCGTCGGCCGCGTGGACGTCCTTGGCCGCGGCGGGCTGCGCCTTCAGCAACTGGGCCGCGAAGCCGCCGCCCTCGCCTTCCTCGGCGCTGAGGCCGGGCTTGGGCCTGGCCGCGGCGTGAGAGGCGTGCGTGTGCGAGGCATGCGACGCGTGCGTGCTCGAGTGGACGCGGGGATGGGGACTGCTGGATTGGACGGCCATGGGGGTGTCGCTCGGAAAGTGAGAATGTCTTCGGAAACGTATTTCAGGACATGCCGGACTGGGCGCGAGCGCTGGTCGGCCGCTGCGCCAGCTCGTCCAGGTTCTTCTGGTCGCGCCGCTCGGCCACCCTGGCCAGCATCGCCTCGCGCCGCTTGATCAGCCGCTCGACGGTGGCCACGCGGACCTCGCGTTCGACCAGCCGCTGGCGCTGCGCCTCGACCATGCGGTGCGCGTGCTCGACCACCGACTGCTGCTGGGCGATCGCCTGGTCCAGGCGCGACAGGAAGCCGTGGTAGCTGCGCAGGATCTCCATCTGCGCGGCCTGCTGGAACTGCGCGGACCACTTCCGGCAATACTCGCTGCGGTATCCGGTCAGGCCGTCGGCCTGCTGCTGCTGCGCCTCGGCGTTGGCCGCCGCGTGGCGCACGGCGGCCATCTGCTCGTCGCGACGCTTCTGTTCGCGTTCGAGCAGCGTCCTGAGCAGGGCAAGGCGTTTCATCGGCGACCGATCACAGCGCGATCGCCTTGTTGAGTTGATGCCTGCTCTCGGCCATCGACGCGCGCTCGTGCATGTCCTGCTGCAGCAGCGCGGTCAGCTTCGGGCTCATCTTGACGGCGGCGTCGAGCTCCGGATCGGCGCCCGGCGTGTACGCGCCGAGCTGGATCAGGTCGCGCGCCTTGGTCACCTTCGACAGCGCCTGGCGCGCGATGCGGGCGGCGGCGAGGTGGTCGCGCGGCGCGACGCTGGTCATCACCCGCGAGATCGACTTCTCGACGTCGATGGCCGGGAAATGCCCGCTCTCGGCGAGTTCGCGCGACAGCACGATGTGGCCGTCGAGGATGCCTCGGGCCGCGTCGGCGATCGGATCCTGCGGATCGTCGCCCTCGGTCAGCACCGTGTAGAACGCGGTGATCGAGCCGCCGCCGGCGCCGGCATTGCCCGAGCGCTCGACCAGCTGCGGCAGCTTGGCGAAGCAGCTGGGCGGATAGCCGCGCGTGGCCGGCGGCTCGCCGATGGCCAGCGCGATCTCGCGCTGCGCCATCGCGAAGCGGGTGAGCGAATCCATCAGCAGCAGCACGTGCTGGCCGCGGTCGCGGAAGTGCTCGGCCACGGCGGTGGCGTAGTTGGCGCCCTGCATGCGCACCAGCGGCGGCGCGTCGGCCGGAGCCGCGACCACCACCGAGCGGGCGAGGCCCTCCTCGCCGAGGATGTCCTCGATGAATTCCTTGACTTCACGGCCGCGTTCGCCGATCAGCCCGACGACGATCACGTCGGCCTGCGTGTAGCGCGCCATCATGCCCAGCAGCACCGACTTGCCCACGCCGGTGCCGGCGAACAGGCCGATCCGCTGGCCGCGGCCGACCGTGAGCATCGCGTTGATCGCGCGCACGCCGGTGTCCAGCGGCGTGCGGACGGGGTCGCGCTCCATCGCGTTGATCGAGCGGCGCACCATCGGCTCGTCGCGCACGTCGCTCAGCGCGCCGAGGCGGTCCAGCGGACGGCCGTGCGCGTCGACGACGCGGCCCAGCAGCCCCGAGCCCATCGGCAGGTGCAGGCCGCGATCCTCGCTGCGGCGCCACGGGTGGTTCTCGACGCCGAACTGCGGCGGCAGGTGCGGCACGGCGCGCGGCATCACGCGGGCGCCGCTGGCCAGGCCGTGCAGCTCGCCGGTGGGCATCAGGAAGGCGCGGTCGCCGTCGAAGCCCACGACTTCGGCGGTGACCGGCGGCTCGTTGGGCGAACCCGAGACGTCGCACACCGAGCCCACGGGCACGCGCACGCCGGCGGCTTCCAGCACGAGGCCGGTCACGCGCACCAGCGTGCCCTGCATCTCGAGCGGCTGCGGCACGCTCGCGTAGTTCTCGATGTCGGCCAGGTAGCGCTCCCAGCGGGCCGCGCGTTCGGGCGTGGTGGTGCCGGAAGGCATCATTCGGCGATCCCTCCGACGATGATCTCGGGCGCGTCCCAGGTGTCCTCGCGGCCGAACACGGCGGCCGCGGCGGCCCAGCGGGTGCCGATGCGGGCATCGACCTGGCCGAGGTCCGAGTCGACGATGCAGCCGCCCGGCTCGATGGTCGGGTCGGCGACCAGGCGCGCATCGCGTGCCTTCAGGCCTTCGCCGGCGCCGTCCAGCACGTGCTGCATGTCGGCCGGATGGAGGCGCACGCGCAGGTGGCGCGCCGACAGCACGATCGCGTTGACCGCCTCCTGCGCGACCTTCGCGACGATCGCGGGACGCGTGTCGAGCTCGTGGCGCACGACCTGGCGCGCCAGCTGCACGGCGGTGCGCGTGACGGCCAGGGCCATCTGCTCCTCGAGGCCGTTCCACTGGTCGTCGAGGTTGGCCAGCAGCGCGCCGAACTGGGCGGCCATCTGGCGGGCGAAGTTTTCCTTGAACGCCTCGAGCGCGACCTGGCCGTCGCGATACCCGTCGGCGTATCCGCCCTCGCGCGCATGCTGCACCTCGACCAGCCATTCGGCCTCGGTCGGCGGCGGCGGGGGTGGCGGCGGCGCGGCGTGCACCTTGTTCTCGGGGCGGTCCGCCGGATGCGGCATCGGCGCCGCCGCGCCGCCGAACGAACCCGGTCGCCACGCGGCGAAGCCTTCCAGCTCCTCGCGCGGGATGAAGCGCGACTGCGGCGCGCCGCGCGGGGGCACCGGCGCCGGCTTGTCGAAGTCCTCGTTCGCGCGAGAATGGAAGTTCGAGGCTTTAGAGGAAGTCATCGGCGCCTCCCGAAGCCAGCACGATCTGGCCTTCGTCGACCAGGCGGCGGACGATCTTCAGCATCTCCTTCTGCTCGGACTCGACTTCCGAGACCCGCACCGGACCGCGCGAATCGAGGTCTTCGCGCAGCGTCTCGGCGGCGCGGCTGGACATGTTGCGGAAGACCTTCTCGCGCAGCTCCGGCGCCGCGCCCTTGAGCGCGATGACCAGCGATTCGCTCTGCACTTCCTTGAGCAGCGACTGGAAGCCCTTGTCGTCGAGCTTGTTCAGGTCGTCGAACGTGAACATGTTGTCCATGATCTTCTGGGCCAGCTCGTTGTCCGCTTCGCGGATGTAGTCGAGCGCCGACGTCTCCACCGACGAGCCCATCAGGTTGAAGATTTCCGCCGCGGTCTTCACGCCGCCCAGCGACGCCTTCTTCAGCTTCTCGCCGCCGGCGAGCACCTTGCTCATCACTTCGTTCAAGTCCTTGAGCGCGGACGGCTGGATGCCGTCCAGCGTGGCGATGCGGATCAGCACTTCGTTGCGCTGGCGTTCGGTGAACGACTTCAGCACCGACGACGACTGGTCGAAATCGAGATGCACGAGGATGGCCGCGACGATCTGCGGATGCTCGTTGCGCAGCAGTTCGGCCACGGAGCTGGCGTCCATCCACTTCAGCGACTCGATGCCGGTGACGTCGCTGCCCTGCAGGATGCGGTCGATCAGCAGGTTGGCCTTGTCCTCGCCGAGCGCCTTGCGCAGCACGGCCTTGACGTATTCGTCGGTGTCCTGCACCAGCACGTGCTGCGACTGCGCGACGGTGCCGAACTTGTCGAGCACGCCGTCCATGCGCTCGCGCGTGATGGACTTCATGCGGGCGATCGTCTCGCCCAGCTTCTGCACTTCCTTGGGCGCGAGGTGCTTGAAGACCGCGGCGGCCTCTTCCTCGCCGAGGGACATCAGCAGGATCGCTGCGTCCTCCACGCCCTGGTCCTCATTCTTCGATGCAGCCATTTGTCGTTGTCTCGAATCTGTGCAGGGTCGGGGTGATCAGGCGGCGGTTTCGCCGTTGACCCAGTCGCGCACGATGTTGGCGACGGCGGTCGGGTTGTCCTTGGCGAGCTGGCGGGCGCTTTCCAGCTTCTTGGCCATCTGCGGCGCCTCGAGCAGCTCGGGCAGCGCGTCCATCGACAGCACCTGCTGGTCGTCGACGACGGCGTTCAGGCCTTCTTCCTTGACCTCGACGACCGGCGGCGCGAGCGCGGCCATCACGGCGGGGCGCACGAGGCCGAACAGCACGGCGAGCGCGACCAGCGTCAGGCCGGCCGGCACCGCGCCGGCGCGCAGCAGGTCCAGCAGCCATTCCTGCTTCCAGATCGGCACTTCCTCGGCCTTCATCGCGGCCTCGGCCTTGAACGGCGCGTTGATCACCTTGACCGAGTCGCCACGCGTCTGGTCGAAGCCGATGGCCTCCTGCACCAGCGCGGTGAGCTTGTCCATCTCGTCCTGCGTCAGCGGCGTGCTGGTGGTCTTGCCCTTGGAATCGGTGTTGACCTTCTGGTTGACGACGACCGCCGCGTTGAGGTGGCGCACCAGGCCGGTCGCGCTGTGCGTGACGCGCACCGTGCGGTCGACCTCGTAGTTGGTGACCGTCTCGCGATGGCCGTTGGCGCCCACGGTGCCGCCTTGCGCGGCCTGCAACGGTGCCGACGCGCCGTTGATCGGCGCGGTGGCCGGCGCGGGCGGCTGGTTGGTGGTGGCACCGGGCACGCCGGACGGCACGTTGCCCGCGCTGCCGCCGGCGTCGTTGAGCTGCTGGCTGCGCACCGCGGCGTCGGCCGGGTTCTGGTTCGGCTTGAACTGCTCGGACGTCGCGTCGCTCTGCGAGAAGTCGACGTCGGCGGTGACGGTGGCGCGCAGGTTCTCGCGGCCGACCACCGGCTCCAGCAGTTCCTGGATGCGCTTGGAGTAGCCCTGCTCGATCTGCGTCACGTACTGCAGCTGCGTGGCGTCGAGACCGGCGACGTTGCGGTCGGAGTTCTCGGTCAGCAGCGCGCCGGTCTGGTCGAGCACGCTGACGTCCTTGGTCTGCAGCTCGGGGACGCTGGAAGCGACCAGGTGGACGATGCCGGCGAGCTGCGAACGGTCCAGCGTGCGGCCGCCGCGCAGCATCAGCACGACCGACGCGCTCGGCTTCTGCTGCTCGCGGAAGAAGCCGTTCTGGTTGGGCAGCGCCAGGTGCACGCGGGCCGACTCGACGGCGTCGATGGAGCTGATCGTGCGCGTCAGCTCGCCTTCTAGCGCGCGCTGCAGGTTGACGCGTTCCTGCGTCTGCGTCTGGCCGAACTTGGCGTTGTCCATCAGCTCGAAGCCGATCACGCTGGACTTGGGCAGGCCGGCGGACGCCAGCTTCAGGCGCACTTCGTTGACCTTGTCGGCCGGCACCAGGA
>CAIMXF010000313.1 GCA_903845345.1 uncultured beta proteobacterium
AGCACGCGCTCGATGCCGCCCGCGTTCGCGCGCTTCACGTACTCGGGCATCCAGTCCTCGCCCAGGATCTTGCGCGCCATCTCCACGACGATGTAGTCGGCCTCGAGCAGGCCGGTCTTCAGGTCCTCGCCGTAGCGCGTCAGGCCCTGCAGGCAGCTGGGGCAGGAGGTGAGGATCTTGAGGTCGGCGTCGGGCGCGGCCAGGCCCTGCGCGGCCTGCACGGCCCGCAGCGCCGTCTCGTCCTTGCGCAGCTCCTCTTCCTTGCGGAATCGCACCTGCGTGGAGATGTCGGGGCGCGTGACGCCCAGGGTGCCGGATTCGCCGCAGCAGCGCGCGCTCTTGACCACCGCGTCGCCCACCAGCGCCTTGACCGTCTTCATCGGATCCTGCAGCTTCATCGGCGTGTGGCAGGGGTCGTGGTACAGGTAGCCCGCGCCGCTCTCCAGCCTGATGTTCTTCTCGAGCAGGTACTCGTGGATGTCGATGATGCGGCAGCCCGGGAAGATGTCCTCGAACTTGTAGCCCTGCAGCTGGTCGTAGCAGGTGCCGCAGCTCACCACCACCGTCTTGATGTCGAGGTAGTTGAGCGTGTTGGCCACGCGGTGGAACAGCACGCGGTTGTCGGTGATCATCTCCTCGGCCTTGTCGAACTGGCCCGAGCCGCGCTGCGGATAGCCGCAGCACAGGTAGCCCGGCGGCAGCACCGTCTGCACGCCGGCGTGCCACAGCATCGCCTGCGTGGCCAGGCCGACCTGCGAGAACAGGCGCTCGGAGCCGCAGCCCGGGAAGTAGAAGACGGCCTCGGTCTCGGACGTGGTCGTCCCGGGGTCGCGGATGATCGGGACGTAGTTCTTGTCCTCGATGTCCAGCAACGCGCGCGCCGTCTTCTTCGGCAGGTTGCCCGGCATCTTCTTGTTGATGAAGTGGATCACCTGCTCCTTGACCGTCGCGGCGCCGACCGTGGCCGGCGGCGCGGCGGTCTGGTGGCGCGCGGCGATCCTGAACACGTCGTTGGCGATGCGCTGCGCCTTCATGCCCACGCCCACCATCGCGGCGCGCGCGATCTTGATCGTCTGCGGGCTGGTGGCGTTGAGCATCAGCATCGCCGCGGCGTTGCCGGGACGGAACGTCTTCTGGCCCATCTTGCGCAGCAGGTTGCGCATGTTCATCGAGACATCGCCGAAGTCGATGTCGACCGGGCACGGCGTGAGGCACTTGTGGCACACGGTGCAGTGGTCGGCGACGTCCTCGAACTCCTCCCAGTGGCGCAGCGACACGCCGCGGCGCGTCTGCTCCTCGTACAGGACGGCCTCGATCAGCAGCGACGTGGCCAGGATCTTGTTGCGCGGGCTGTACAGCAGGTTGGCGCGCGGCACGTGCGTGGCGCAGACCGGCTTGCACTTGCCGCAGCGCAGGCAGTCCTTGATCGACGCGCTGATAGCGCCGATGTCCGACTGCTGCATGATCAGCGATTCGTGCCCCATCAAGCCGAACGACGGCGTGTACGCGTGCGACAGGTCGGCGTGGCGCACGTCCGCGCCGAGCGCGGCCAGCGACGCGCCGCGCAGCAGCTTGCCCTTGTTGAAGCGCCCTTCCGGATCGACGCGCTGCTTGTACGCGGTGAAGTCGGCCAGCTCGAGGTCGGTGAGGAACTCGAGCTTGGTGATGCCGATGCCGTGCTCGCCCGAGATGACGCCGTCGAGGCTGCGCGCCAGCACCATGATGCGGGCGACCGCCTCGTGCGCGGTCTGCAGCATCTCGTAGTTGTCGGAGTTGACCGGGATGTTGGTGTGCACGTTGCCGTCGCCGGCGTGCATGTGCAGCGCGACCCAGGTGCGTCCGCGCAGCACCTTCTTGTGGATGGCGCGGCACTCCTCGATGATCGGGGCGAACTCGGCGCCGGCGAAGATGCCCTGCAGCGGCGCCAGCACTTGCGTCTTCCACGACGATCGCAGGCTGTAGTCCTGCAGCTTGTCGAAGAAGGTGCGCGCCGGTTCCTCCACGTCCGCCGGCTGCACGACGTCGAGCCCGTGCATCCACCCGGACCACAGCGCCCGCACCTCGGCGATCAGCGCGAGCCCGCGCGCGACGCGATCGCCCAGCAGCTCGGCCGAGGGGATGTTCTGCGAATCCTCGCTGCGGCCCAGCGGCAGCGGGCTGGCGG
>CAIMXF010000314.1 GCA_903845345.1 uncultured beta proteobacterium
CACCGACAGCCGCAGTTGCAGCCCTTCGTCGGCCAGCGCGAGCCAGTGCTTGGCGGCCTCCTCGAACACCCACATCGTCAGGTGGCGGATGAAGCCGGTCTGCTCGGCGAACGGGATGAAGTGCACCGGCGCCACGAGGCCGCGCTGCGGATGCTGCCAGCGCACCAGCGCCTCGGCGCCGACGACACGGCGATCCTCCAGCGCCAGCTTCGGCTGCAGGTACAGGCGCAGCTCGTTGCGGTCGACGGCCTGGCGCAGCTCGGAGATCAGCGTCAGCGTCTGCGCGCTGGTGGCGTCGATCGCGGGATCGTAGGTGACCGGGCCGTCGTTGCGGCGCTTGGCGGCGTACATCGCCATCTCGGCGCGCACCAGCAGCGCGTCGCCGTCCTCGGCATGCAGCGGCCAGCACGCGATGCCGATGCCTGCACCCATGTCGACCTTGTGCTCGCCGATCGCCAACGGCTGTTCGAGCGCCTGCTCGACGCGCAGCGCGACGGCCAGTGCCTGCGGCGCGTCGGTGCGGCACAGGAGCACGCCGAACTCGTCGCCGCCCAGCCGCGCCACCACGTCGCCGTCGCGCGCGAGCGCGCGCCCGAGGCGCTCGGCGAGGCCCACGAGCACCTGGTCGCCCACCGCGTAGCCCAGCACGTCGTTGACATGCTTGAAGCGGTTCAGGTCCAGCATGATGACGGCGACCGAGGCCTCGCTGCCGTCGGCCAGCTTCGCGTCGGCCGCGTCGCGGATCGCCGTGCCCACGAGGTCGCGGAAGCGCGTGCGGTTGGGCAGGCCGGTGAGGCTGTCCCAGTAGGCCAGGCGCAGCACCTCGGCCTGGTTCTCGGCGATGCTCACGCGCATGCGCTCGAACGAATGCGACAGGTCGCCGACCTCGTCTTCGCGCGTGAGCTCGCGCATCGGCGTGGCGTAGTCGCCGGCGCCCAGTCGCTCCGCGGCGTCGACGAGCCCGCGCAGCGGCGTGGTCACGCGGCGCGCGGTGACGACGCTGCCGGCGGCGAAGACGCCGATGGCCAGCAGCGTGATGGCGATCAGCGCGAGCCGCAGGTCGGACGGCAGGCGCGCGGCGTCGTCGAGCGACACCGACACCAGCGCCACGACGCTCGATTCGCCGCGGTCGCCGCCCAGCAGCACCGGATGCACGCCCAGCTCGTCGCCCTGCGAAGGCACCGACACCATCGCCGGCGCCGACGCCAGCGAACCCCAGCGGTGCTCGGACAGGTCGCTCGCGCTCATGGCGTCGAGCGAACTCCTGTAGACGACCCACGGTGCGCGGGCCGAGGCGCGCGACAGCAGCGTGAGATCGAGTCCCTCCAGCCGCTTCATGTCGTTGACGAGGCCCTCGTCCAGCGGGAAGGCCATCAACGCCCAGCCGACCGGACGCGGCGCGCTCACCTGCACCATCACCGCCTGGTACGGCTGGCCGCCCATCAGCACGACGCCGCTCTTGATGCCCGGGGCGCGATCGACCGCCCGCAACCGGGCGACGGCCGCGGCCACCTCGTCGGCGCCGTCGCGCGTCGACGAGTAGCGGACCTTGTCGTCGAGGCCCAGCCAGGCGACCTTGGCCGCACCCACGCGCACCTTGAAGTTTTCCAGCGCGGACACGATCGTCGGCTGGTCCGCGGTGTCGGTGATGAAGACCTCGAAGAAGCCGGACTCGCGCGCCAGGCTCTTGCCGTAGGCCACGGCCGTGTTGACCTTGTTGTCGAGCAGGCGCTGCAGCAGCTGGCCGCCTTCGTCGAGGCGCTCGGGCTGCTTGTCGCGCTGGTGGTGCACGAAGCTCAGCCGCAGCGCGGCGAAGCTGACCAGCTGCACGACCAGCAGCAGCACCAGGAACACCAGCGCGATGCGCGCGGCAAGGGATTCGCGCCAGCGGCGCTCGGCATGGTTCACTTGGCGATTCCGCCCGGGCCGAGCCTGACGCGCCGTTCGACGTCGGCCGCGCCGATCGTCAGCGGCAGGACCTGCGGCGGCGCCGCGTCGTCCAGCGACGAATGCCACACGCGCATCTGGTAGCTGCCCGGCGGCACGTCGGCGACGCGCGCCTGGCCGCTGGCTGTGCTGCGCGCCCACAGCGGCGTGTCGGTGACGACGACCCACGCGATCATGCCGTCGTGGATGTTGCAGCCCAGGACGGCGATGCCGGGCTTGTCGAACACGATGGGCGTATGCGGCACGCCGGCGTAGAGCTTGATCTGGAAGGTCTTGGCCGCCGAGTACGAATAGACGTGGTGCTTGACGGTGTCCTGGTTCGGGAACGACACCGGCGTGCCCACCGTCACGACCATCAGCTGCGGATCGAACTGCTGCTCGCGCTGGGCGATCTGCGCCCCCTGCATCGGCTTGACCGCCAGCGGCGCGCCGATGGGCTCCAGCATCACCACGGCGTCGGTCAACGCGTGGCCGGCGGGATCGGCGAAGGCCACGGTCACGTTCGCCGCATTCGCCACGCAGGCGGCGAACGACAGGGCGGCAAGAAACGCGAGACGGGCGGGCATGGGCGGCGGAATTCCAGGGTGGCGCACGCGCCGCCGCGTGCGGGCGACGCCGGGCGGAACGTGCTCTCTGGGGTATCGGCAGGAACACGTGCGCGCTGAAGCGGCTTGTTACGCCTGGGCGCTCACCCGCGCATTCCGTCACGCCGCGCCCGTGCCTCGCGCCCGCCACGACGGCGCGCGCCGTCGACCCGTCAGGCCAGTTCGAGCGCGGAGATGCGGCGCCGGCCGGCGTCCTTGGACGCGTACAGCGCCTGGTCGGCGCGCCGGAACACCAGGTCGAGATCCATGCGCGGATCGGCCTTGAAGGTGACGATGCCGGCCGAGAAGCCCACGCGCGTGAGTTCGCGGTCGCCGCTGACGAACACGCGTTCGCCCAGCCGTTCCTGCAGTTCCTCGACGCGCTCGTGCGCGGCGATGTCGTCGGTGTCGGCCATCACCACGCAGAACTCCTCGCCGCCGTAGCGGCAGCACAGGTCGTGCGCGCGGAACGCGTCGCGCACCAGGTCGGCGAAGCCTTCGAGCACCAGGTCGCCCATCTGGTGGCCGTAGACGTCGTTGACCTTCTTGAAGTGGTCGAGGTCGATCAGGATCACGACGATGCGGTCGTCGCGCCGCGAGGCCATCGACACCAGCCCGGGCAGCGCCTCGCCCAGGTAGCGCCGGTTGTACAGGCCGGTGAGCGCGTCGCGGTTGGCGAGCTCGCGCAGCGATTCCTGCAGCCGCTCGACCTCGCGCAGGCGCTGCTGCAGCAGCTGGTTCTTCTGGATGATCGCGACCTCGGCGGCCTCGGCGATCGCGCGTTCGCGGCGCGCGTGCTCGATCTCCATGCGCGCCAGGTGCGTCTGGTGCTCGACGTGCAGGTCGACGTGGCGCACCTCGGCCGACTTCTTCGCGAGGTCGGCGCGCATCGCCACCACCTGGCACTGCAGCTCGTAGGCGCGCTGGTAGTTGCCCACGCGCGCCTGCAGCCGCGCCGTGAGGTCGAGACAGGCCTGAACGCCCAGCTTGTGGGTGTTGCGCGGGATCAGCCTGCAGCCGGCCTCGCCCACCTGGGCCGCCGACGCGATGTCGCCCAGCTCCAGCAGCAGCAACGCGCGCACGTAGGCCACGTGCACCAGCACGCCGGGTTCGGCGCCGGCATCGGCGTTGGCCTCGGCCTCGTCCAACAGCGCGGTGGCGGCGGCGCGGTCGCCCAGCTTCAGCCGGGCCTCGGCGGCGACCAGCAAGGCGCCGGACAGGAACAGTGACGACGCCAGCGACGGCCGCGCCTCGAGCGCCGCCTGGATCACCGCGTCGGCGCGCCGGGTTTCGCTCATCGCCATCAGGCACTGCGCCAGCGCGCGCGCCGCGGCGAGCTTGCGCGGCGTCAGCGGCAGCGGCTGGTACAGGCGCCAGGCCTCCTGCAGGTAGGTGGAGGCCAGGTCGACGTTGCCCACGAGCAGGTGGCTGTGGCCGATGTTCATCTGCACGTTGGCGACGAGCCCCGGCGGCGCGTCGGGGCTCGCGATCAGCCGGTTCAGTGCGCGGTATGTGCGCTCGGGCTCCTGCGCCCAGCCCAGCATGTAGCCGCGGAAGTGGCCGGCCATCAGCTCCATCCAGCTCAGCTCGATCGGGTCGAGATGGGCCTCGGCCTCGGCGCGGATCGCCTCGACGTCGCCCATGCCGTCGTCGGGGTGCGCGCTGAGCGTGCCCAGGAACAGCTCCAGCAGGTCGACCAGCAGCGACTCGACGCGCCAGCCCTGCGCCCGCGCCTGCGCGGCGGCCGCCAGCATCGGCGGCCCGAGCGCGTCGCGGTCGCCGAAGCGCGCCTGGTGGTGCATCTTGACCACGCGCAGGCGCAGCAGCGTGCGCTCCAGGCCGCCGGCGCTAGCGCGCGCCCAGGCGTCGTCCCAGAGGCGCATCGCGCGATCCGGCTCGTCGGGCAGCAGTCGCAGCGCGGTGAGCGCCAGGTGGTCGATTTCGGCGGGAGACATCGGGGTGCGGGCCGGCGAACTCAGCGAGCGCCGGCGAGCAGCCACGCCGCGGCCGCGGCCGCCAGCGTCGCGAGGGCGAGACGTCGAACTGCAATCACCAAATCACTCCTGGCCGGCAATAAACTGCAACCGGGCATTATCGGCGACCCGCGGCGCTCGCGGTAGGCGCGATGACTCAGGGAACGAACCGATAGCCGACACCCAGCTCGGTGATCAGGTGCTGCGGCTGCGACGGGTCGGCCTCCAGCTTGGCGCGCAGGTGGCCCATGTAGATGCGCACGTAGTGCGTGTCCTCCGAATGCGACGGACCCCACACGGCCCTCAGGAGTTGCGGGTGAGTGAGCACTCGGTTCGGATGCGCGGCCAGATGCGTCAGCAGCCGGTATTCGATGGGCGTCAGGTGCAGCGCGGCGCCGGCGCGCTCCACCGTGCGGCGCACCAGGTCGATGCGCACGTCGCCGAATTCGAGCAGGCTCTGCGCGTCGGCGCTCGCGCGCGGATGCCGGCGCAGCTGCGCGCGCACGCGCGCCAGCAGTTCGCCGGTGCCGAAGGGCTTGACGAGATAGTCGTCGGCGCCGGCATCGAGCGCGGCGATCTTGTCGGCCTCCATCGTGCGCGCCGACAGCACGATCACCGGGATCTCCGACCAGGTGCGCAGCCCGCGGATGAACTCGATGCCGTCGCCGTCCGGCAGCCCGAGATCGAGCACCACCAGGTCGGGCCGCCGGGTGCCGGCCTCGATCAGGCCGCGCTGGACGCCGTCGGCCTCGTGCACCTCCAGCGACTCCGCCTGCAGCGACAGCCGGATGAAGCGGCGGATCTCGGCCTCGTCCTCGACGACCAGCACCTTGCCCGCAGTCTCGCCTGTGGTCATTGAATCGCTTCCATCGCCGCATTGTCCGCGGCATCGCCCGGCGCGTCGATGCGCGGGACGTGGCCGCGCGGCAGCTTGACCACGAAGCGCGCGCCGCCCTGGGCACGGGTGCGGCCGCGGATGGCGCCGCCGTGGACGGGTATTGATCTCGGTCGAGTCGTCCTCATCTGTGGAGGACTCGTGTGCGCGGCGACTGCCCCGGCGCCCGGGAGGACGGGACGGTCTGCCGGAAGTGTGTAAATATTTTTGTAGCGCGCGATACGTTAATAATCAATGTGAGTGCACGCCATCATTGAAATCTTTGTGGATCCTGCATCCACTATGAGCGACTCGGCCATTGAAGCGAATCAGCACTCCCTTGACGAGAGTGCTAATATTCGGGAACCGAACGATCGAAAACCGATCAGACTGAGCACATGACCACACCCCAAGCCAACGCACTGTCCGTCCGCGACCCGTGGAGCCTGGTTCCTCCGCTGGGTAACCTGGACGCCTACATCTCGGCGATCAACCGTCTGCCCCTGCTCACGCAGGAGGAAGAGACGCGTCTGGCGACCCAGCTGCAGGAGTCGGGCGACCTGAAGGCCGCCAGCGCGCTCGTGATGTCGCACCTGCGTCTGGTCGTGTCGGTCTCGCGCAACTACCTGGGCTACGGCCTGCCGCACGGCGACCTGATCCAGGAAGGCAACATCGGCCTGATGAAGGCCGTCAAGCGCTTCGACCCGACGCAGGGCGTTCGCCTCGTCAGCTACGCGATGCACTGGATCAAGGCCGAGATCCACGAGTACATCCTCAAGAACTGGCGCATGGTCAAGGTCGCGACGACCAAGTCCCAGCGCAAGCTGTTCTTCAACCTGCGCTCGATGAAGGCCAGGCTGAAGGAAGACGCCGCCGACGCCGACGTCCATCGCAACACGCTCACCCGCGACCAGGTGGAGCGCGTCGCGCGCGACCTCAACGTGAAGCCCGAGGAAGTGCTCGAGATGGAGACGCGCATGTCCGGCGGCGACGTCGCGATGGAGTCGCAGAACGACGACGGCGAGGAAGCCTACGCGCCGATCGCCTACCTCGCCGACGATCGCGACGAGCCCACCCGCGTCATCGAGAACGCCGCGCACGACCGCCTGGCCGGCGCCGGCATCGGCGAAGCGCTCGAGACGCTGGATCCGCGCAGCCGCCGCATCGTCGAGGAACGCTACCTGAAGGTCAACGACGACTCGTCCGGCGGCATGACGCTGCACGAGCTGGCCGCCGAGTACGGTGTCAGCGCCGAGCGCATCCGCCAGATCGAAGTGGCCGCGCTCAAGAAGATGCGCAAGACGCTCGAGCCGCAACGCGCCTGAACCCGCGCCGCCTCGCCAAAGAACGGACGCCTCGGCGTCCGTTTTTCATGGGGGCGCCCCGGAAGTGCGATGCGTTCGCGGCGAACCGCGGCTGCCTCAGCGCTTCTCGGCGAGCAGGGCCTGGATGTCGGCCGTCAGCAGCGTCGGATCGAGGCTTTGCGATGCGAACAGCCGGATGCGGCCCATCGGATCGAAGACGTAGGTGCCGGCGGTGTGGTCGAACGTGTAGCTGTCGGCGGTCTTGCCGGGCACCTTCTCGGCCACCACCTTGAAGTCGCGGATGACCTGCCAGGTCTGCGCCTCGTCGCCGCGCAGCGCGAGGAAGTCGGGGCGGAAGTTGGTGACGTAGTTCTTCAGCAGCGCGGGGGTGTCGCGCGACGGATCGACGGTGATGAACACCACCTGCACGCGCGAGGCGTCGGGGCCCAGGGTCTTCAGGATGCCCGCGAGTTCGGCCATCGTCGTCGGGCAGGCGTCGGGGCACTGCGTGTAGCCGAAGAAGACGACCGTCACCTTGCCCTTGAAGTCGGCCAGCGTGCGCGGCTTGCCGTTGAAGTCGGGCAGGTCGAAGCCCTGCGCGTAGCTCGCGCCGGTGAGATCGATCGCGTTGAAGCGGTGCGGCGGGGCGGTGCGTTCGCAGCCGGCCAGCGCCAGGGCGCCCGTCCCTGCCAGCACGGCCGCCATCGCGAGGAGGAATCGACGGGTCTTCATCAGTGGAGGTAGTGGTCGACCAGCAGCGCCGCGAACAGCAGCGACAGGTACAGGATCGAGAAGCGGAAGGTCTTGCGCGCGAGCGCGTCGCTGTAGTGGCGCCACAGCTTGAACGCGTAGCCCGAGAACATCACGCCCAGCACCACGGCGCAGGCCAGGTACAGCCAGCCGCTCAGGCCGCTGACGAACGGCAGCAACGTGCCGGCGAACAGCACCAGCGTGTAGAGGAAGACGTGCAGCTTGGTGAAGTCGGGCCCGTGCGTGACCGGCAGCATCGGCAGGCCGGCCTTGCGGTAGTCCTCGGTGCGGTACAGCGCCAGCGCCCAGAAGTGCGGCGGCGTCCACAGGAAGATGATCAGGCACAGCAGCCACGCGTTCGCGTCGGCGCTGCCCGTCATCGCGGCCCATCCGAGCACCGGCGGCATCGCGCCCGACGCGCCGCCGATCACGATGTTCTGCGGCGTCATCGGCTTGAGGACGAGCGTGTAGATCACCGCGTAGCCGATGAAGGTGGCCAGCGTCAGCCACAGCGTGATCGCGTTGACCCACTCGAGCAGCAGCGCCGCGCCGGCCGCGCACAGCACCATCGAGAACAGCAGGGCCTGCAGGGTGGAGAGCTGGCCCTTGGCGGTCGGACGCCAGGCGGTGCGGGTCATGCGCCGGTCGATCTGCTGCTCGACGAGGCAGTTGAACGCCGCGGCGGCCGCGGCCACCAGCCAGATGCCCGCGGTCGCGGCCAGCGTGGCCACCAGCGGCGGCCAGCCGGGCACCGCCAGGAACATGCCGATCACCGCGCAGAACACGATCAGCTGCACCACGCGCGGCTTGGTCAGCGCGTAGTACTGGCGCCAGCGCGACGGTTGCGCCGCGACGGGCGCAGGATTGGGAAGCGGGACGGAACTCATGACGAGAGGGCTCTTCTTTGATTCAACGCGGCGGCGACTTCGAAGCCGATGCAGATCACCAGCGCCGCGGCCCCGGCAGTGTGCGCCAACGCGGCCACCAGCGGCCAGCCGAGCACGACATTCGACAGCCCGGTGCCCAATTGGATCACCACCAGACCGCCGATGATGACAGCCCGGCGGCGCGATGTCGCCCCGCGCTGCCAAAGCCGTGCGACCAGCCAGCCCATCGCGGCGACGAACGCGATCGCGAACAGCCGGTGCGTCCACTGGATCGCCACCAGCGCGGTCATCGCGATCGGCGCGCCGTCGGCCCGACGGCCCAGTTCGCGCACGAACGTGAAGCCTTCCGACCAGTTCATCGCGGGCCACCAGTGGCCGTTGCATTGCGGAAAGCCGGTGCAGGCGAGCACCGCGTAGTTGGTGCTGACCCAGCCGCCGAGCGCGATCTGCAGCAGCAGCGCGAGCGCGGCCAGGCCCAGGGCCCAGCGGTCGCGCGCGCCGCGCACGGCGTCGCCGGCGCCCACGCGCGCGGGGGCCTGCACGGACAGCAACGCGAGCAGGCCCATGCCGCCCAGCAAGTGGCCGGTGACGATGGCCGGATAGAGCTTCCACGTGACCGTCAGCGCTCCGAACGCGCCCTGCGCGATCACCCACGCCAGGGTCACCCCTGCGAGTGTGCGTGCGCGCGCGTCACGCGCGAGCGCGGCCGAAACCAGCATCAGGATGATCAACGTGCCCAGCGCCATGCCGAAGTAGCGGTGGATCATCTCGATCCACGCTTTCTTCTCGCTCACCGGCCCGTTGGGCGCGATCGCCTGCGCGTCCGCGATGGGCTGCGCGGCAGCCACGGGACTGGCCGTTGCGTAGCAGCCCGGCCAGTCGGGGCATCCGAGCCCCGAATCGCTCAGCCGCGTGTAGGCCCCGAACACGACGAGGTCGAAGCACAGGAACAGCGTGAGGCCGGCGAGCGCGGCCACACGCTGGGTGCGCGACTTGTGACGCAGTCCGCCGCGCCACCACGCGATCATCAGCACCACCGACACGATGGCCAGCGCGATCAGCGCGAGGCCCGTCAGCGAGGTCCAGTCATACGCCGGAGCCGAGTTCACTGCGCGTCCTTCGGCCTGTTCCACCAGGCCGAGGCCCGCAACAGCTTGTCGACATCCTTCTTCAGCTTGACCGGATCGGGATTGGCCGGCGTGCGCATCATCCAGTTGCCGAGCGGGTCGACGATGAAGACGTGCTCCTCCAGCCGATGGCCGGCCTCCGGCTCGAGCCAGTGCGCGAGCGCGGTGCGGTCGACGCGATAGGTGGCCACCGACGGCTTGGCCGCGACCGCCGCGGCCAGCGCCGGAGCCACCGGCTCGGGGCTGTCGATCAGCCACACCTTCTGGATGCGGTCGCGCTCCGCGCCCATCATCTCGCGCAGCTGGCGCTGCAGGAACAGGTTGCTCTCGCACAGCTTGCCGCAACTGCCCGGCGCCACGACGATCATCAGCCACTGGCCCTTCAGCGTGGTGAGCGGCACCGAGTGGCCGTCGAGATCCTGCGCGGGCACCTGGTCGAGCGACGGCAACGGACGCTGCGGCTCGATCAGCGTCGCGTAGTTGGTGCGACCGCCCGGGCGGATGACGTAGTAGGTGAAGTACGACGCGACCACCGGCAGCGCACACGCGAACAGGATCACCAGCATGGTGATGCGGCCGCGTCGGCTCTGCGCAGCCGTGTAGTCGCGTACCGGCGCGGGCGTGCCGTGCAGCGTGAAGGTCATGGATTCGAGGCTGGCGCCCGGCCGCTCCGCGGCGCCTGGCTCGCCCGGCGAGGGCATGGGGGCGGCCAGGCTGGCGCCCGTGGCCTGGGGGTCGTTGGACGGCGTCGGTTTCATGGGGGCGGGAGTTCGTCGACGCGATCGTCGAGCGGGGAATCGGAACGAGCCCTGGCCAACCGGCGCGGGCGGATGAACTGCAGCCACACATACAGGCCGAGGAACGCGATGCTCATCGCGAACCATTGCACGGCGTAGCCATAGTTGGTGGTGACGCTGACGCCGCCGACGGTGGTCGGCCAGTCGCGGCGCAGGCCGTCGCCGGCATTGTCGGCGGTGGCGTCCTCGACGACCGTCTCCGGACGCAGGGCCAGTCCCGACTCCGTCGCGAACGCCGCGAACTCGAGATTTTGCCGGACCGGCCCGCCGGGCCCGTGGCCGATGTCGATCCAGTGCGACGGCCAGGCCGCGACATGCCCGTAGACCTTCACGCTGCCGGTGGGCATCGGCACGGCGGGCGCCTTCATCGGATCGCCGTCGTCGCGCGCGATCCAGCCGCGCTGCACGACCACCGCGCCGCCCTCGGGCAGGCGCAGCGGCGTCATCACGTAGAAGCCCGAGCGCTCGTCCATCGTGCGGTTCATCAGGAACACGGTGTGCGCCGAATCCCATTCGCCCGTCAGCGCGATGTGGCGCTGCCACTGTGCTTCGGCCGCGGCCGCGTCGCGCGCGAGGTCGCCGGCGGGCAGCGGCGGCATCACGCTGCGCTCGGCCACCTGCGCCTCGTAGGCCAGCTTGGTATGGGCGCGCGACAGCTGCCACACGCCGAAGCGCGCGGTCAGCAGCGCGCATCCGAGCGCGACGAAGAACCAGATCACGCGCGAGCGCGTCGAGCCGGCGCCTGGCCGGCGGGGCTCGTCAGGAGGGGATGAACCCGCGGACGCTGCCGCAGGCTCGGTGGAATAATCGTTCTTCATGAAAATCGTGATCGTCGTCTTCCTGGTGCTCGTCCTGGCCGCACTCGGTGGCGCCGGCTTCTTCATGCTGCGCAAAGGGCCCGACGACGGCCGCACCGACAAGCGCATGGCCCGCGTGCTGGCGGTGCGGGTCGGATTGTCGGTCACGTTGTTCCTGGTGATCCTGCTGGCCTGGCGCCTCGGCTGGATCCACCCTTCGGGCATCCCGGTCGGCACCTGAGCTTCGACGCGGCAGCGGCCGCGCGGTTCCGCAGTTCCATTCCGAAACAACAACGCCGCCCGAACTTTCGAGGCGGCGTCACTTTTTAAACGTGTCAGGCGAAGGGCGGAAGCGGCGCGGCCGAAGCGCGTGGCGTCTGCTTCGCTCAGTCCGCGCGCCCCCAGGGGGCTGACCGCGGCATTGCGCGACCAGGGGTCTCCTACAACCAGTACACCACGACGTACAGGCCCAGCCAGACGACGTCCACGAAGTGCCAGTACCAGGCCGCGCCCTCGAAGCCGAAGTGGCGCGTCGGCGTGAAGTGGCCTTTCTGCAGCCGCAGCGTGATGAAGAACAGCATCAGCATGCCGACGAACACATGGAAGCCGTGGAAGCCGGTGAGCATGAAGAAGGTCGAGCCGTAGATGCCCGACGACAGCTTCAGGTTCATCTCGGTGTAGGCCTCGTGGTACTCGAAGGCCTGGCAGCACAGGAAGCTCAGGCCGAGCGCCACCGTGATCCACATCCACAGGATCGCCTTGGTGCGGTGGTTGGCGATCAGCGCATGGTGGGCGATCGTCAGCGTGACGCCGGACGTCAGCAGGATGGCCGTGTTCATCGTCGGGATCGGCCACGGGCCCATCGTGCGGAACGGGGAGATGGTGTCGGCGGGCGAACCGGTGACGCCGGCCTGCGCGCTGGGCCAGATGGCGTGGAAGTCGGGCCACAGGATCTGGTGGTCGAGGTTGCCCAGCATCGGCAGCGCGATCGAGCGGGCCCAGAACAGCGCGCCGAAGAACGACGCGAAGAACATGATTTCCGAGAAGATGAACCAGCTCATGCTCCAGCGGAACGACACGTCGACGCGATCCGAGTAGAGCCCGCCCTCGCTCTCGCCGATGGCCGTGGTGAACCACTGCGCGAGCGTGGCGAGCCACACCACCGCGCCGGTGAGCAGGCACCACGAGCCCCATTCGTGCCCGTTGACCCACTGGCTGCCGCCGAGAATCATCAGGAACAGGCCGATCGCCACGCACACCGGATAGCGTGACGGCGACGGGATGAAGTAGTGCGGCGGGGTTGCGTGGGGAGTCGCAGCGGCGGACATGGTTTCAGTTCTCCAGACTCAATGACTTGTAGCGAAGCCGATGCCGACACGCACCAGCAGCACCAGGAAGGCGACGAAGACCGCCGCGCCGATGACGGCGGCGATCACCACATGGATCGGATTCAGCTTCTGGACGTCCTGCGCGTGATCGGCAGAGCGTCGGATTCCCAGGAAGGACCAGGCCACCGCGCGAAAGGTCTGCCCGATGTTCGCCTTGCGGGCGGTCGGCGCGACGTCGTCGGGATCGGGCACGGTCATGGCGAGCTCAGGCATGCGGCTTGGTGTCGAGCTGGCCGACCGGCGCCGGCGGCGTGGTGCCGCCCACCTCGAAGAAGGTGTACGACAGCGTGATCGTCTTGACGTCCCTGGGCAGCTTGTCGTCCACGTAGAAGACCACCGGCCAGCGCTTGGACTCGCCCGGCTTGAGCGTCTGCTGGCTGAAGCAGAAGCATTCGACCTTCGTGAAGTGCGACTGCGCGACGCCCGGGGCGTAGCTCGGAATGGCCTGCGCCGTCATCGTGCGCGACTGCGTGTTCTTGAACTCGTACATCACCGTGTTCATCTGGCCCGGATGCACGCTGATCGAGTTCTGCTCGGGGTGGAACTCCCACGGGCCGCGCGCGTTGGCGTCGAATTCCACCGTGACGTTGCGGCTGAGATCGACCTGCGAATTGATCGGGGCGTTCTTCTCGCCGGGAGCCGCTCCAACGTCGGAGCGGGCCAGGACGTTGATGTTCAGCGCCTCGCAGATCGACTTGTACATCGGCACCATTGCATAGCCGAAGCCGCTCATCGCGATGACGACCAGCACCAGCTTGAAGAGCATGTTGCGGTTGAGCCGCTTCTGCTTCTTCTCGCGCCTGGAATCGCGCGGTTGCCTGTCGTCGTCGCTCATAGGCCGAACCACAGCGCCCGGGCGAAGAAGCCGAGGCCGAACACGAGGGCCACCGTGAACAGCGCGATGCCCAGGCGCAGGTTCTTGCGGCGTTGCTCGGGAGACTGTGCCATGCGGACCGTCAACCGATGACCTTGGTGGCCGTGCGATCGAGCTTGGGCGGCGTTTCGTACGTGTGCCATGGCGCCGGCGACGGCACTTCCCACTCGAGGCCCTCGGCGCCTTCCCACGGACGCTGCGGCGCGGGCTCGCCCTTGCCGCGCATGCCCGGGATCACCACGAACACCAGGAAGTAGACCTGCGTCAGGCCGAAGCCCAGCGCGCCGATGGACGCCAGCGCGTTGAAGTCGGCGAACTGCATCGGGTAGTCGGCCACGCGGCGCGGCATGCCGGCCAGGCCCAGGAAGTGCATCGGGAAGAACGTGACGTTGAAGAAGACGAGCGAGCACCAGAAGTGGATCCTGCCGCGCGTCTCGCTGTACATCACGCCCGTCCACTTCGGCGCCCAGTAGTAGTAGCCCGAGAACATGCCGAACAGCGAGCCGGCCACGAGCACGTAGTGGAAGTGGGCGACGACGTAGTAGGTGTCCTGCAGCTGGATGTCGATCGGCGCCATCGAGCAGATCAGGCCGGTGAAGCCGCCCATCGTGAACACGAAGATGAAGCCGACGGCCCACAGCATCGGGGCCTCG
>CAIMXF010000315.1 GCA_903845345.1 uncultured beta proteobacterium
GCCGCCGACGCGCACGGAGCCCTTCTCGCCGAGGATGGTGATCGAGCCTTCCATGTTCTTCGGGTACGTGAGCATGGTGACGTTGACCGTGCCCATCGCGCCGTTGCGCCACTTGAGCGCGGCCACGCCGGTGTCCTCGACCTCGATGTTGCGCGCCAGCGTGCCGGTGTAGGCCATCACGCTTTCCACCGGGCCGCCGATCCAGTCGAGCAGGTCGATGTAGTGGCTCGCCTGGTTCATGAAGGCGCCGCCGTCGAACTCCCAGGTGCCGCGCCAGGCGGCCGAGTCGTAGTACTCCTGCGGACGCGTCCAGAACACGTTGACGGTGATCGTGTAGATGCGGCCGAAGCGGCCCAGCGCCATCGCCTTCTTCAGCAGCTGAAGCGTCTTGTTGCGGCGGTTCTGCTTGACGACGAACAGGCGCACGCCGGCCTCGTCGCAGGCGCGCACCATGGCCAGGCCGTCCTGCCAGCGCGTGGCCATGGGCTTTTCCGTCATCACGTCGAACCCGGCGCGCGCGCACTGGATCACCTGCTGCGAGTGCAGGCCGCTGGGCGTGGTGATGATGACGCAGTCGGGCGTCTCGGCCGAAAGCATCGCCTCCAGGCTCGGGTAGCCGCGCGCACCGGTGCGCTCGACGGCCGCCTTTAGCTTGACGGCATCGGTGTCGCACACGGCGATCATCTCGGCACGCTCGCCGTGCGCCTTGACCGACTCCATGTGGTTGGCGGCGATGCGTCCGCAGCCGGCCAGCGCGAAGCGGACCTTGCGGTCGGTGACGGGGGCGTGGGTCTGGGGACGAAGGCTGTGCGCGGACATGGGGCTGGGTCTGAAAAGCCCGGCGCGCGCTGCCGGCAGGACGCCGTCGCGCACGCGCGCACGCGCCGGAGCGCGGGCGGGCGGGCAAAAAGGTAATCCGCGATTTTAGGTCACACGACCGTCACGGGCCCGCGATTCGTGCGCGGCCAGTGCGCCGGACGACCGTTTTGGTGGTGATCGACGTAAAATTGCGGGTTGACCCTGGCGGCCTCAGCCGCTTCACCTCTCCCTTTGGTATCAGAAACGCCCGCAATGGACACCACGACGCCCACCCCGCCGCTCGACGAGAACAAGCTGATTGCGGAGCGTCGCGAGAAACTGGCCGCGATCCGGGCCAGGGGCGGCGTCGCGTTCCCGAACGACTTCAAGCCGACGCACCGCGCGGCCGACCTCGTCGCCAGGTACGGCCAGCTGACGAACGAGCAGCTCGAGCCGCAGGAGATCCAGGTCAGCGTCGGCGGCCGCATGATGCTCAAGCGCACGATGGGCAAGGCCGCGTTCTGCGCGCTGCAGGACGCCACCGGCCGCATCCAGCTGCGCGTGGCGATCGACAACGTCGGCGAGGACGTCTACGGCCAGTTCAAGCACTGGGATCTGGGCGACATCCTCGGTGCCGAGGGCACGCTGTTCATCACCAAGACGGGCGAGCTGACCATCAAGGTGATGACGCTGCGCCTGCTCACGAAGTCGCTGCGTCCGTTGCCGAGCGACTGGTACGGCGTCGCCGACCAGGAAGTGAAGTACCGCCAGCGCTACGTCGACCTGATCACCGACGAAGCGGCCCGCAAGCGCTTCCGCGCGCGCAGCGCGGCGCTCGGCGAGATCCGCGCGTTCATGGTGTCCAACGGCTTCATGGAAGTCGAGACGCCCATGCTGCATCCGATCCCCGGCGGCGCCAACGCCAAGCCCTTCGTCACGCACCACAACGCGCTCGACCAGGCGATGTACCTGCGCATCGCGCCGGAGCTTTACCTGAAGCGCCTGATCGTCGGCGGCTTCGAGCGCGTGTTCGAGATCAACCGCAGCTTCCGCAACGAAGGCATCTCGGTTCGGCACAACCCCGAATTCACGATGATGGAGTTCTACGCGGCGTACTGGAACCATCACGACCTGATGGACTTCACCGAGCAGGTGCTGCGCCACGCCGCGGTGGCCGCCACCGGCTCGGCCGCGCTCACGTACGCCGGCAAGGAAGTCCACCTGGACAAGCCGTTCGCCCGCCTGACGGTGCGCGACTCGCTGGTCGAACACTGCGGCTTGGACGTCGCGCAGACCGAGGACAAGGCCCTGCTGCGCGAACGCATCCTCGCCGCCGGAGAAAAGGCGCCCGCGCACTGGACGCTCGCCGAGCTGCAGTTCGGCCTGTTCGAGGCCGAGGTCGAGGCCAGGCTGTGGCAGCCGACGTTCATCATCGACTACCCGGTCGAGGTGAGCCCGCTGGCGCGCGCGTCCGACACCGATCCGGCGATCACCGAACGCTTCGAGCTGTTCATCACCGGCCGCGAGTACGCCAACGGCTTCTCCGAGCTGAACGACGCCGAGGACCAGGCCGCCCGCTTCCAGGCCCAGGTCGCCAACAAGGACGCCGGCGACGAGGAGGCGATGTTCTACGACGCCGACTTCATCCGCGC
>CAIMXF010000316.1 GCA_903845345.1 uncultured beta proteobacterium
GCGGCGCGAGGTGCGCGTGGGCGAGCAGGCGCTCGTGTTGACCAGCGTGGAGTTCAAGCTGCTCGTCGCGCTCGCGCGCGCGCCCGGCACCGCGCTGTCGCGCGAAGCGCTCAGCGACGCCGTGCAGGCCGGCAGCTACCGGCCGCAGGATCGCACCGTCGACGTGCAGGTGGCGCGCCTGCGCCGCAAGCTGCAGGAGGTACGGCCGGGCGCGGACTGGATCGACACGGTGCGCGGCGAAGGCTACGTCTTCGTGCCGCGCTGACGATGGCGCCGCCCACCCTGTTCCGCCGGCTGGTCGCCGCGCAGACGATCGGCGCGTTCGCGCTGGTGCTCGTGTTCGGCGGCCTGTTCTACGCGGAACGCAACCGCACCGTGGCCAGGCTCACCGCGCAGCGCTGGGCGCCCGCGCTGCGCGCCGCCGCGGGCTACGGCGCGGCCGTGTCCACCGCGCCCGCCGCCACCGAGGTGCGCGTCAGCGACGTGCGCCCCGCCGGGGCGATCCCGTCCTCGCGCTGGGCGCCGCGCATCGTCATGCTGCGTTCGACGCTGCGCGAGGCCGGCGTGCCGGCCGAATCGGTCGCGTTCACGCGCGGCGTGCCGCACGCGGTGACGTGGATCGAGGTCGCCGGCCCGGACGGCCGCACGCGCTGGCTCGGGCTGCAGGACGACGTCGTCGAGTCCTACGTGTTCCGGCGCCTGCTGCTCGCGCTGGTGCTGGGCCTGGCGATCGTCAGTGCCGCGAGCTGGACGCTGGCGCGGCGGCTGACCCGGCCGCTCGAGGCCTTGCGACGCCGCATCGAATCGCACGACGCCGGAGCGGCGCCGGCGGCGACCGACGCCGGCGAACCGACGCTGGAGATCGCCGCCATCGAGGCCGCCTGGCTGGCGCTGGCCGACCGCCTCGCACGCCAGGAGCGCGAGCGGTCGTTGCTGCTGGCGGGCGTGTCGCACGACCTGCGCAGCCCGCTCGCGCGCATCCGCATGGCCGCCGAACTGTTGCCCGGGACGCCCGACGTCGCCGCCCGCCGCGGCACCATCGTGCGCAACGTCGACGCGGCCGATCGCCTCGTCGCGAGCTTTCTCGAGTACGTGCGCGCCAGCGAGCTGCCGTTGACGGCGACGGTCGACGTCGCCGCCGTCGCGCGCCGCCTGATGGAGACGCGCGACGAACCCGCCGGCGCGCTCGCGCTCGACGCGCCCGCGAGCCTGGACGTGCCGCGTGCGCACGAGTTGCTGCTCGAACGCCTGCTGGCCAACCTGGTCGACAACGCGATGCGCCACGGCCAGCCGCCGGTGCTGCTGCGGCTGTCGGCCGACGGCGGCGACGCCCTCCTCGACGTCGAGGACCACGGCCCCGGCATCGCGCCCGAGGCGCAGGCGCGACTGACGCAGGCGTTCGCGCGCGGCGACGCGAGCCGCGGCACGCCGGGCACCGGCCTGGGCCTGGCCGTCGTGCAGCAGATCGTGCGGCGCATGGGCGGCACGCTGTCGTTCGAGCGCGTCGCCGGCGCGCCGTGCGTGCGCGTGCGCCTGCCGCTGCGCTGAAACAGGCTGTTGCCACGACGTGACAGGCTTGTCGCAACTCCTCACGCAACGTCGGTCGCGCCGCGGCCGTCGCCTCGGAAACTGCATCCATGGGTCGAACGGTTCGACCCGCGCAAACACCGAGGAGTAACGACCATGGCCCCGCGATCGACACCCGCCCGCTTCCCGTCCCGACGCCTGGGGGTCGCGGCCGCGCTCGCCTGCGGCGTGCTGCTGACCGCCTGCGGCGGTGGAGGCGGCGACACGCCGCCGCCGCCGCCGACCGTGAAGCCGCTGTCGGAATCCGACGCCACCGCCGACTCGGCCAACGCGTCGGCCACCGGCAACGACACCGCATCGTCGATGGATTCGGTCGTCGACACGACGACGGCGCTCGCGCAGGTCGCAGCGCAGTCGTCGGCCGCCTCGACGTCCGGCCGGGCGCACGCCCTGTCGGCGACGCCCGCCTCGGCCATCACGAACCTCAGCGTCGACTGCGCCGGCGGCGGCACCGCCACGCTGAGCATCACCGGCGGCACGCTGGCCGCCGAGGCCAACGGCCAGCTCGATGCCGGCGAACACTTCACGGTCACGTACGCGCAATGCACGGGCCGCGCCGGCTGGACGCAGTTGAACGGCAGCGTGGAGATGGATGTCACCGCCGCCGACCAGAGCACCACGCCGACGACGCTGGCCGTCAGCCTGACGGTGACCGGCCTCGCCGTGAGCACGCCGCACGGCAGCGCGACGCTCGACGGCACGGCGACGGTCTCGCGCAGCATCGTCACCGCCGACGGCACGACCACGACGACCTCGCACGTGACCGTGCCCAGCGCGACGCTGGCCACCGCCTACAACGCGCGCAGCGCCACCTTCACGCTGTCCGACCTCGACGCCACGCGCACGCTGACCTCGGTCGCGGGCGTCACGACCGCGTCGCAGTACAGCGGCTCGCACACGCTGTCGGGCACCGCCGACGGCCGCACGTTCTCGTACGCGGTGTCGACCACCGGCAACGCGAACTACGACGCGACGGGCACGCTGGCGTCGGGCGCGTGGACGGTGGTGCGCCCCGACGCGACGATCGCGACGACGGTGGCCGACGGCACGGTCGTCATCACGGTGGACGACGGCAACGACGGCTCGATCGACCACACGTGGACGTTCCCGACGTCGCAGCTGTTCGCCGCGGCGGGCTGATCCGCCGCGCGTTCAGAGCGCCAGCAGGTCGCGCTCGAGGAAGTGGATGCAGCGATCCGCACGCGCGGCGAGCTCGGTCTTGATCAGCGCGCCGTTGTTGGCCGTGAGATCGGCGTAGGCGCCGTTGAACTCGCTGCCGTCGGGTGCCTGCATGCAGCCGGCCTCGGCGACCACCGCCTTCGTGCGCACGTCGATCAGCCGGGCGCGCGCGATGTAGCCCACGAAGTAGTTCGAGCGCGGCATCGGCAGGTTGCCCACGCCCCAGGACACGGTGCCGACCGCGAGCACGTAGCGCGCACCGGCGGGCGCCGCGGCGACGATGGCGTCCGGGTCGTCCCGCCGGAGCGCCACGTGCGGCGCGAGGACGATCGCGCCCTGCCGACCCGCCATCGCGTCGCCGAGCACCGTGGCGACGTCATCGGCCGGATCGACCACGTGATAGTCCTTCAGCACGCGCTGCCCCTCGGCGACCATCTCGGGAAGGCCCAGCGGGCCCAGGCCGACGCCGTGCGTGAGCACCACGGCGAAGGTGGAAGGCGCGTGAGCACCACGGCGAAGGTGGAAGGCTCCAGCGTGACGATCGCGACGGCCTGGCCGCGCACCTGCGTGGCCAGGCCGTCGTCCATCGTCCGGGTCTCGATCGTCGTGCAGCCGCAGAGCAGCGCGACGAAGGCGGCGGCGCCCGCGGGCAGGATTCGCTTCACGTCAGGGTCCTTCAGGGAATGGGCGTCACGCGTTGGGCAACTGCTGCTTGACCTCGTTGACCATGTAGGCGAGGAAGGCGATGAGGCCGACGTAGATCAGGCCGTATTCCCAACGGATGCGCGGGCTCACGGCGTAGTACTGCTGCGTCGCCGCGTCGCTCCTGTCCATGTTGAGCGCGGCGAACACGTGCGGGCCGGCAAGGATCGCCACCAGCAGCAGGATCATGCTGAAGTGCATCCACAGCAACCAGCCGATGATGGGCACGCCCAGCAGCCAGATGCGCGGCGACAGCACCGCCGTGATGCGCCCGCCGTCCAGCGGCGGCAGCGGGATCATGTTGATCAGGTTGATGAAGAAGCCCGTGTAGGCCACCGCCAGCAGCCATGGGATGCCGCCGTCGCGCGCCAGGAACCACGCGGCGATCGCGCCGACGGTGCCCAGCATCGGTCCGGCCAGGCCGACGTAGGCCTCGGTCTCGGCGTCGTGCGGCCGTTCCTTGAGTTCGACCCACGCGCCCACGAACGGGATGAAGGTGGGCAGCCCGACGTTCATGCCGCGCTGGCGCGCCGCGATGTAGTGGCCCATCTCGTGGATGAGCAGCATCGCGACGATGCCCACCGCATAGCGCCACCCGAACGCCAGCGCATACAGGCCGATCGACAGCAGCATCGTGCCGACGGTGCCGAACAGCTTGCCGAACTTCAGGCCGGCGACGACGAGAAGAGAGATGCGTGAGACCCACTCGCGCACGCGCGGCTCCTCAGGCGCCGTGCGGCGATCGCGGCGGGGCCGCGCCGTCGCCGAGGTCGAGGTCGACCGGCGCCGTCGCGTGCGCCGCCGGCGGCTCGGCCACCGTGTTGACGAACGCCGGCGTCGCGGGCGCTGCGGGCACGGGTTCGAGCGGCATGCCCTTGGGCTTGCGCTTGAAGAACTTCGTCACGCTGCCGCCCATGACCGCCAGGCCGATGACGATGACCTTGGCGAACTTCGCGAGGAAGGCCAGCGCGAGCGCGATGAAGCCGAGCTTGTGCGCGGCGACGCCCACCACCAGCGCCGCGATGCCGTATTCGGCGACGTGGTCGCCGCTCTTGGCGTCGAAGTCGGCGTAGTGCTTTCCGGCGTCGAA
>CAIMXF010000317.1 GCA_903845345.1 uncultured beta proteobacterium
AAGAAGGAGCCGTCATGACGCTTTGCCCCGTTGCCCTTGCCGTTGGATGCGCGAAATGCCCCGCGTTTTCCTTCTGTCCGCTGAAGACCGTCATCGGCGACGTCCCGAAGCCTGCCGACGGCAAGCCCGCCGTGCCGCCCGAAAAGTGAGTGTCGGGCGGCTGATCCAGGCCATCAGGCGGCGTCTCCGACGGTGACCGGTTTCGCCAGCAAAGGCCTCGGAAGCAGCCTTTCGCGAACGTCGGCTCGCGGTCGATTCCAACCTCCCCCCGCTCACTCCGGCCACTGCGGCTCCTCGCCGCTGTCGTCGAAGCGCGGAAAGATCGTCAGGTTGACGACCTTGTCCTTGGCCACCCACAGCATCAGGCCGTGCTGCTCGCTCTGGTAGCACTGGCCGGAGTCGGCGAAGTCATCGGTGAGCTCGAGGTCGTGGATGTCGGCGTCGCGCGCGAGGCGCGGCAGGTCGGCCAGGTCGCAGCCGATGATGGCCACGCCGTTGACGGTGATCTCGGGCGACCAGGCGGTGATCGACTCGAGCTTGGAGTCGGGCATGGCCTCGAACTCGAGCTCGATCTCGCCGCCCTGGTAGAACCAGGTCTCGACCGCGCCGCCCTCGTCGTCCTTCGAGGTCTCGACGGAGTCGGGCTTGCCGGCGGCGGCGCGCACGAGGTCGCGGCTCATGCCCAGCACGAAGGGGGCGATTCCGAAGTAGGGAGTTGCGTCGGCCATGGGATCTCTGGAAATGGGGATTTCAGGTGTCAGTATGTACGACCGCCGCGATATTGGGCGTGTTGCCTGCGTGCCAGGGGGGTGGCGGCGGCGAGCGCGGCCATCGTGCGGCCCGCGTGCGCGTGCATGATGGCCAGGCCCAGCGCGTCGGCGGCGTCCTTGCCGGGCAGGCCGGGCAGCGCAAGCAGTCGGGCGACCATCTCCTGCACCTGTTCCTTCTTCGCCTGGCCGTGGCCGACGATGCCCTTCTTCATCTGCACGGCGGTGTATTCGGACACGGGCAGCTCGGCCGACACGAGTGCGGCCATCGCGGCGCCGCGCGCCTGGCCCAGCAGCAGCGTGCTCTGCGGGTTCACGTTGACGAACACGATCTCCATGGCCGCCTGCTGCGGCTGGTAGCGCTGCACCACCTCGCGCACGCCCTCGAACAGCACCTTGATGCGGCCCGGCAGGTCGCCCACCTCGTGCCTGACGGTGCTGATGGTGCCGCTGGCCACGTAGTGCAGCGTCGGGCCGTCGCACTCGATCACGCCGAAGCCCGTCGTGCGCAGGCCGGGGTCGATGCCGAGGATGCGGATCATGGCTTCTCAGCTCCTGAGCTGGAAATACCAGCGCACCGAGTGGAAGAACACCGGCGCCGCGAAGCACAGCGGCGCGACGCGGTCGAGCAGGCCCACCGCGCCGGTCACCTGGCCCGAGTTGCCCCAGTAGTTGACGCCGGCGTCGCGCTTGAGCGCGGTCATCACGAACTCGCCCAGCGTGCCGGCCGCGCCGGCGATCAGCGCCATCACCATCGCCTGCGGCAGCTTGAACGGCGTGATCCAGAACAGCAGGCCGCCGACGATGGCCGCGCCCAGGCACGCGAGCGCCCAGGATTGCAGGCCGAACGAGCGGTCGATGTGGCGCGCGACCGGTCGACGGCGCAGGTGTCCGCTGATGAAGGTCTCGAGCATCTGCGCGGTGACGGTCACGATGACCAGGAAGAACACCAGGAACGGGCCGCGGTCGTGCATGCGCGGGAAATCGAGCAGCAGCAGCGCCGGCGCATGCGACAGCCCGAACACGCACACCATCACGCCCCACTGGATCTTCGCGTTGCGCTCCAGGAAGCGCAGCGGGTCGCCGCCGAGCGCGCTCAGCACGGGAATCGCGAGGAACACGTAGACCGGGATGAACACGGTGAACAGGTCGAAGCTGCGGCTGCCGGCCAGCACGTACTGCACGGGCAGCACCACGAAGAACGCCAGCAGCAGGCTGCGGTGGTCGGCGCGCCGCGTCTGCATCAGCGTGACGAACTCGCGCAGCGCGAGGAACGAGAACAGCGCGAACAGGATCGTGGCGCCGGTCGCGCCCGACACCCACGCCAGCCAGAACACGATCGCGCCGACCCAGGTCGCACGCAGGTCCGCGGCGAATTTCGTCAGGCCGTGGTCGTTCTGCTCGGACTTGTCGCGCATCGCGAGGAAGACCGCGGCGGCCGAAACGAGCATCAGCCCGCCGAACAGGATCAGGAACAGCAGGCCGACCTGCTGCGTCGCCGAGAGCGATTGCAGATAGTTCATCGGGATGCCCTGCGCCGAGCGGCTCCGGGTCGTGCGCCGTCGGGCAGCCGTGCGTCGCTCACGTCGCGCCTCCCGGCTTGAGCGCGATCACCGCGTCGCGCGCGCGCCTGAGGAAGTCGGCCTTGGGCTCGTCCGCCGCGAGATTGCACGGCGCGCCGAACGTGACGGTGCACAGGATCGGCACCGGCACCACTTCGCCCTTGGGCATCACGCGCTGCACGTTGTCGATCCAGCACGGGATCAGCTGCACGCCGGGGAACTGCTGCGCCAGCCGGAAGATGCCGCTCTTGAAGTCCTGCGGCAGGCCGGTGTTGCCGCGCGTGCCCTCGGGGAAGATCACCAGCGAGTCGCCCTGTTCCAGCGCGGCGATCAGCGGGGCCAGCGGATCGGGGCCGCCTTCCTTGCGTTCGCGGTCGACGTACACCGCGCGGAACACCTCGCGCGTGATCCAGTGCTTGAGCGGCGTCTTCGTCCAGTAGTCGGCGGCGGCGATGGGGCGCGTCTGCACGCGCAGGTCGGCCGGCAGCGTCGCCCAGACCAGCACCCAGTCGAGATGGCTCTGGTGGTTGGCGAAATAGATGCGTTGCTCCGCCTTGGGCGGTACGCCTTTCCAGTGGCCTTGCGCGCCGGTGATCAGCCGCGCGACGGCCGCCAGCACGAAGCCCATTGCGTCGGCTTTGTTCATGGCGCTCAGTGTAGAGGCTGCGGGCGCTCGGCTAACATCGCGCGCCGAGGCCGTCCCGGCCTTCGAGGAGTTCCGCTTGACCATCGCGCGTGCCCGGCCATCCAGCTTGCGCAGGTGCGCCCGCGTCGCACCGGGCGCCGCATGAGCGCCGTCCGGCGCCCGATGCCGTGGGCCGCCTACGCGGCCTTCTGGCTGGGCATCGGCCTGTTCTTCTCGCTGGCGGAGTGGCAACACTACGTGCGCGGAGGCGGCCCGCATCCGTGGGAGCCGTTCCTGTGGGAGATGTCGGGCAGTTCGACGGCCGGCATCCTGGCCGTGGCGGTCTACCGTCTGAACGACCGCCTGCTGGCGCGGCCGCGCGCAGTGGGCGTGCGCATCGCGGCCTACCTGGCGGGGCTGGTGGCGTTCTCGCTGGCGCACTCGGCGCTGATGTACGGCATGCGCTATGCCGTCTACGCGCTGGTGGGCATCGCGTACGATCCTGGCGCGCTTCGGGCGGTGCTCGGCTACGAGAGCACCAAGGACGTCGTCACCTACATCCTGGTGCTGGGACTCGCCATGGGCTGGCGCGCCTTCCTGCGCGAACAGCGCCAGGCCGCCGAGGTCGAGCGTCTCAACGCGCACCTGGCGCAGGCGCGGCTGGAACGGCTGCAGGAGCAGGTGCAGCCGCACTTCCTGTTCAACACGCTCAACCTGGTCTCGTCGGTGATGCACGAGGACGTCGAGCGCGCCGACCGCATCCTCGCCGAGCTGGCCGACCTGCTGCGCCAGTCGATGAGCGCCGCCAGGGTCGCCGAGCACACGCTGGCGCAGGAGATGCGCTGGGTCGAGCCGTTCCTGTCCATCATGCACCAGCGTTTCGGCGACCGCCTGCGCGCGCGCATCGCCGTGTCGGAGGCCGCCGGCCGCTGCATCGTGCCGACGCTGCTGCTGATGGCGCCGGTGGAGAACGCCGTCAAGCACGGCGTGGCGCGCAGCGCGGCGGGCGCGGAGGTCGACGTGGTCGCCGAGGTGGTCGACGGCCAGCTGCGCATCGACGTCGTCGACACCGGCGACGCGCCCATCGAGCCGCAGGCCGGCGGCACCGGGCTCGCGAACGCGCGTGCCCGGCTCGCGACGCTGCATGGCGACGCCGCCGGCATCACGCTGCAGCGCGAGGACGGCCGCACGCGGGTGCGCGTCACGCTGCCCGCGCGCACGCAGGACGCGGCATGAACCTGCTGCTGGTCGACGACGAGGCGCCCGCGCTGGCCAAGCTGCGCCGCTTCCTGGCCGACGAGGCCGACGTGCGCGTGGTCGGCGAGGCCGCCGACGGCGCCGCGGCGCTGGCCTTCGTCGAGGCGCAGCCCGAGGCCGTCGACGCCGTGCTGCTGGACATCCAGATGCCCGGCCGCAGCGGCCTGGAGATCGCCGCAGCGATGCCCGCGCACGTGCTGGTGGCGTTCGCGACGGCGTACGACGACTACGCCGTGCAGGCCTTCGACCTCAACGCCGTCGACTACCTGCTCAAGCCGACCACCCGCGAACGCCTGGCCGCGTGCGTGTCGCGCCTGCGCGCGCGCCTCGCGCCGCCCGAGCGCGCGCGCGAGCGCCAGCGCCTGACCACCGCGCTGCACGCGCTGCAGCCGGTGGCCGACCACTGGCTGGTGGCCGACCGCGGCGAGATGCGGCGCGTGCTGCTGGCCGAGGTCGAGTGCGTCAACGCGGCCGACAACTACATCGAGCTGCATTCGGCGACGGCCACCTGGCTCGACCGCACGACGCTCGCGTCCTTCCTCGCGCATCCGGCCGCGCGCGGGTTCGTGCGCGTGCACCGCTCGTGCGCGGTGCAGCCGTCGCGCGTGATGGCGCTGGAGCCGCTGGGCAGCGGCGACGCGCAGCTGCGGCTGGCGTCCGGACGCTGCATCCGGCTGTCGCGGCGCTATCGCGACGAGTGGCTGGCGGCGCTCAGGCGCTGAGCGGTGCCGCTCGCCCCGCACGACATGCGGCTCGCCCCAAACCGCTCGCAACGCCCGGGCCGGCCGGACACGATGCCGACACCTCCACTCCCGCGAGCCGGCCATGGCCTCCTCCGATCGTCGCTTCGATCTCGACTGGGTGCGCATCCTCGCCTTCGGCGTGCTGATCCTGTTCCACGTCGGGATGTACTACGTGACCTGGGGCTGGCACGTGAAGTCGCCGTTCGCCTCCCACACGATCGAGCCGCTGATGATGCTCAGCTCGCCCTGGCGGCTGAGCCTGCTGTTCTTCGTCTCCGGCTGCGCCACCGCTTTTCTTCACGCGAAGTCGGCCGCCGGCTTCGTGCGCTCGCGCACGCAGCGGTTGCTGATCCCGCTCGCGCTCGGGCTCTGGGTGATCGTGCCGCCGCAGTCCTGGGCGCAGGTGGTCGAGGCGGTTGGATACAACGACGGGTATCTGCATTTCATGTCGCTGTACGCGCAGGGCTACGACGGCTTCTGCCGCGAGGACTGCCTGCGCATCCCGACCTGGAACCACCTGTGGTTCGTCGCCTACCTGTGGTGCTACACGATGCTCGCCGCGCTGGCGTGGCAGCTGATCCCGCAGCGGCAGATTGACCGATTCGGCGCTGCGGTGGCGACGCGCTTGCGCGGTCCGTGGCTCATCGCGCTGCCGGCGGCGTGGCTCGCGGCGATCCGCATCGCACTGGTCGCTCGCTTTCCCGATACCCACGCCCTCGTCGACGACTGGTACCTGCACGCCGAGTACCTCAGCATCTTCGCGCTGGGCCTGCTGCTGGGGCGCGAGACCGGCGTTTGGGAGCAGATCCGCCGCCAGCGCTGGATCGCGCTCGCGCTGGCGCTCGTCGGCTGGGCCGTGGTGACGACGTACTTCTCGCACTACGACAAGATCGAGCCGCCTGACTGGCTGCGCCAGGCCCAGCGCGTGTTCTATGCGCTCGACCAGTGGTGCGCGATCGTGGCCGCGCTCGGCTTCGCGCGCCAGTGGAACCCCGCGGACTCGCGCGCGCGTCGCTACCTCACCGAGGCGATCTTCCCGTTCTACATCGTGCACCAGACGGCGATCGTGCTGCTCGCGCACTTCATGAAGCCGCTGGGACTGCGCCCGCTGGTCGAAGGTCCGCTGCTGATCGCGGCGACGGTGGCGATCTGCTTCGCGAGCTTCGAGATCGTGCGCCGCGTCGGCTGGATGCGTCCGCTGTTCGGGCTGGCGACGGCAACGCGCGCCGTCAAGGCATCCGCTTCAAGTGAATATCCCGCCCTTCGCGCCGATCCGCGAAGCCCGTGATCGCGCGCCATGAAGAAAGCCCGCGCGCGGCGGGCCTTCGTGCGCGGAATCGTCGCGATCAATGCCGGAAGTGCCGCGTGCCCGTCAGCACCATCGCGATGCCGCGCTCGTCGGCGGCGTTGATCACCTCGTCGTCGCGCATCGAGCCGCCCGGCTGGATCACGCAGGTGGCGCCGGCGTCGCAGACGACGTCGAGGCCGTCGCGGAACGGGAAGAAGGCGTCGCTGGCGACGGCCGTGCCCTTGAGCGTGAGGCCGGCGTTCTCGGCCTTGATGCCGGCGATGCGCGCGGAGTCGATGCGGCTCATCTGGCCGGCGCCCACGCCCATGGTCATGCCGTTGGCGCAGAACACGATCGCGTTGCTCTTGACGAACTTGGCGACCTTCCACGCGAACATCAGGTCGACCATCTGTTCAGGTGTCGGTTGCACCTTGGTGACGATCTTCAGTTCGGATGGCGCGACGTTGCGCGAGTCCGACGACTGCAGCAGCACGCCGCCGCCGACGCGCTTGAAGTCGACCGCGTTCATCGCGTGCGCACCTTCGGGCAGGGCGACTTCGAGGACGCGCACGTTCTGCTTCGCGGCGAAGATCGTGCGCGCTTCCGGCGTGACCGACGGCGCGATCACGACCTCGACGAACTGGCGCACGACGGCCTCGGCGGCCGCGCCGTCCAGCGTGCGGTTGAAGGCGATGATGCCGCCGAAGGCCGACGTCGGGTCGGTCTTGAACGCCTTGGAATAGGCCTCGGCCACGTTGGCGCCGATCGCCACGCCGCACGGGTTGGCGTGCTTGACGATCACGCAGGCCGGCACGTCGAAGGTCTTGACGCATTCCCACGCCGCGTCGGAGTCGGCAATGTTGTTGAACGACAGCTCCTTGCCCTGCAGCTGGTGCCAGCCGGCCAGCGTGCCCGGCGCGGGCTGCGCGTCGCGGTAGAACGCGGCGCCCTGGTGCGGGTTCTCGCCGTAGCGCATGTCCTGCACCTTGGTGAGCTGCAGCGTGAAGGTGGCGGGGTAGTCGCCGCGCTTCGGTACTTCGGTGTCCTGGTTTTCAGCCCCGTCTTCCAGCGCGGTCAGGTAGTTGGTGATCATGCCGTCGTAGGCGGCCGTGTGCGCGAACACCTTCTTGGCGAGCGCGAACTTGGTCTTCTTCCGAAGGCCTTCGGAGGACTTGAGTTCGGCGAGGACCTGCGGGTAGTCGGAAGGATCGATCACCACGGCGACGTCCTGCCAGTTCTTGGCCGCGGCGCGCAGCATCGCGGGGCCGCCGATGTCGATGTTCTCGATCGCGTCCTCCAGCGTGCAGTTCGGGTTGGCGGTGGCCTTGGCGAACGGGTACAGGTTGATGATGAGCAGGTCGATCGTGCCGATGCCGTGTTCCTTGAGCGCGGCCATGTGCTCGGGCACGTCGCGGCGCGCCAGCAGGCCGCCGTGCACGCGCGGGTGCAGCGTCTTCACGCGGCCGTCGAGCATCTCGGGAAAGCCGGTGATCTCCGAGACCTCGGTCACGGGCAGGCCGTTCTCGGCCAGCAGCTTCGCGGTGCCGCCGGTCGACAGCAGCTTCACGCCGCTTTCATGCAGCGTGCGGGCGAAGTCGACGATGCCGGTCTTGTCGGAAACGGAGAGCAGGGCGGTGAGGGACATGGTGCG
>CAIMXF010000318.1 GCA_903845345.1 uncultured beta proteobacterium
CAGAATGCGGGAAACGAAAAACGGGCCGCAAGGGCCCGTTTTTGCTGGTCGGCTGGCGGAGACGAAGGGATTCGAACCCTTGATGCAGCTCATCACCGCATACTCCCTTAGCAGGGGAGCACCTTCGGCCACTCGGTCACGTCTCCAATCCAAGCTGGCATTCTAGCCTGGAAATCAGCCCTGATCGTCCCCCTGCAGCACCGGATCCTCGAGCTCGAAGGCCTTGTGCAGGGCGCGCACGGCGAGCTCCATGTACTTCTCGTCGATCACCACGCTGGTCTTGATCTCGCTGGTGGTGATCATCATGATGTTGATGCCCTCCTCGCTCAGCGTGCGGAACATCTTCGAGGCCACGCCCACGTGGCTGCGCATGCCGATGCCCACGATCGAAACCTTGCAGATCTTCGGGTCGCCCAGCACCGTGGCTGCGCCGGTGGCCGGGGCCACCTTGTTCTTGAGCAGGTCCATCGTGCGCGCGTAGTCGTTGCGGTGCACGGTGAACGAGAAGTCGGTCTTGCCGTCGTGCGAGACGTTCTGGATGATGACGTCGACGTCGATGTTGGCCTCGGCCACCTCGCCCAGGATCTGGTAGGCGATGCCCGGCTTGTCGGGGACGCCCATCACGGTGACCTTGGCCTCGTCGCGGTTGAACGCGATGCCGGAAACGACTGCTTGTTCCATGTTGACGTCTTCCTCGAAAGTGATCAGCGTGCCCGAGCGGGCCTCTTCGTCGATGTCGATGTTCCAGTCCGTGAAGCTGGAGAGCACGCGCAGCGGCACGCGGTACTTGCCCGCGAACTCCACCGAGCGGATCTGCAGCACCTTGGAGCCCAGGCTGGCCATCTCGAGCATTTCCTCGAACGAGATGGTCTGCAGGCGGCGCGCTTCGGGCACGACGCGCGGGTCGGTGGTGTAGACGCCGTCGACGTCGGTGTAGATCAGGCACTCGGCGGCCTTCATCGCGGCGGCGATCGCCACGGCCGAGGTGTCGGAGCCGCCGCGGCCCAGCGTGGTGATGTGGCCGGCCTCGTCGATGCCCTGGAAGCCGGTGATGACGACGACCTTGCCGGCAGCGAGATCGGCGCGCACGCGGACGTCGTCGATGCTCTCGATGCGCGCCTTGGTGTACGACGAATCCGTCTTCACGGGCACCTGCCAGCCGGTGTAGCTCACGGCCTCCACGCCCTCGGCCTGCAGCGCCAGCGACAGCAGGCCCACCGACACCTGCTCGCCGGTGGAGGCGATCATGTCGAGTTCGCGGTCGGACGCCGGCGTGTTCACGCCCGGGAACAGCTCCTTGGCCAGGCCCAGCAGGCGGTTGGTCTCGCCGCTCATCGCCGACGGCACGACGACCAGTTGGTGCCCGGCGCGCACCCATTTCGCGACGCGTTTGGCGACGTTGCGAATCCGCTCCGTCGAACCCATCGAGGTGCCGCCGTACTTGTGAACTATCAATGCCATGGTCTGAAACGCCCGGTACCGGGACAGGCTCATGCGGCCTGGCCACCCAAACCCGTGAGTCTAGCGTGCGGACGGGGGTTTTCCCGGGCCAGGCCGGTTCGCGGGTCGTGGAGCCCGACTTCTTGCGGAACGAACGCAACTTGCCTAGACAGGTTCAGCCTTCGCCCCGGGCGCAGCTGCATCGGTCGCAGGATGCCAGCGCAGGGCCCACTGCGGCGCGCCCGCCGGCGCCCAGGCGCGCGCGTCGATGCCCAGTCCCGGCACGAACAGCAGCGTTCCGGCGGCGTCGAACAGCAGCGGGCCATCGCGGCCTTCCGACGGCACGCCGAGGGCCTGGAACTGCTTCTTCAGGCTGCGCGCAACGCCGGCGGGCTGCAGCTGGAACTGTTCGCCGCCTGCGCGAACGCGCGCCACGACTTGCGCAAGCCGATGCGGCGCGACGCCGCGCTGCGCGGCCGCGAACACTTCGAGCGTGCCGTCCCAGCCCGCCATCGCGTAGCGGTCGCAGCGCAACAGGGACAGCGAGCCGCCCGTCCCGGCAGGCACGCGCGTAGGCGTGACGCGCGCCCGCGCGGGCGCGACGACGGCCAGCGCCCCACGCCAGGAACGCAACAAGCGCCCGCCGTCGACGGGCCAGCGCCGCGGCGCATCGTCGACGGTCTCGGCGAGCAGGCGGTCGAGCAGCGATTGCGGCACCGGGCCGGCCAGCGCCTGCGCGAGCCAGGCCCGCAGCACGTTCATGCGGCGCGCAGCCGACAGGGTGCGCCACGCCGCCAACGGCAGCGTGGCGGCGGCGCCGATCCGTTGCAGGTCTTCCGCGGCGACCTCGTCCAGCAACGCCCTCGCCTCGCCCGCGCGCCGCGCCACCGCGGCCAGGGCGGCGTCGGCTTCCGGAAAGGCCTCGCGCAACGCCGGCATCACCTGCGCGCGCAGGCGGCTGCGCGCGAAACGCGGGTCGGCGTTGCTCGGATCGAGCGCGACATCGACGGCGAGCGACGCCACGTACGCATCGATCTCGGCGCCCGTTCGCGCGATCCACGGCCGCGCCCAGGTCAGGCCATCGCGCTCGACGACGCGCGGCATTGCGGCCAGCCCCGCCGGACCGGCGCCGCGCAGCGCCTGCAACAGCACCGTCTCGGCCTGGTCGTGCAGGTGGTGGCCCAGCAGCACGACGCTCGCGCCCGCGGCGCGCGCCATGCGCGCCAGCGCCCGATAGCGCTCACGCCGCGCCCACGCCTCGACGCTCTCGCCGGCCGCGGGCGGGCCCGACAGCCGTTCGCAGTCGAAGCCGACGTTCCAGCGCTCGCACAGCGCCTGCAGCTCGCGGGCCCAGCGATCGGCATCGGCCATCAGGCCGTGGTGGACGTGCAGCGCGACGACGCCCGCGCCGAGCGCGTGCCCGGCGCGCAAGGTCGCGTGCAGCAAGGCGACCGAATCGCGTCCCCCGCTGCAGGCCACCGCAACGACGGGACGCCGGTCGCTCACGGGAGCCTGCGAATGAGCAAGGCGTGCCCGAGCGGGCCGCCAAAACGCGTCCGATCAAGGCGCACAGCACAGCCGGGGTGGTTATCCCGGCGAGCACTTGCAACGCAGAGCGGGCGTGTCTTGGAGGAACGAGCGGGCGCGCCGGGCTCGTTCACAGGATCCTCTAGCGGTCGGTGGTGTCGGCGAAGCGGCCGTAGGCCATCAGGCGCTCCTGGCGGCGCGCCAGCAGTTCCTTCGGCTTGAGGTCGGCCACCTGGCGCAGGGCGTCGCCCAGCGCGCGCTTCAGGCTCGAGGCCATCGCCTTCGGGTCGCGATGGGCGCCGCC
>CAIMXF010000319.1 GCA_903845345.1 uncultured beta proteobacterium
ACAATCGCCCGGTGAATTACGCTCTCTTCGATGACTCCGGCAAGTTCCTCGCCGGACGGGTGATGTCCGAGGCGGACAGCTCGATCCAGGTGGAACTCGACTCCGGCAAGCGTGTGAAGGTCAAGACCTCGCACGTGCTCCTGCGCTTCGACAAGCCGCAGCCCGCGGAACTGCTCGCGCAGGGCCAGGCGCTCGCACGCGAGATCGACCTCGACCTGGCCTGGGAATTCGCCAGCGACGGCGAGTTCGGCTTCGCCGACCTGGCGCGCGACTATTTCGACAAGTCGGCCGGCCCGGTGCAGCAGGCGGCCGCGCTGTTCCGCCTGTTCGAGGCGCCGCACTACTTCCGGCGCATGGCCAAGGGCGTGTTCCGCAAGGCGCCCGAGGAAACGGTCAAGGCCGCGCTGCTGGGCATCGAACGCAAGCGGCTGCAGGCGCTGCAGATCCAGGAATGGGCCACCGAGCTGGTGGCCGGCCAGACGCCGCAGCCCGTGCGCGACCAGCTCTACAAGATCCTGTTCCGCCCCGACAAGAACGCGGCCGAGTACAAGGCCGTGGTCGAGGCGTCCAGGCGGGCGCAGCGCTCGCCGCTCGACCTGCTCAAGGCCGCCGGCGCCATCTCCAGCCCATACCAGTTCCACTGGCGGCGCTTCCTGTTCGAGGAGCTGACCAAGGGCACCGGCTTCCCGCCGCTCGAGGCGCCCGCGATCAAGGACGACCTGCCGCGCGCCGACGTCGCCGCGTTCTCGATCGACGACTCGCAGACGACGGAGATCGACGACGCGCTGTCCGTGCGCGGCCTCGGCTCGGGCGCGGTCGTGTTCGGCGTGCACATCGCCGCGCCGGGCCTCGCGATCCTGCCGGACTCGCCCATCGACAAGGTCGCGCGCGACCGCCTGTCCACGGTCTACATGCCGGGCTGGAAGATCACGATGCTGCCCGACAGCATCGTCGAGAAATACACGCTGGCCGAAGGCCGCGATTGCCCGGCGTTGAGCCTGTACGTCACGTTCGACGAGGCCACGCTCGAGATCAAGTCGAGCGAGACGAAGCTGGAGCTCGTCCCGATCGCGGCCAACCTGCGCCACGACAAGCTCGACGCGGTCGTCACCGAAGATTCGCTCATCGGCGCCGCGCCGGCCGACTATCCGTTCGCCAGCGAACTCGCGTTCACGTTCCGCCTGGCGCGCCACCTGAAGGCGCTGCGCGAAGTCGCGCGCGGCAAGCCGGAGAACTTCAACCGACCCGACTACAACTTCCGCCTCGAGACCCCCGACGGCACGTCGCCGACGGCGGAGCCCAGGGGCGACGAGAAGGTCACCATCAGCGAGCGCCGCCGCGGCGCGCCGCTCGATCTCATCGTCTCCGAGGCGATGATCCTGGCCAACAGCACCTGGGGCGGCTGGATCGCCGAGATGGGCGTGCCGGGCATCTACCGCAGCCAGGCCAGCATGGCGCCGGGCGTGAAGGTGCGCATGGGCGTGCGCCCCGCGCCGCATGCCGGCATGGGCGTGGCGCAGTACACCTGGTCGACGTCGCCGCTGCGCCGCTACGTCGATCTCGTCAACCAGTGGCAGATCATCTCGTGCGTGCGCCACGGGCCGATGGCGCCGCTGTCGGCCCCGTTCAAGCCCAAGGACGCGACGCTGTTCTCGATCATCTCCAGCTTCGACACCGCCTACGCCGCGTACAACAGCTTCCAGACCGGCATCGAACGCTTCTGGACGCTGCGCTGGCTGCAGCAGAACGAGGTCACCGAGCTCGACGCGACCGTGCTGAAGGACGGCCTGGTGCGCGCCGACACGCTGCCGCTGGTCTTCAAGGCCGCGGGCTGCGACGGACTCGCGCGCGGGACGCACGTGCGCGTGCGCGTCGACGGCGTCGACCTGCTCACGCTCGACCTGCACGCCCGTCTGCTCGCCAGGCTCGATGACGACGAGCCCGCTGCCGACGCGGCCGAAGAAGCCGACGACGTCGAGGAAGCCGGAGCCGGTCCGCTGACGCTGGCCATCGACGTCGACGAAGAGACGCCGCCCGCCGAAGGCGCGGCCACGCCGGCCTGAGACCGTCCGACCCATCCGTTCACGCATGGACAAGAACTTCAAGCCCCCGAAGCCTCGCGAGATGTTCGCGCCCGAGCCGCTGATGGTGCGCATCCGCCGCTGGCGGCCGCGCGGGCTGCAGCTGGGGCTGATCGTCTCCGCCGTCTTCCATGCGGGCGTGGTGCCCGGCGCCGTGCTGTTGTGGGCGTGGATCTACGGGCCGATCGACTTCACGCGCGTGTTCCAGGACACGCCGCTCGAAGTCATCCTGGTCAACGCGCGCACCACCGAGGCGCCCACCAAGGCGCAGGCCATCGCGCAGGCCAACCTCGCCGGCGGCGGCGAGGCCGAGGCCGGCATCGCCACGTCGCCGCTGCCGCCGTCGCCCAACCAGCTGATCGGCGACGAGGACTCCGACGCGTCGCGCACCATCGAGCGCATGCAGGAGCAGCAGCAGCAGATCCTCACGCAGATCCGGCGCGAGATCGCCGCGATGCCGGTGCCCGATCCGCGCAAGGTGTCGGTGTCGCCGGCCGAGCGCGAGCAGGAGGAGAAGCGCCAGCAGAAGCTGCGCCTGCTCGCCGAGATCGAGAAGCAGATCAACGAGCAGAACGCGCGTCCGCGCCGGCGCTACATCAGCCCGGCAACGCGCGAAGAGGTCTACGCGATCTACTACGACAAGCTGCGCCACAAGATCGAGGACCGCGGCACCATCAACTTCCCGACGCTCAACGGCCACAAGCTGTACGGCGAGCTGACGGTCAACCTCACGATCGACGCGCGCGGCCGCATCGTCGAGTCGGAGGTCGTGCACAGTTCCAACTCGCGCTTCCTCGACCAGCGTGCGCTGGCGATCGCCAACGCCGCGGCGCCGTTCGGCAACTTCAGCGACGACATGAAGGCCAAGGCCGACCAGATCGTCGTGACCTCGCGCTTCCGCTTCACGAAGGCCGATGGCATGCAGGCCACGATGACCAACAGCGGAGGCTGACTCGTGAGCAGCGCCGCCCATCCGGTTCGCCTGGCCGTCGTCGGCAACCCCGTCGCCCACAGCCGCTCGCCCCAGATCCACGCGCGCTTCGCCGCGGCCGCAGGCCACGCGGTGGACTACACGCGCCTCGAGTCGCCGCTCGACCAGTTCGCCGCCACGCTGCGCGCGTTCGCCGACGCCGGCGCGCGCGGCTGCAACGTCACCGTGCCGTTCAAGGGCGAGGCCTTCGCCGCATGCGCACGCCTGAGCGACCGCGCGCGCCGGGCGGAGGCCGTCAACACGATCGTGTTCGAGGCCGACGGCTGGCTCGGCGACAACACCGACGGCGCCGGCCTGGTGCGCGACATCGAA